>DASXGQ010000141.1:0-15549 GCA_036488995.1 Caulobacteraceae bacterium
ATCGGATGCTCTCGCCGGCGTGCATCAGGTCGAACCCCTCGTTGATCCGCTCCAAAGGCAAAAGGTGCGTGATCAGCGGGTCGATCTGGATCTTACCCTCCATGTACCAGTCGACGATCGTCGGCACGTCGGTCCGACCCCTCGCGCCGCCGAAGGCCGTCCCACGCCAGACGCGTCCAGTGACGAGCTGGAAGGGCCGGGTGGAGATCTCCTGCCCTGCACCCGCGACACCGATGATCACGCTCTCGCCCCAGCCGCGATGGCAGCACTCCAGGGCCTGGCGCATGGTGTGGACGTTGCCGATGCACTCGAACGAGAAGTCGGCGCCGCCGCCAGTGAGGTCGACCAGCGCCTGCACGACCTTGTCGCGTCCCACCTCGTCGGGATTGACGAAATGGGTCATGCCGAAAGCGCGGCCCATGGCCTGGCGCTCTGGGTTCAGATCGACGCCGATGATCTTGTCGGCGCCGGCCATCTTGGCGCCCTGAATGACGTTGAGGCCGATGCCGCCGAGCCCGAAGACGACGACATTTGCGCCCGGCCACACCTTAGCGGTCCAGATCACCGCGCCAACGCCGGTCGTCACCCCGCAGCCTATGTAGCAGATCTTGTCGAACGGAGCGTCCTCGCGGACCTTCGCCACCGCGATCTCGGGCAGCACGGTATGGTTCGAGAAGGTCGAGCAGCCCATGTAGTGATAGACCTTCTCGCCGTTGATCGAGAAGCGGCTGGTCTCGTCGGGCATGAGACCCCGGCCCTGTGTGGCGCGGATCGAAGTGCAAAGGTTCGTGCGGCGCGACAGGCAGCTTTTGCACTGCCGACACTCGGGCGTGTAGAGCGGGATGACATGATCGCCCGGCTTGACCGAGGTCACCCCGGCCCCGACTTCGAGAACCACGCCCGCGCCCTCGTGGCCGAGAATTGCGGGGAAGATGCCTTCCGGATCGCCACCCGATCGGGTGAATTCGTCGGTGTGGCAGATGCCGGTCGCCTTGATCTCCACCAGCACCTCGCCGGCGCGAGGGCCCTCCAGGTCGACCTCTTCGATCGAGAGTTTCTCACCGGCCTTCCAGGCCACGGCGGCTCGGGTCTTCATGAGGCCCTCCTACTTCATGATTGCGTGCGGGATTTAGCCGCTGGCGCTGCTATGCGCCAATGCCGACCCTGACCTAAAGACGACGTCATGACTGGAAACGGAAAGCTCGAGCGGCTCGAAGCCGGAACGCCGATCCCGTTCGGCGGCGACAAGGTCGCGTATGTGTCTGCCGAACTCGCCGAGGCGTTCAGCTCTGGCGACCGGTTGATCGTCCTGCAGACGACCGGCGACCTGCTTCACGTGTCCAGCGCCGCCCATCGGATGGCGACACGCGCCGTGGATCGCGCCGTCGAGGCGTTCGCCGCCATGTCCAGGATCGACGACGAACGGATCAACGCCTTCTTCGAGGCCTTCGCCGCGCGCCTCGCCTCGCCCGAAGCCTGGGCGGAAATCGCGAAGGCAAACGCGCAGGACGTCGAGCGCGCCCGCGCGCGCGGCGCGAGCGTGACCCGCCTCCTCGCTTCCGAGGCCATGCGAAAGGACATGATCGCCGGCTTGCACGCCTGGCGAGACGCGCCGGCGGGCCGGGGCCGGCTTGTCGAACGGCGCGAGCACGACGGCTGGTCGGTGGAGTTGGCCACGGCCCCGCTTGGCGTCGTCGGCTTCGTGTTCGAAGGGCGACCTAACGTCTTCGCCGATGCGGTGGGCGTGCTTCGTGGCGGAAACACCGTCGTCTTCAGGATCGGCTCCGATGCATTGGGCACCGCCCGCGCGCTCTCCGAGCGCGCCCTCGCGCCAGCCCTTCGGGAGGCCGGCCTGCCCGAAGGCGCCGCGGTCTTGATCGACAGCGCCGAGCACGCAGCCGGCTGGGCGATGTTCGCAGATCCGCGCCTTTCCCTGGCGGTCGCCCGCGGCTCGGGCCGCGCCGTCGCTCAGCTTGGCGCAATCGCACGCCAGGCGGGCACGCCAGTGAGCCTTCATGGGACGGGGGGCGCCTGGATGATCGCCGACACGGAGGCGGCCGCCGATCGATTCGAGACGACGGTGTTGGCCTCCCTGGACCGGAAGGTCTGCAACACCCTGAACGTCTGCTGCATCGTGCGCCCGCGCGCGCAAGAGCTGACGCCGCGCTTCCTGGCCGCGCTCGAAGAGGCCGGCGCTCAACGCGGCCACGGGGTCAAGCTTCACGCCGCGGCGGGAAGCGAGGTCTGGATCCCGCAGTCGTGGCTCGCCGCCCGACGCCTGGTGCGGCGAGCCGACGGCGACCACGACGAGCCCAAGGTCGACTCTCTCCCCCTCGAGGAGCTTGGCCGGGAATGGGAGTGGGAGGAGAGCCCCGAGGTCAGTCTCGTGATCGTGGATTCGCTGAATGAGGCGATCGCGCTCTTCAACCGCCACAGCCCTCGCTTCATCGCCTCGGTGATTTCGCAGGACGAAGCGGCCAAGGCGGCCGCCTTCGACGCCCTCGACGCGGCCTTCGTCGGCGACGGCTTCACCCGCTGGGTGGACGGCCAGTACGCACTCGAACGACCTGAACTGGGACTCTCGAACTGGCAATCGGGCCGCCTGTTCGCCCGCGGCGGCGTTCTGAGCGGCGATGGCGTCTTCACCGTCCGCGCCCGGATGAGCCAGCAGGACGCGCATCTCCGTCGCTAGAAATAGCGAGGCTTTGGAGAAGGCCGCCGGGGGTGTAGATCAGGAACAAAAAGGCAGGGAGGCTCCTCGTGGCGATTTCGCTAAGGGTCAACGGTCGGGTCCTGACGGCGGAGGTTCCGCCGGAGATGCCGCTGTTGTGGGTGCTCCGCGACGAACTTGGTCTCAAGGGGACCAAGTTTGGCTGCGGCGTCGGCGCCTGCGGCGCCTGCACGGTTCATGTCGACGGCGCCGCGACGCGCGCCTGCCTGACGCCGGTAGGAACTGTTGGCTCGCGTCAGATCACCACGATCGAGGGCCTGCACGCGCACCCGAACGGCCCGGCCTTGCAGACGGCATGGATCGCGCACGACGTGCCGCAGTGCGGCTATTGCCAGGCCGGCCAGATGATGACCGCGGCCGCCCTGCTTAAGGACAAGGCGCGCCCTACGCGCGACGAGATCGAAGGGGCGATGACGGGGAACCTCTGCCGCTGCGGCTGCTACGATCGCATCCACGCGGCCATCAACACAGCGGCCGGCGTGGAGGCGTGACCATGATCGATCGTCGGCGCCTGATCTTTTCTATCGGCGCGGCCGCGGGCGGCGGCCTGGCCCTCGGCTTCGGCTTCACCACGTCTGGCGAGGCCGCCGCGGCGGCGGCCGGCGCGATCGGCGACTACGTCCTCGTCGCCCCTGACGGCGCAGTGACGCTTCTCGCCAAGGCGCCGGAGATCGGCCAGGGCGCGAAAACGACTCTGCCGATGATCATCGCCGAGGAGATGGACGCGGACTGGTCGCGCGTGCGGATCGAGTTTGCGCCGGTCGAACAAAGGTTCGGCGACCAGTCGGTGGGCGGCAGTACAACGACCCCGGAAAACTACGAACCAATGCGCAAGGTGGGCGCTGCGGCCCGCTCCCTGCTGGTTCAGGCGGCGGCCGAGCGTTGGGGCCTTCCCGCCGCGAGCCTGAAGACGGAGCGCGGCGAGGTGATCGATCCGGCAAGCGGCCGGCGCCTCGGCTACGGCGGTCTGGCCGCCGCCGCGGCGAAGCTTCCGCCTCCCGATCCGGCGAAGCTGGTCCTCAAGTCGCCCAAGGACTTCGTCCTGCTGGGCCGGGACCATGTCGGCGTCGATACGCCCGCGGTGGTCCGCGGCGAGCCCATTTTCGGCATCGACACGGAGGTTCCGGGACTCGAATACGCCGTCTACGTGAAATCGCCCGTTCCAGGGGCGAAACTGGTCTCGGCCGACCTGGACGCCGCCCGCCGGCAGCCGGGCGTGACGCAGGTCTTCGCCCTGGAGGGCCTGGCGCCGCCACCGGGCAAGCAGGTCGGGCTGGCGCCTGGCTATGCTCCCGGCGTCGCCATCATCGCCCGCAACTGGTGGCTGGCGAACCAGGCGCGCAAGGTCCTGAACGCCCAGTGGGACGAGACTTCTGGCGCGGGACATTCCACCGACCACTACGATGCGCAGGCGCGCCAGATCCTCAAAGGCGCTGGCAAGGTCGCCTCCCAGCACGGCGACGTCGACGCGGCGCTCGCGGGCGCATCCAAGCGCGTTTCGGCCGTCTATCACGCCCCGTTCCTGGCGCATCTGAGCCTCGAACCGCAGAACTGCACCGCGCGACCGACCGCCGATGGTGGAGTGGAGCTCTTCGCCCCAACACAGGTCGCCACCGACGCGCGAGAGTTGACCGCCAAAACGCTGGGCCTGCCGCTGGAGAAGGTCACGGTGCATATGCGCCGCAGTGGCGGTGGCTTTGGGCGGCGGCTCATGGCCGACGCGGCGGTCGAATCGGCCGCCATCGCCATGAGGGCCAAGACGCCGGTCAAGCTGGTGTGGGCGCGCGAGGACGACGTCGCCCATGACTACTACCGCCCGGCGCTGTGGATGGCGTTCGACGCGGGCCTGGACGCTCAGGGGCGGGTAAGCGCCTATCGCGCGCACGGGGTCAGCTTCACGCGGGATGGGACGACGCCTGCGACCGGCGGCGGCGTGACCCAGGACGCCGCGCCGGGGCTCCTCGCCGACTCGGCGCGCGCCGAGCAGTCGCTGATCCCCACCATCATCCCCACCGGATGGCTGCGGGCGCCGGCATCCAACGCGCTCTCGTTCGTCCATGAGGGTTTCTGGGACGAGCTTGCCCACGCGGCGGGTCAGGATCCGGTCGCGTTCCGCCTCGCCCACATGCGCGCCCGCGTCGCCGCCGACGCTCAAGCCACCGGAGAGGGCAAGCCGAAGCTGGACATCGGCCGCCTCGCTGGGGTCCTCGAGCTCGTGGCTCAGCGTTCGGGCTGGGGCGCCCAGGGCCTGCCTTCCGGGGTCGGGATGGGCGTCGGCTGCTACTTCAGCCACCGGGGCTACTTCGCCGAGGTCGCCCGGGTGCGGGTGAGCAACGACGGCGACTGGCGGGTGGAGAAGGTCTGGGTGGTCGGCGACGTGGGCTCGATCGTCCTCAACCCGCTAGGCGGGCGGGCCCAGGTGGCCGGATCAATCGTCGAGGGGATCAGCCAGCTGCGCTGCGCCGTGGATTTCAAGGACGGCCGAACGGTGCCGACCAACATCCCCGATTTCGACCTCGTGCGCATGCCCGACGCGCCGGAGATCGACATCCATTTCCTGGTCACTGATCACCCGCCCACGGGACTGGGTGAGCCGGCCCTTCCGCCGGTGATCCCCGCTGTGGTCAACGCCGTCTACGCCGCCTGCGGCGCTCGCGTACGCGAGCTGCCGCTGACGGCCGAACGGATCAAGGCGGCGCTGAAGGCGACCTGACGTGCGCCGTTGACCTAACCTGAACAGGCTCGCGGGGTGGAATGGACACCGAGCGACGCAGGATACTGACCCTGGGAGCTGCTATAGCGCTCTACCCGCGCTCGGCGTCCGCCCGCGGTTCACCGGCCGTGGGTCAGCCCGCGCCCGACTTCCACGCTGTCACCTTCCAAGGCCAGAAGGTCGCGCTCGCCGACTTCAAGAGCGACGTCCTGATCCTGAACTTCTGGGCCACCTGGTGCGGTCCGTGCCGCACCGAGCTGCCCTTGCTGGACGCCTACTTTCGCGCCCGGCAGAACTTCGGGCTCAGGGTGCTTGCCATCACGCAGGAGGAGCAGATTCCGATTCAGAATCTCGCGCCCCTCGCGTCGAAGGTGTCCTTCGCGATGGCCCGGCGCTTCTCCGGTCCCTACGGCGGCGACGGCTCCGTACCCTGGAACTATGTGGTCGATCGCGCCGGCGTGCTTCGCTACGCCGAGGCCGGCGCGTTCACCTTGGCGGCGCTCAACTACCTGCTTGTGCCCCTGCTCAATGAGCGGGCGCCGGGCGAGGCCACGGGCCCCGCCCCGGCGTAGGGCTCAGAACGCGCGGCGCAGCTCGTCGGCCAGATCCGTACGCTCCCACGAGAAGCCGCCGTCGGCTTCCGGTTCGCGGCCGAAATGGCCATAGGCGGTGGTGCGGGCGTAGATCGGGCGGTTGAGGCCGAGGTGCTCGCGGATGGCGCGGGGCGTAGCCCCGCCGATCATCTCCGGCAGCATGGTCTCCAGCTTCGCAGGATCGACGTGGCCGCCCTGCAGGTTGACGTAGAAGCTGAGCGGCTGGGACACGCCGATCGCATAGCCGATCTGGATCGTGCACTTGTCCGCAAGGCCCGCGGCGACGACGTTCTTGGCCAGGTAGCGGCAGGCGTAGGCCGCCGAGCGGTCCACCTTGGTCGGATCCTTGCCCGAGAATGCGCCGCCCCCGTGAGGCGCCGCGCCGCCGTAGGTGTCGACGATGATCTTTCGCCCGGTGAGGCCGCAATCGCCATCAGGACCGCCGATCACGAAGTTGCCGGTCGGGTTGATGTGCCACTGGGTTTCGTCGTCGATGAAGCCGGCCGGGAAGACCGCCGTCACATAGGGCCGCACGATGTCGAAAACGTCGGACGGGGTCAGGCCCTCGCGATGCTGGGTCGAGAGCACGATGGAGTCCGCCCGGACAGGACGGCCATTTTCGTAGACGAGGGTGACCTGGCTCTTGGCGTCGGGCTCGAGACCCAGGCTGCGGTCCTTGTGTCGGGCGCGAGCCAGGGAGCTCAGGATGTTGTGCGAGTATTGCAGCGTCGCCGGCATCAGCTCGGGCGTCTCGCTGGTGGCGTAGCCGAACATGATCCCCTGGTCGCCGGCGCCCTCATCCTTGTTGCCGGCGGCGTCGACGCCCATGGCGATGTCGGCAGACTGCCCGTGGAGGTGGCACTGGTAGGCGGCTGTGCCCCAGTGGAAGCCTTCCTGCTCGTAGCCGATGTCGCGCACCGCGGCGCGAACCTTGTCCTCGAGGCCTTCGATGGTCCCAGAGGGACCCCTCACCTCTCCGGCGAGCACGATCAGGTTGGTGGTCACCAGGGTCTCGCACGCGACGCGGGCGTAGGGGTCGGCGGCGAGGAAAGCGTCGACGACGGTGTCGGAGATCCTGTCTGCGACCTTGTCGGGGTGACCCTCGGAAACGCTCTCGCTGGTGAAGAGGTAACGGGAGCGGTCGGTCTTCATGGAGGTCCTCAAGAACGGCGCAGGCGGCCCGGCGCACTTGCCGAGCCAACGGAAAGCGTGGGCCTAACACAGATCGCGCCGGGATATAAAGCTTTCGTTATATGAAGCGCCGCCACCCGCCGCGCAACGCGGCAGTAGGCGGCAGGGGTGATTGCCGCTATCCATCGGCGCAACAAAGCCAGGGAGCGGGAGCAGCAGGAATGGACGGTCAGACGGCGCGCGACTTCGATCCGGAAGTCATGGGCAAGGCGCCTGGGGCGCTGATGACGGCAATCGAGGCGGGAGACCTTTCAGGCGCCGTGACCCTCGTCTGGCGGCGAGGAGAGATCATCCAGATCAGCGTCCAGGGGATGGCGGATCGGGCGGAACAACGCCCCATGGCCCGCGACACCATCTTCCGCATCGCCTCCATGACCAAGCCGGTCACTTCCGTGGCCGCCCTGATGTTGATGGAGGAAGGAGCGTTCAAGCTGGATGACCCGATCACCCGCTGGGCGCCCGAGTTCAAGGACATGCGGGTGCTGAAGTCCCCCACAGGGCCCGTGGAGGACACCTATCCGTCGCCGCGCGAAATCACATTCGACGATCTTTTCACGCACCGGGCGGGTCTGGCCTACGGTTTCACCTCGATCGGCCCGATCGCCTACGCCCACCAGAAGGCGTTGGGGGACGTCCTTTCGATCAACACCGACCCGGGCGCATGGATGGCGGCGCTGGCGAGCCTTCCTCTGTCCTATCCGCCCGGAGAGCGCTTCCACTACAGCCACGCCACGGATGTCCTCGGCTTCCTTGTCGGGCGCATCGCCGGCAAGGGCTTCCGCGATGTCCTGATGGAGCGGATCTTCCAGCCGCTCGGCATGACCGACACGGACTTCTACATTCCACCGGACAAGCGCGACCGCGCGGCCGTGGTCTATCGGATGAACGAGGCTGGCGACGATCTCGAGCCGGTCGCCTTCCCCCGGCACGATACGCCGCCGAGCTTCTGCGGCGGCGGGGGCAGCCTGGTCTCTACCGCCGACGACTACCTGACCTTCGCCCGCATGCTGCTGGGCGGCGGCGAGGTCGATGGCGTGCGCCTGCTCAAGGAAGAGACGGTGCGCCTGATGCGCCAGAACCGCCTCACGCCGCAGCAGCGGGAAATTCCGTTCATGGGCATCCCGTTCTGGACCGGTCAGGGATTTGGCCTAGGCCTCTCCGTCATCACCGATCCGGAAAAACAGGCCTGGATGGGCGCGGGATCGGAAGGCTCATTCAGCTGGCCGGGCGCCTTCGGGACCTGGTGGCAGGCCGACCCGGTCGAGGACATGGTGATGATCTATCTGATCCAGAACTCGATGCCGCTCGGCCCAGAGGCCGCCGCCCAGCTCGCCACCGGCCAACGCATGGGCGCACGGCTCGCCCTGCCGATGTGGCAGAAGGCGGTGTACGCGGCGCTGGGCAAGTAGCTCCCTCCCCTCAGATCTCCTCCGCGACCGTCTCCAGGTCGAGCGCGGAGGAGCCTCTCGGGCGCACGGCGCGACGAAGCGCCAGCACGATAAGTCCCGCCGCGGCAAAGCCAAAGGGCAAGGATTTCAGGCCCAGGTCGTAACTCCTGGAGACATCCTTGGACCACCCCCAGAGGATCGGGGCGACGAACGAGCCGATCATGCCGATGGTGTTGATCGCGGCTATGGCCACGGGCGTGTAGCTCGGCGGCAGCAATCGGTCGCTGGCCGCCCAGAACACTCCGCCGACGGCGAAATAGAAGCCGGAGAAGACCAGGAAGGACAGCACCAGGACGGTCGGATTGGAGATCCATGCCAGGACCGCCAGCGCTGCGGCCACGCCAAACAGCGGCAGGGCGAGGTGAAGAAGCCGCTCCCCCGCTCGATCCGACGACCACCCCGAGATCAACATACAGGCCGCGCCGATCACGCCCGAAGCCGTCACGAGAGCACCGATCTGGCCGGCGCTCCAGTGCGTGGCGGCGCGGATCACCAGCGGAGCTGAGAAGTTGATGGCGTAATAGAGCCCGAGGATCAGGACGTTTGCTACGCCGAGCATCAGGACCGGGACATTGAAGATGGCCCGAATGACGGTGGGCCTTTCCGCCTGAGCGAAAGGAGCAGCGTCCACGGCGAACGCGTCGTCCAGGGCCTGCTTTTCCGCGGCAGACAGCCAGCCGGCCGAGGCGGGACGATCCGGCAGTATCACCAGGAAAACGAGACCCATCGCTACGGCAGGCAGTCCCTCGATCAGGAACAGCCACTGCCACCCGGCAAGGCCAAGCACTCCGCTCATGCCAAGCAGGCTTCCCGCCAAAGAGCCCATGAACACCGAGGCGAGCGGCGCGGCGATGTAGAACCGGCTGATCGCCCGGGCGCGATAGGCTCCCGGGAACCAGAGCGACAGGTAGTAGATCACGCCCGGGAAGAAGCCCGCCTCGGCGAGGCCGAGCAGGAAGCGCAGCGCGTAGAATTGGACCGGCGTGCGCACGAACATCATCGCCGCGGCGATCACTCCCCAGGTGACCATGATCCGCGCGAGCCATCGGCGCGCCCCAACGCGCGCCATCAGAAGGTTCGACGGGATCTCGAAGGCCGCATAGCTCAGAAAGAACAGGCCCGCCCCGGACCCATAAGCCGTGGCGCTGAACTTCAGCTCCGCGTTCATCTGCAAGGCGGCGAAGCTGATGTTCACCCGGTCGACATAGGCCAGGCAGTAGCCGATCCCGACCAGCGGCAGCAGCCGCCACGACAGCTTCGCCACCACAGCCTTCAAGCCGTCATCGCCAGCGGCTCCGCCGACCGTCTTCTCGCTCGTCATCCGGGCAGAAAACGCATGAGCCCGGCCAGGTGTCGAGAGCGGGAAGACGTCAGCCGGCGGGTTTCGCGACCTCGTTGGGGGTGTCGGCCGGGACGAACTTGACTACGTGCATGTGGTTGTAGTGCTTCTCGAAGAGCTCAGCGTCGGCAGGCTGGAGGTTCGGCTCGTAAAGCAGGACGCCCATCTGCAGCGTGCCGCGAACATAGTAGGTCTCGTCCGGATCGAGCTCGAGTTTCAGGTGGGTCTGGTTCTCGGTCGCGGCAGTGAAGGTGTGTGATCCGGGGTCGAGCACCGCGACGAAATAGGACTGGTTGCTGAGCTTGCCGAGTTCCGCCCCGTTTTCCCGGACCTTGAACCACGTCGCGGCGCCCATGTAGGCGCCGGTCCGGAAGAAGACCACCTGGCTTTTGCCGGCTGGAGGCGGCGGGATATGGCCAGCAGGTTGGGCGCTCTCGGGAGCCGGGGCCGGCGCAGCCGGAACTGCCGGGTTGGCCTGGGCGGCAGGAGCAGCCGGGGTGGGCGGGGCGGCCGGTGTTGTGTCCTGGGCCCACGCAGCGGCCGCGCAAGCCGCCGCGAGACCAATGGCGATCGTCGAAGCGATGATTTTCATGGCGTTCCTCTGTCCGGAATCGTGGTCGCCGCCGCGGGCGGCAGGGAAGGTTGGGGCGCGGCCGAAACCGCGCCATCGACTGGCGTCGCGGGACCGGCAGGTGGGATGGGCGCGCCGAGCGGGCTGATCGGCACATCGGCCGCCACCTTGGCTGTCACTCTCGTGCCTGCCGGGTAGGCGACGTTGCCGCCGGGAATCGCGAGAGCCAGGACTCCCACGTAGGGCGTTGCGGTAAGCCCGATGGCGAGCTTGGAGCTGTCGCGGCCGGATGCGCCTAAATGAAAGCCACGCAGGGGCACGTGGACAGGTCCGGCATCCAGGCTGCGGGCGACCAGGACGAGCTTTCCGGGGCGTCCGGCAATGCCGCCCGCGGCCGCGTCGATCACCTCGCCATAGCCCACGGCTCCCGCGAGGAGCACCGGGTGGCCATCGACCTGGAGATCCTGTGCGAGCCGGATCCCGAAGCGGCCGCCTTCGACCGCCGTCTTGCTGCTCACTGCCTCAGTCAGTTCCACCTCGACCGGGGTTCCGACCGTCAGGCGGCAGCAGGAACCAGCTTCAGGTTCGGCGGAAACGGGAACCGGCGGAGGGGTCGTCGTGGGAGCGGACGCCTGGGCGAGGGCTATGCAAGCCCAGAGACTCGCCGGTGCGGCGGCGGCGCAAGCCGCCAGGCTCCTGAGCATGCTGTCCCCCCGTCGCGCTCACTCTGTGCGAATCGAGTCACCAGGGCGGCGTGTCGCAAAGCTTAGCTTGGAGCATTCGCGAACGGAAGGAGCGTGCGTGTCCCCCCCTTCATAGGGAGGGACGCGTGGCGATCAGCTGTCGAGGAAGCTACGCAGGCGCCGGCTGCGGCTGGGGTGCTTGAGCTTGCGCAGGGCCTTGGCTTCGATCTGGCGAATGCGCTCGCGGGTGACGCTGAATTGCTGGCCCACCTCTTCGAGGGTGTGGTCGGTGTTCATGCCGATGCCGAAGCGCATGCGCAGCACCCGCTCCTCCCGCGGCGTGAGCGAGGCCAGGACCCGCGTGGTGGTCTCCCGCAGGTTGGACTGGATCGCCGCGTCGATGGGCAGGACGGCGTTCTTGTCCTCGATGAAGTCGCCCAGGTGGCTGTCTTCCTCATCGCCGATGGGCGTCTCGAGGCTGATCGGCTCCTTCGCGATCTTCAGGACCTTGCGCACCTTTTCGAGCGGCATGGCCAGCTTCTCGGCCAGTTCCTCGGGCGTCGGCTCGCGGCCGATCTCGTGCAGCATCTGTCGCGAGGTGCGAACGATCTTGTTGATCGTCTCGATCATGTGCACCGGGATACGAATGGTGCGCGCCTGGTCGGCGATCGAGCGAGTGATGGCCTGCCGGATCCACCAGGTGGCGTAGGTCGAGAACTTGTAGCCGCGCCGGTACTCGAACTTATCCACCGCCTTCATCAGGCCGATGTTTCCCTCCTGGATCAGATCCAGGAACTGCAGACCGCGGTTGGTGTACTTCTTGGCGATCGAGATCACGAGGCGAAGGTTGGCCTCGACCATCTCCTTCTTCGCCTGGCGGGCTTCGCGCTCGCCCTTCTGTACGGTCTGGACAATGCGGCGGTAGTCATCGATCGGCACGCCGGATTCCATCGCCAGCGAGGCGATCTCGCGGCGAAGGTCGGCGATCTGCGTGGCGTCCTTCTCCACGAAGCGCGTCCAGCGGATGCCCAGCGCCGAAACCTTCTCGCACCAGTTCGGGTCCATCTCGGCTCCGAAGTGGGCCTTGAGGAATTCCGGGCGGGAGATGGCGTGCGTTTCGGCCGTGCGCATCAGTCGGCCTTCGAGGGCGATCAGGCGCTTGTTGATGGCGTAGAGCTGCTCGACCAGGGCCTCGATGCGGTTGTTGTTCAGCCGCAGCGTCTTGAGGTGTTGGACGATGGCGCCGGTGGCGGTCTCGTACGACCGGCGGTCCGCCAATTCGAGATCCTCGCCGCGCAGGCGATGCTCGACCAGCTTTTCCTGCAGGCGGCGGAAAGATTCGAATTCCAGGGCGATGGCGTCGAGCGTGGCCATGACACCCTCGCGCAGCTCGGCCTCCATCGCGCTGATGGTGGGTCCCGCGCCATCGTCGAAGTCATCATCGTCCGAGGCGCCTGGGGCGGCGCCATCCTCGTCCTCACCCTCAGAAGCGGACCGCGCATCCTCCGCCTCGCCAGCGACCGCCGCCTCGGACAGGGCCTGCGTGGCCTGGCCGCCGTAGGTCTGCTCGAGATCGATCACCTCGCGCAGCAGGATCCGGCCCTGGGCCAGTTCCTCGCGCCAGACCATGATCGCCTCGAACGTCAGGGCGCTCTCGCACAGGCCGCGGATCATCGTGTCGCGCCCGGCCTCGATGCGCTTGGCTATGGCGATCTCGCCCTCGCGCGAGAGCAGCTCCACAGAGCCCATTTCGCGAAGGTACATGCGCACCGGATCGTCGGTGCGATCGTAGGCGCTGGGCTTCTCGGCCGTCTCCGCAACCGCCGTCTCCTCGCGGACGGTGACTTCCGAGCCCTCGGCGGACTCCTCCTCCGCCTCGATGACATTGATGCCCATCTCGTTGAGCATGGTCATCGTGTCCTCGATGGCGTCGGGCGTCATCTCTTCGGACGGCAGGACCTTGTTCAGCTCGTCCATTGTGACGTAGCCGCGAGCCTTGGCCTGCTTTATGAACTTCTTGACCGCGGCGTCGGTGAGGTCGAGCAGTGGGCCGTCGGGCGCGGCTGGGCTTTCGGTTTCGGGAGCCTCGGCGGCGGCTGAGACGCTCATCTGCAAATATCTCCGCGTTCGGAACGGCCGCCCTGGCGGGGCGACCGAAGAATATGGTGTTTGCGCCCAGAATTTCGAGGGCGCCGCCCAGCTAGCTGGGCTGTCGGGGACCCCAAATCTGGCGGCTGGAGATCGCGCGACTCAGCCGATCGTGTTCGCTCTTCAAGTTCATGAGCGTCGCAGAACCGCCGCCGGAGCCAAGGCATTGCTTGGCGTCGACGATCGCTTCCTCGAGCGCGGTCACTCTGTTCATGACCTCGAACGCGTACGACCACTGAGATCTCGCGGCGCTGATTGCGACGTCCATCATGATAAAGGGCGCGCCGGCTAAAGCGGCGGCCCGTTCGACATCGATCAACAGGGCGCTAAATCCCCGCTCAGCGAGATGGAGGCGCAAGGCGTGTGTGTCAAGGTGCTCCGAATCAAGGCGCAGGCGGATGATTTCCTTGGCCAATTCATTGAGAGAAGCGTCGCCGAAGCCTCCAACCTGAACGGCTTCAAGGTGTTCATCGACCACGCCAGGGTCCTGAATCGCCTGCCAGGCCAGCGCCGCGGCGACGGGATGAAGGCTCTTGGCGAGGCGATCCGCCGCGGCCCGCGCCGCAGGCCGCGCTGGCCCGGGGATCGGCGGACCACCCCGAACCCAGTTTCGCCCGCCCGCCCACGCGGCCGGGGCCGGTTGACCCACAGGACGTGTGACAGCGTCGAAACGTCGCAGCAAATCGTCGCGATAGGCGACGGCCAGGTCGGGATCGGCGATCGCTTTGGCCATCGTACGTAGCCGCTGCTTCAGCCCCGCGCGCCCTTCCGGCGTCTCGAGGCTGGCGGCGTCGCGCTCCCGCAGAAACAGGGCCTCGACGAAAGGGATCGTCTTCGACAGCTGCTCGCGCAGCGCCGCTGGCCCCTGCTCGCGAAGCATGTCGTCTGGGTCCTTGCCGCCGGACACCACGGCGAAACGGAAGCTCCGGCCTGGCGCGAGGCGCGTCAGCGCCCGGTCCATGGCGCGCGCCGAAGCCTGCTGGCCCGCCCGGTCCGCGTCGAAGCACAGCGTCGGCTCCGGATGAAGCCGCCAGAGGCTCTCCATCTGCGCCTCGGTCAGGGAGGTGCCCATGGCGGCTACGCCCGGGATGGACGCCCGCTGGCACGCGATCACGTCCATGTAGCCCTCGACGACGACCAGGGCGGCCTCCTCCCCGCCCGCGTGAAGCAGCTTGCGCGCCTCGGGAAGCCCGTAGAGGACCGTCCCCTTGTCGAAGAGGTCGGTGTCCGGCCCGTTGAGGTACTTGGCGCGAGCGCCTGGATCGAGCGCCCGGCCGCCGAACGAGATGATACGGCCCCGGCTGTCGGTGATGGGAAAGATCACCCGATCGCGGAAACGGTCGTAGGGGCTTCCGCCCTCCTCCGGCGCGATCAGCAGTCCAGCGGCGACGAGGTCGGCCGGAAGCGCGCCCTTCGCCACAAGGTAATCCTTGAGAGCCATGCGAGCGGCGGGCGCGAATCCCAGACGGAACCGCTGCCACTCCGATTCCGGCAAGCCCCGACGTTCGAGATATTCGCGTGCGGTCCGGCCGCCCGGTCTGCGAAGTTCCGCTTCGAACCAAGTCGCAGCCGCCTCGAGCCAGTCAGCGAGGCCCTGCCGGCGACGCCCCTTCGCCTCAGCCTCCGGCGTCGGCTCCGGCAGTGGCACGCCGGCTTCGGCGGCGAGCCGTTCGACGGCCTCAGCGAAGCTCAGCCGCTCGGTCTCCTGCAGGAAGCTGATGAGATCGCCGTGCTTTCCCGAGGAGAAGTCGTGGAAGAAGCCCTTGTCGTCATTGACGAAGAAGCTCGGGCTCCGCTCCTTGTTGAAGGGCGAGAGGCCGACGAACTCCCGTCCCTGCCGGCGCAGTTTCACCGTGCGCCCGATCACGTCGGACAGGCGCAGGCGCGACTTCAGCTCATCGATGAAACGGTCGTCGAAACGCACGGCGCGGACGATAGCGCCGCCGCCGCCCAGAGTCGCCCAACCGCGTCGTCGCGGTGCGGGAAGTCGGCCGCCATCGCGCGCGCTATCGGCCGAAGTCGGAGGCGTCGAGCGGGGGGCCGTCGGCGATGATGTCGAGGTTGCCGCGGCCGGGTACGAAATTGGCTTCGAGGCGGATGCCGTCGGGATCTTCGAACAGGACCGAATAGTA
>DASXGQ010000186.1:0-1731 GCA_036488995.1 Caulobacteraceae bacterium
TCGTGACGACCTGGACCACGGCCGGCCCGCTGGGCGGCGGCCCCATGTGGCGTGCGCCGCAGCCCGCAAGGACGAGCGCGGCCAGGGCCGCGACGGCCACGGATTGGGCGCGTCGAGAACGGTGGGAGAAGCTCACGTCACAATAATCTGGAGAAGGTGCTCACCGGGCGGGGCGACCAGGGCGCAGCCCGGCCGGATCCGAGTCTCTACATGGAATCGGCGGATTACAAAACACTGTTAAGTTGGGCAGTTGACAGCGCTCCTTCGCGGCCCGCTGCGGGGCGACGCAGCGCGTTCACCGCCTGCAGCGACACGCGCGCAGAGTGGTGGTGATCGTTCCGCAGGTGGAACGGGATGTGGGGGCGTGGCTGGAGTGTCTGCGCGCGGCTGAAGTGGGAGGCGCGGAGCGGAACTGAGCCGTCCGCTCATTCCCGCCGATGGGCGCGCGGGTCTTCGAACGGCCGGAGCGGCGTGCGGCTGGGGCGAGCCCAGACCGAGAACCTGGACCGGGAGAAAGGCGGCTTGGGCGTCCAGCCCGCGCCTTGCCAGCGGCTCCAGTCGGGGGAGAGTTCGAGATCGGCGCACAGCCGTTCCACCGCCTCTCGCACGGACATGTCGTCCAGGTCCCAGTAGGCCTCGTCGTCGTCGAGGCGCTCCTCGAGGGCCTCCAGGACGCTATCGAGCGCCTCCTCGTCTTCGACTTCCCGCTCGGCGGCCTCGAGCACCAGGCACTCGACCTCGGTGCGATGGTAATCGCTCCGCGCCCTCGCCTCGGACGCCGCGCGACGGCTCGCCTCGGCGCGCCGCACTTCCACCTTGGCCGCCTCGCCGGCGAGCAGGGCGCGCAGTTGCTCTTCCGCGCGAGCCTGGAGGGCGAGAGTCAGGCGAAGGGATCGTGCGATGCGGGCGAAGGCGGCGGAGAGATCTTCGGCCGTTTCGGGGACGGGGCCAGGGGCGGACGCCGCGGCGGCGTCCGACTCGGCGGGCGGGGTTGGATTGGCCGCGGCGATCGCTCGCCGTTGCAGGGCCCGCGCCAGATCCATCTCCATCTGGGCGAGCTCTTCGAGCAGCCGTAGGCGCTGTTCGGCGCGCAGGACGGCGGGATTGGGAGCTTCGGCGGAGGCGGCGTCGGTCACACGAGAAGTATGGAATATTGCAATATGCAAGTCAACGGGGAGGACGGATCCTATCAGGCCAAATCCACGCTGGCATTCAACCGTCCCCCGCCTAGCGCGCTCGCCCCTCATCATAGGCTGACGGACGAAGCCGCCGGTCGCTTCACCGGTGCTCGCGAGGGATCACCAGCTTAAGCCCCGACCAAGCCTCGGCCGCGCACACCTTGATGTCCACCAGGCCCGTCGGCAGGGCCACGCTGCGCACGTCGTCCTCGGTGATGTCGGTCGGAACGCCCGATGCCCTCTTGGGCCACGACACCCACAGGAAGCCCGCCGGCGCGAGGCAGGGTCGCAGTTCCGCAATCGCGACGGCGAGATCGGCGCGGTGGGTGACGAAGACGTGGGCTGTCGATGGGCGGTGAGGTCTCGGAGAGGCGGATAAGGGAGAGGCCGGCGGAGAGGATTTCCGCTTCCACGGCCGCCGGGCATGTCGCGCCAGAAGGCGCGCTGGCCGTGCTTGAGGGAGAGCTTCTTGGCGAAGGATGTTTGGAAGTAACCGGCCATGGCGGGAGCTTGTCTACGGGGTCGCCCAACCTCGCTATGGCGGGCAATGGGC
>DASXGQ010000213.1:0-14319 GCA_036488995.1 Caulobacteraceae bacterium
GTGAGTTCGCAGCGGCGGGACATGGGACCTTATCCAAAGCATGCGCGCCCGAAGCTCATCGCCCGGGCGCGGGAGGCGGGCATATAGGGCAACCCTCGACGGCCCGTCAACTCGGCGCTTCCGGCGCGTGCGTACGCGACGCCCGAGCGTCGGTAGCACCTGAAGCTTGACAATGATCGCTCCGCTAGGCGGTGTGCGGAAAGGTGCTGCGTACTCCCCAGGCGGGGGCTTTCTCGGAGGCGAGGCATGAACTTCAAAAACCGGTGCGTTTCGATCGTCGGCCTGATCGGCGCAGCCACGGTTCTATGCGGGGGGCGCGCCGTCCCGGCAAGTTACGGCAATAGCTTTACAGCAGATCCAACGACCTTCACCTGTGGATATTATGGTTCTATAGAGCTATGCGGCGGTTACACGCTCATTTCGCCGATATTTCTCAACGCGGGCGATTCCGCAACTGAAACGATCAATTACACCCAACCGCTCGATCTGCCAGGATCAAGGGTCTATAACGTCGCCTACATCTCGATGTTTGACCCGAGAGTTGTTACCGGACCTTCTCTCGCAGGATCGAACATCGCCATCACTCAATCTACAATCTCAAATTTCTCTGGACCGAAGCTTTATCCGTTCACAGGGCCATACGAAGCGGGAAACCTCGGCGCATATATCGCGGTTGCCGGATACGGCTCCGGCTACGGCGTTCCCAACTCGGGTTTTTCACTCACCGGAATGACATCACAGCTCGATATCGTGTCGAGCGACCCCTATCCGATCATTGGCGTCGGCTACGGCTTTCAAGCCGTGCTGCCGGCCACGCCAAAGGTGCTGTCAGGTCTTTCGGGCGGTTCGCTGGGTAGCCCAACCACCCTCCCCGCTGGTCTGGTCGGCGGGCTCTCGAGTGACATTTCGGGACCAGCCGCAGACTCGCAGTTCTATTCCTTCACCTGGAATGGCGGACTGTTTCAGACGCGGGGAACGGTCCTCGGCGCCAACCCCCTCGCCGACTTCGATTTCCAGCTGTTCAGGGGGGCAGGCGCGTCTTTGACAGAACTGCAGGACCTGCAACTGTCGAGCACGGACGGATTCTCGAATTTGATGAGCCTCAACCTCGCGCCAGGCGACTACGAGATCGGCATGTTCACCGACAGTCCCTACGACCCGCAGTTCACGATCACCTTCAATACGCCGGTCGGGTCGTACGTGCCGGAACCCGCGACCTGGGTGCTCTTGGTCGGTGGTTTCCTGACACTTGGCGGAGCGCTCCGCACCCTGCGCCGCGCCGAAGCGGCCCGAGCCTGAGGCCCGTCAGCGAACGGCGACGATGAAGAGTCGCGGGAAGGGCAGCAGCACCATCCCGTCGGCCGCGGGGGGATAGGCCGCCGCGATCGCCGCCTCGTATCGCGCCAGGTAGGCGACGCGCTGCGCCTCGTCGAGCGGGGCGAGGAAGGGGCGAAGGCCGCTTCCCTTGAACCACTCCACCACCGCCGCCGGGCCCGCCAGCAGGTGATGATAGGTCGTGCGCCAGACGTCGACGCGCGCACACAGGGGCTGCAGGAGACGGAAATACCAATCCGCAGACTGGACCTCGGTCCGTTCTCCCGCGGCGGCGGCCAGGCGTTCCGCCCACGGGCCCTCGCTCGCCACCTCGCGCATGAGGCGATGAGACGGCTCCTCGAGATTGTCGGGCATCTGCACCGCGAGCGCCCCGCCGGCGACGAGCTTCGTCACCAGGCGCGGGAACAGGCGCGCGTGGTCGGGAACCCAGTGAAACACCGCATTGGCGAGGATGACGTCGAATGGGCCCGGCGCGTCCCACGCCTCCACCGAACCCACCTCGAACTCCACTGCGGGCAGGCGCCGGCGCGCGGCTTCGATCATGTCGGGGGAGCTGTCGAGGCCACTCACGGCCGCGTCGGGGAAGCGGTCGAGCAGGACCTCGGTCGAATTTCCCGGACCGCATCCCAGGTCGATCGCATGGCGCACCGAGCCGCCCGGGACGGCGGTCACGAGGTCGCGCACGGGCCTCGTGCGCTCCTCTTCGAACGCGACATATTGCTGAGCCGACCAGGTCATGCGGCCGTTGTGCCTAACACCGAAGCAGCCCACAATATCTCGTAGGGAACGAAACCTGATTCGCTGTCGAGTCAGCGATTCGGACGTGATTCGTTTCGGCCTCGTTCCGGATTCAGCAGAACGTTTGTTAACTCGCGGCCAAGGCCTTGCCGCGATTGCGTTTCATCCTTCCATCCGCCACATGGAGGGACGTCATGAGTCACCGTCCGACGGGACAGGCGCCTTCCCGACTCGTCGCGGTGTTGGGCCCCACCAACACCGGTAAGACCCACCTCGCCGTAGAGCGGATGCTGGGTCACGCCTCAGGCATGATCGGCCTGCCGCTGCGCCTCCTGGCGCGCGAGATCTACGACCGCATCGCGCGCGCGCGCGGGCCACGGGCCGTCGCCCTGATCACCGGTGAAGAAAAGATCATCCCCCCGCGGGCGCACTATTTCGTCTGCACGGTCGAGGCCATGCCGATGACGCGGCAGGTGGAGTTCCTGGCCGTGGACGAGGCGCAGCTGGTCGCCGACCCCGAGCGCGGACACATCTTTACCGACCGCCTCCTGCGCGCACGGGGGACCCTCGAGACGATGTTGCTGGGCGCCGGCACATTGGCGCCCTTGGTTCGCCGACTGCTTCCCGGCGCCGAGATCGTAGAGAGGGAGAGATTCTCGACCCTGACCTATCACGGCGCCCGCAAGCTCACGCGCCTGCCTCGCCGCAGCGCCGTGGTCGCCTTCTCGGCCGAGCAGGTCTACGCCGTGGCCGAGCTGATCCGCCGGCAGAAGGGCGGCGCGGCGGTGGTGATGGGCTCGCTGAGCCCGCGGACGCGCAACGCCCAGGTCGCGCTCTACCAGTCGGGCGAAGTCGATTTCCTGGTGGCCACCGATGCGATCGGCATGGGGCTGAACATGGACGTCGACCATGTGGCCTTCGCCGGCCTGGAGAAGTTCGACGGCAAACGGCGCCGGCCGCTCTATCCCCACGAGGTCGGCCAGATCGCCGGCCGCGCCGGCCGCTTCCGCAAGGACGGGACCTTCGGCGTCACCGGCGGCTGCCCGGCGATGGACGACGAACTCGTCGAGGCGGTCGAGGGCCACCGGTTCGCGCCGGTGGAAGCGGCCTTCTGGCGCAACAGCGCCCTCGACTTCGATTCCCTCGCCGACCTGACGCGCTCCCTCGCCGCCCCCGCGCCCAGAGAAGGGCTGAAGAGCGCGGAGGAGGCGATGGACGAACGCGCCTTGCGGCGGCTCGCGGCGGATCCCGAGGTCGCCGACCGCGCGCGCGACCGCTCTGTCCTGCTGCGACTGTGGGACGCCTGCCAGACCCCCGACTTCCGCAAGATCACGCCGGACGAGCACATGGGGCTCGTGCGGATCCTGTTCGAACACCTGAGCACGGGCCATCGGGTCATTCCCAACGACTGGATGGCCGAGCAGCACCGGCGGTTCGACCGGCTGGACGGCGAGATCGACGCCTTGTCCACGCGCCTCGCCGGGGTGCGCACCCTCGCATATGTCGCCAACCGCCCAGACTGGCTGGCTGACGCCCCGCACTGGCGCGAGGTGACACGCCAGCTCGAGGATCGCCTCTCCGACACCCTCCACGAGAAACTCATGGCGCGGTTCATCGACCGGCGCACGAGCGTGCTCATGCGCAGCCTGGGCGCCGGCGAGGACCTGCTCGCCGGAGTGGGGGCGGACGGCGTTGTGACTGTGGAAGGCCAGTTCGTGGGCCGGCTTCAGGGCGTGCGGTTCGAACCGGCGCAGGGCTCCGGCGCACTGGAAGCGCGGACCCTGCGGGCGGCCGTGCAGAAGGCCGTGGGCCCGGAGGTGGCGCGCCGGCTCGGCCGCCTCGCCCAGGAAGGGGACGAGGCGTTCGCCTTCGAGGCCTCAGGGGATGTCCTGTGGCAGGGCGAGTCGGCTGGGACGCTGTTCGGCGGCGACCCGTTCAAACCTTCAGTGCGTCTCCATGGGGAACTGGGCCCACCCTTGGCGCGGGAACGCGCAGCCAGGCGCCTGGAGGCCTTTGTCGCTGGCGAGGCCAGCCGGCGGCTGTCTTCGTTCAAGGCCCTCGCCGACGCCGTCGCGTCGGGGAGCCTGAAAGGCCTGGCGCGAGGGATTGCCTACCGGCTGCTCGAAAATGGCGGCGCCATGGATCGTCGGGCGGTGGAGACCGACCTTGCTCATCTGAGCCGAGGCGAGCGGCGCGCTCTGCGCGCCGTGGGCGTCCGCTTTGGCCAGTTCGCGATCCGGCTCGAACGGCGAGAGGACGCCGCTCCCCTCGCCGAGGCCTTCGCGCGCCTCGCCGCTCCCGACTGGCGTCCCGGCGGAGAGGGGCCGATCCGCCTGGTGACCCCGCCGCCGTCGCCACGCGCCCTGGGCCTGCGGCGCCTGATCCGCGTCGGCGGGCTCGCAGTCACCGCGGAGAGCCTCGACCGCCTCTCGGAACACCTGCAGTCCGGGCGACAGGAGGATGGCGCGCTTCACCTGAGCGAGGCGCACCGCCAGGAGCTCGGCTGGACCGAGAGGCAGACGCGGGAGATTCTGCGTGGGCTGGGATACCTCCCCGTGCGGGGACACAAGCCGGGCGAGGCGACGTTCTGGCGGCGCCGGCGCTCGGCGACCAACACGCCTTCGGCGCAACACCGTCCGCACTCGCCGTTCGCCGCGCTCGCGGCCTTGCAACCCGCTGCGCCCCGCCCCCCGCGCCGCAAGCGGCCACGGGCAAGGCGCGCCCATGGCTGAAGACGCCTGCCGGATCGACGTGTGGCTCTGGCGGGCCCGATTCTCGAAGACCCGCTCGCTTGCCGCCCGCCTGGCGGAGGAAGGACGCATACGCCTGGCTCGCAACGGGGTGCAGACGCGGCTGGACAAGGCCTCGCGCACGGTCCGGCCGGGGGACGAGCTGGTGTTCGCGATCGCAGGACGACTGACGGCGGTGCGGGTGGTGAGTCTCGGTGAGCGCCGCGGACCCGCCTCGGAGGCGCGCGGGTTGTACGCCCCTCTGGCGCCGCCCCAAGGCGGCCATGCATCGGGCGCTGAATAATCCGCCGACGAGACCCGGCGGCATTGACAAACGGCGGCCGCGCCTCAGATACACCGCCGCCCGTCCAGCGACGGCGCGGCGCCCGCGCCGTCCATTCCTGACCCGAGCCCCTGGATGACCTATATCGTCACCGACCCCTGCATTAAGTGCAAGTTCATGGACTGCGTGGAGGTCTGCCCCGTCGACTGCTTCTACGAGGGGGAGAACTTCCTCGCCATCAATCCCGACGAGTGCATCGACTGCGGAGTCTGCGAGCCCGAGTGCCCGGTGGACGCGATCAAGCCCGACACGGAAGACGATCCGGACGGAAAGTGGCTTCGGATCAACACCGAGTATTCGAAGGTCTGGCCGAACATTACGCTCAAAGGAACGCCGCCGGCGGACGCGGAACAGTATGAGCGCGAGTCTGGTAAGCTCGAGAAGTATTTCAGTGAAAAGCCCGGCCAGGGCTCCTGAGATCAAGCTCAGCCGGACTGCGCTCTTTCGTCCTGCGGCGACCGGACGCGGGATGTCACAAAGCCTTTAAAGGTTCGGCCTTCTGTGGTAAAAGAACCACATCGGGTCGCCGCCCGCACGCTGACCATTTCGCGTGCGCCCTGCGCCCGAGGTTCACGGGACCCCACGTGATGGCCTTGCGACGCCGCGAGGCTTCCGCCGTCTCGTGGGCGGGACCTAGCAAGGCCCCCTCACCCTATAAATCGCCGGCGATCGGGTCGTCGGCCGGCGAGACGTATTGGAAGGAGATCAGACATCATGAGCCTTAAGAGCGCACACGATTTTTCCGTGGGTGATCACGTCGTCTACCCCGCGCATGGCGTGGGCGTCGTCGTGGGAGTGGAGACCCAGGAGGTCGTGGGGATGGCGCTCGAGGTGTACGTGATCACCTTCGATCATGAGAAGATGACCCTGCGGGTCCCGACCAAGAAGGCGCGCACCGCCGGACTGCGCGCCCTCGCGGAAGGCAATATCGTCGTTCAGGCGCTGAGCACGCTGAAGGGTCGCGCCCGCGTGAAGCGCACCATGTGGAGCCGCCGAGCCCAGGAATACGAAGCCAAGATCAATTCCGGGGACCTGATCTCCATCGCCGAAGTCGTCCGCGACCTGCACCGCTCGGAGAGCCAGCCCGAGCAGTCCTATTCCGAGCGGCAGCTCTACGAGTCGGCCCTCGACCGGATGGCGCGCGAAGTGGCCGCCATCGAACAGATCGACCGCGATGCGGCGATCGAGATGCTGCACAAGTCGCTGCGCAAGGCGGCCTGACGGATCCTCTCACGCTTGGCGGTCCCTCCCCTTCCGGGGAGGGTGGCTGAGCGCAGCGAAGCCGGGTGGGGAAGTTTGGATCATCCCCGATATCGCGGTCTTCCCCAGGGTTCCCCACCCGTCTCGCCGCTTCGAGTCGAGCCACCCTCCCCGGAAGGGGAGGGATACCGTCACGCCTGCTCGACCGCCAGGTCGACGCCTCGCCGCTCTGGCCCAAATCCCACGATAAGCATCAGCATGACCGCCACGGCGCCCGCCGTGATGGCGAGGGCGAAGCCGTATTGGCCGCCGTGCGCCTTGGCCAGGGTCGCCTGGCCGACGATCAGGCCCGAGGCGAGCAGGTTGCCCATCTGATAGACGTAGCCGGGGAAGGCCCCGCGCGCGTCCGAGGGCGCCATCTCGTTCAGGTGCGCCGGGACGACGCCCCAGGCCCCCTGCACGGCCGCCTGCATCGCGAAAGCCCCTGCCGCGAGCAGGACCAGCGTGTGCGAGAAGGCCCACAGGGGTATCATGAAGATCGAGGCCGCCGCCGCGATCACGATCGCACGCCGCCGGCCCAGGCGTTCCGACCAGGCCCCCATCAGCACGCCGCCAAAGATGGCGCCGAAGTTTCCGATCGCCGTTGCCAGGCCCACTTCGCCAGTGCCGAAACCGCGCGCCTTGATGAAGGTCGGGTAGAGATCCTGCGTGCCGTGGCTGAAGAGATTGAAAGCCATCATCATCACGGCGAGGTAGAGCGCGATGCGCCAGTGGCTGCGGAACGCCCAGAGGCCTGCAAGACCCACGGGCACGCAGATCGCGTAGATCAGGGTCGTCACGCCGACGCCGGTAAAGATCGACAAGGTCGATGGCGCGATGGCGACGAGAAGGGCGATCGCGCCGATCGCCCATACGTGACGATGCTGGCCCGCAGGGCGCGTGTGACGGGCGGCCTCGAACGACGGCGATTCCTTCACGCTCAGGAAGATGAATGCCGAAATCAGGGCCGGGGCGACGCCGACGATGAACATGCCGCGCCAGCCGATCCGGTCGAAGAGGAGGAAGTAGACGAGCGCCGCCAGCAGGTACCCGACGGCGTAGCCCTCCTGCAGGAAGCCGCTGACTACGCCCCGCGCCTTGACCGGGATCGTCTCCATGGCGAGCGACGCGCCCACCCCCCATTCACCCCCCATCGAGAAGCCGAACAGGGCGCGCATGACCAGCAGGATCGCCAGGCTGGGGGCGAAGGCCGAAGCCAGCTCGAAGGCCGAATAGAGCAGGATCACCGCGATGAGCACAGGCCGGCGGCCGAAGCGATCGGCCAGCTGGCCGAAAAAGAAGGCGCCGAAGGGCCGCGCGGCCAGGGTCACCGCGCTGGCGGCCGTCACCGCCGGGACGCTGGCGTGGAATTCCCGCGCGATGGCCTGGAACATGAAGACCATCAGGAAGAAATCGAAAGCGTCGAGCGTCCAGCCGGCGAAGGCGGCCAAAGTGGCGCTCCATTGGCGCCGGTCCATTTCCCGCAGCGATTCGAACATGCCTCGCCCTTCAAAGTCCCCGAGCCCTGTCGATGGCGGCTTTTGGCTTTGCCGTCGAGGGCGATTGGACTCGGGGAGGGGCGTTGGGCGTTGTGGAGAGGCGCCTGGGCAGCCTAAAAGGCGGCGACCCGTCCCGTTAGCTCAGCCGGATAGAGCATCGGTTTCCTAAACCGGGGGTCACAGGTTCGAGTCCTGTACGGGACGCCATCCTTCGCCCTGCGGGCTTCGGATGGCAGGCCACCCTGAGCCCGAAGCCCCGAAGAAGCGTAGGGAGACCCCTCACCACGCGCCCTGCTTCTGGCCGAACCACCAGACGGCGCCGAAACCGATCGTCGGCTGGTTTCTCAGGAGCAGGCCGAGCGCGTCTCCGTAGAAGAAGGGCTTGTTCGACATATCGCGGCGGAACTCGCCCATCAGCAGGAAGCCGTCCTCCGGCCGCCAGCCGACCGTGAGTGTGATCTCCTTCAGGATCTGGTCTTCGCCGCTGAAGAGACCGTCCGAGTCGTTCATGTACTCACCGCGGGCCGACAGCGAGATCCTCGGGGTAAGTTGATAGGAGACGTATAGCGCTCCGCCCGTGACATGCTGCGGTGGAGAATAGGTGAACAGCCGCTCCTCCACGAAGTCCCCTTCCGCTGCGAGCGTGAGCTTCCGGGTAGCCTCCCACGTCGCATAGGTGTCGGCGATGTTCAGCAGTCCGGTCGGTGGGTTTGGGATCGGCTCGAAGAAGGTCCCCTGCTGATTTGGCAAGTTCGACGGCGGCGAAGTTGGGTTCTGGATAAAGATGACGTCTGGGTGCTCCTGACCTCGATAGTAATTAATTGTCCACGTGACGCGTGATGTCGGCGTCAGAACGACTCCATACATCTGATCCTTGTAGTTATTGAAAGCTTCGGTCTGCTGTGTGCCGTTCGTAACCCAGAAATTAAGGCCCAGAACGCTGTTTACCTGGTACCTGACGCGTAGCCCTGTATGATAGAATGGGAGGAAATCGAACCAGAATGACCTCGAATAATTGAATTGGTCTTTCGTATAATTTCCTTCTAGACCGAGCGAACTGGCCCATTTTCCAAAGTCGACGTTGAGACCTGTTCCCACCGGAATCACGTAAGTCCCGTAAGCCTGGAAGATGTTCCGATAGATCTCCGGCCGGAGTTCGTTGGACAGATTGCCCTGCAGGGTCGACGTCGCCTGGCCGAACTGAAGGTCGAGCCGCAAGCCCCACGGCTTCCCGTCTGCGACATCGGGGGCGCTCTCGAGAACGATATCGGCCTGGTTTAGGCTGAAGCTGTTGCTGCTCACGTCATAGGCGCGCAGGCGATTGACCCGGCCGATCGGATCGTCGGTATTGTATTCGTAGTAGGTGTCGAGCAGGAAATTGATCGTCATGCCCTTGAGCAAGTCCGCTGCGACGCTCGTTCCACCCTTTGCCGGTGGCGTCGAAGGCGCTGCCTGACCGGAAGGCGCAGCCTGGCCAGGGGGCGCGGCTTGCGCGAGCACGGGCGCCGGGGCGGTCGGCGTCTCGGCCGGCTTGGCCGGGATCGCCGCCGCGGCTGCCGGGGCGTTGGCCGCTACGGCCGCAGTGAGCTTGGCCAGTTGATCCTGAAGCGCGCGAACCTCGGCCTTGAGCTCGCCGACCTCCTGTATCAGCTCGGGCACACGCGGGTCTTGCGGCGCGGCCTGGGCGAATGCGGGACGGGTCTGCGCCCAGCAGAGGATGCAAAAGGACACCCCGGTGAGCGCGACGCCCCTCGAGACACCCACCGTACGCCCTCCCGCCCGGCATTGGAGCGATGCGCCTTTGAGCCTCGCCCGGGACTGCGTCGGGTGCGTTTGCTTCTCGTAGGGTCGCGGGTCCTCGCGTGAGGCTCCCAAAGATCACCGCCATCCTGAGGCAGGCGTCATTGAGGAACCGTTAAGTCGCCAGATCCGGGCGGCAGGTCAGTTACAGACCGCCCGGTCCTCCGCTCACGAGGCCGTCTGAACCTCGATGGTGAGATGGGACAGGGAACGGAAACCGGCGAGCTTGGCCCTGTAGTAGCCCTGGTCACGGGCCTGGCATGTGCGGACCGACACGATGGCCCCCAGATGGCCCTGGCCGAGCCTCCAGAGGCGCAGGTCGGCAAGTCGGTCGCCGTCGGTCTCGATGACCGCGCGAAGCGTCTGCGCCATGTCCCGGTCCGGGTTCATGTCCAGCAGGATGGCGCCGGTGTCGCGGATCACGCCGATCGACCAGCTGAAGATGACGCAGGCGCCGACGGCGCCCGCGACGGGGTCCATCCACAGCCAGCCGAAGACCCTGGCGATCACCAGGCCGAAGATCACGAAGACCGACACCGCGGCATCGGCGAGGACGTTGATCACCGCTGCGCGGAAGGCGTTGTCGCGACGGGTACGGGCGCCGGGGCGATCCTTCCCATCCTCCTCGAAGGCGACCGGCACGGTCTCCTCGCCCAGGCGCACGAGGACGTCGAAGGCGTGCGGCTCGGGAATCTCGTCGATGGATTCGAGATAGCCTTCGCGATCGGCCATGACGAAGCTCTGGCGCTCGCCGCCGGCCCTCACGGTCTCCAGGGCGACCGAGCCGGCCGCGAGGGAGGGTCCGGTCTCGGCGCGCATCCTGAAGCGGGCGGGCGCATCGCTCTCGCAAACCTCCACGGCGATGACGCCGTCGTTCGTGACGATCCGACGGATTTCCCTATGGTCGCGGGAGTGACCGTGTGGGTGAGCTGAGTTGCGAGAATTTTCGTGGTCGCGGCCGCGCAGGAGCCAGGCGCCCGCGATGTTCACGAACAGGCCCAGGCAGGCGATCGGAATCGCCTCGGTGAAGCGGATCGGAACGGGACGAAAGACCCTCGAGATGGATTCGTAGCCGGTCAGCAGGGCGATCATCGCCAGTATGATCGCGCTCGCGAAGCCGGCCAGATCGCCGAGCTTGCCAGTTCCGAACGTGAATCGCGCATCGTCGCCGTGCCGGCGCGCAATGGCGTAGGCGACCGCAGCCATGAGCGGGGCGCCAGCGTATGTGCTCATGTGCAGGCCGTCGCCGACCAGGGCGATGGACCCGAACATCAGACCACCGATCATCTCGAACAGCATCATGGCGCCGCAGAGCCAGATCACGGCCCACATCATGGGCTCGCCGCCCTCACCGCGCTCGCCGGGGAACCGGCGAGAATGGAGCATGGGATCGATCGATCGGCCGACCGAAGTCATCCGCGCCTCACTTCAAGCTGGGCCCACCCCGTCGAGCCTTCGCTCGACGACCCCGACACCCGTCCCGCCAGGCCGGAGCGCAGCCTGACCCGCCGGCGGCGGCCGCAAATGGCGCCGCGCGTCCCAGCGAAGGAGCGGCGCGCGGTCTTCGACCTGCGTCCGCGGGCCCGTATGTCGACGGCCGCCGTGTCCGATCGATGGCCAAAAAAGGCGGAAAAACTGAGCGTTTGTGCTGACTCGCGGGCCAAGCTACATCGGCGCTGGCGCATTTCCAGTGTCTGCGTGACGCGGGATGCGCTCGCCAAATGGAGGAGGGACGTCTTGGCTGTTGAACACAGGAACGAACTGCTGCGGACCCTGATGATGGCCGGTGCCGTCCTTTCTGCCGGCGCGGCGGTTGCCGCCGGCCTCACCGGCGTGGACGCGCTCAAGGACCGTCAGGCGCACATGAAGGAGATGGGCAAGGCGTCGAAGGCGATCGTCGATTCGCTCAAGGCCGGCAGCGCCGACCCAGCTGTGATCAAGCCGAACGCCGACAAGATCTACACGAACTCCAAGGCCATCCTGACCTGGTTCCCTAAAGGCAGCGGACCGGAGACGGGGGCGAAGACCAGGGCCCTGCCGGTGGTCTGGACGGACCAGCAGGACTTCCAGGCCAAGGCGCACGACCTTCAGGTCGCCGCCGCTAACTTCGACGCCGTCGCGGGAAGCGGGGACATGGCCAAGGTCGGACCGGCGGCGAAGGCCCTCGGCCAGGCCTGCCACGCCTGTCACGAGAAGTTCCAGGCGAAGGAAAAGGACGACTGACTTGCCGGCGGAACTGGCCGCCGCCGAAGCGACGCCGGTGCGGGCGCGTATCTGGGACCTTCCCACGCGCGCCCTCCACTGGCTGCTCGTCCTGTTGATCCCGTTCTCATGGTGGTCGGCGACGCACGACCACCTCCCCTGGCACCTTCTCTCCGGATTCACGATCCTCGGATTGTTGAGCTTCCGGCTGCTCTGGGGCGTGTTCGGCTCGCCCACGGCCCGCTTCGCCCGCTTCCTCGCCGGACCGCGCACGGTCGCGGAGTATGTGGGCGGGCGGCTGAGCCAGGTCGCGGTGGGTCACAATCCCCTGGGCGGGTGGAGCGTGGCGGCGATGCTGCTCGCCCTGGTGACCCAGGTGGGTCTGGGGCTGTTCAGCGTCGATGAAGACGAGCTTAACGAGGGCCCCCTGTCGCGGTTCGTCGACTTCGACACCGGAAGGGCCATAGCCCATTGGCACCACAAGGTGTTCTGGGTGCTGGTCGCCCTCATCGGGTT
The DNA here is from genome assembly GCA_036488995.1 of Caulobacteraceae bacterium. GTDB lineage: Bacteria > Pseudomonadota > Alphaproteobacteria > Caulobacterales > Caulobacteraceae > Acaudatibacter. The sequence goes on from DASXGQ010000213.1 coordinate 12,402, forward strand.
TCACCTGACCGCCATACTGGTTTACGCCCTGAGGCGGCGGAACCTGGTGGGGCCGATGATCACCGGCGTCGGGCGTCTCGCGCCAGGCGCCCAGGCCCCGCCCCTGGCGCCGGCATGGCGTATGGCGGCGGTGGCGCTGGTCGCCTTCGCCTTCACATGGATCATCGCGCACGGGCTTCGGCTGCGCTGAACGAAAAGGGGTGGCGCATGCGCCAATGGATGATCGACGCGTTCGCCGAAGGGCCGTTCAAGGGCAATCCGGCCTGCGTGGTCGAGCCCTTCGACGCGTGGCCGGACGACGGCTGGATGCAGTCCCTGGCGGCTGAGAACAACCAGGCGGAAACCGCATTCCTGCGGCGCACCGGCGAGGACCGGGTGTTCGACCTGCGCTGGTTCACGCCCGCGACAGAAGTGAAGCTCTGTGGCCATGCCACTCTCGCCAGCGGCCACGTCATCCTCGACGAGCTCGGGGCGGACGGATCGGAGGTGAGGTTCGACACCCAATCTGGCCGCCTCACCGTGAGACGCGCCGTCCATGGCTATGAGATGGACTTCCCCGCCGATCCGCCCCACCGGATCGATGAGCCGGAGAACCTCGCCTTTGCGATCGGCGCCGCGCCAGTCGAGGTCTGGTCGGGGCAGTATGTCGTCGCGGTCCTGAAGGACGAGACGGCCGTCCACCGCGCCGCGCCGGACCTCGCGGCGATCAAAGAGATGACCTTCTTCGCCCTGAGAGCTGGAGCCGGCATGCTCGGAGTCACCGCCGTCGCCGATCCGGGCTCCCCCTACGACGTGGTGAGCCGTTTCTTCGCACCTGGGGCAGGCATTCCAGAGGATCCGGCCACCGGCTCGCTGCACTGCATGCTCTCGCCGCTCTTCAGCGACAAGCTCGGCCGCGAGACCTTGCGGTTCCATCAGGCTTTTCCCGGTCGCGGCGGCGATCTGGAGTGCGAACGGCGGGGCGAGCGCGTGCTCCTGCGCGGCTCCGCCGTGACTGTGGTTGAGGGACGCCTGCGCGTGTGACGGACAACCGGCCGCGCCAACAAGGCGCGAGTTTCGTCCGTTCTCGTTTGTTTTCAGCTCTGGGCGCGTTATATTTCAGGCTGATGATCACGCCCGGCCGAGAGGCCGGGCGCCGCTGTTTCTGGAGAGCCCGTTGACCGACGTCCTGATGCCCAAGGCCACCGCCGTCTGGCTGGTGGACAACACCTCGATGACCTTCGATCAGATCGCGGATTTCTGCGGGCTTCACCCGCTGGAGGTGAAGGGCATCGCCGACGGCGAGGTGGCGCGCGACATCCGCGGCGCGGACCCCATCGCCAACGGCCAGCTCACGCGCGAGGAGCTGGACCATGCCCAGGCCGATCCCAACTATCGGATGAAGGCCCAGGAGAGCCGCCACGCCGGGGTGCTCAAGCCAGCCAAGAAGGCGCCGCGATACACCCCCGTCTCGCGCCGTCAGGATCGCCCCGACGCCATCGCATGGTTCGTGCGCAACCACCCCGAAGTGACCGACGCCCAGATCGCCAAGGCGCTTGGCACCACCAAGGCGACGATCGATCAGGTCCGCAACCGGACCCACTGGAATTCGGTGAACATCAAGCCCGTCGACCCAGTGTCGCTGGGCCTGATCAGCCAGCTGGAACTCGACGCCCTGGTCCGCCTGGCGGCGGAGAAGAAGCGCCGCGACGACGCTCGCCGCAAGGTCGAAGAGCCGGAGGGCCCCACGCTCGCCGAGCCTGTGGAGCACGTCGAGCCGGTCGAGGTTCACGAAGCGCACCACGAAGAAGACAGCGAGGTCTGAAGGGGGCTCGATCCTCCTCCATGCAGCGAAGCGGAATGGGGGAGGGGGACCGCGAAGCGGTGGAGAGGGCGGTTCTCTACCTAGTTCGGGGGCGATCGTTCCAACAGCCCGCCG
>DASXGQ010000215.1:0-19856 GCA_036488995.1 Caulobacteraceae bacterium
GCCGTGGAAACCGCCGCCGCCGCCGTGGAAACCGCCGCCGCCGCCGTGGAAACCGCCACCGCCACCGCCGTGACCGCCGCCGCCGCCGCCGTGCTGTGCGAGAGCCGGCTCAGCGACGAAGCTCAGGGCGCCGATCGAGACCGCCGCCAGAGCCGCCGTGATCTTCTTACGCATCATCTTCCCTCGGAACCTCGATCTAGATCGTCGCCCACAGTGGTCTGGGGCCGACGAACGCAACCCGTCGCCTTCGAAGCGACATTATCGCATGAAGCTGAACCCAAGCTGAATGCGCTGCGTCAAAGGCCGGACTTCCCGTTGACACGGCATCAGAAATTCTCCCGTGGCGACGCTCTGCGGCAAACCTTACACCCACCGACGGCCAGGCGCCTCTCCGTCGGAGTCCTTGTATGAATCTCGAACCCCTGTTCGCGCCCTTCTCCTTCAAGGGCCTGACCCTGCCCAATCGCCTCGTCATGGCGCCGATGACGCGATCGAAGTCGCCAGGCGGGGTGCCCACGGAGGAAGTCGCGGCCTACTACGCGCGCCGCGCTGCCAACCAGATCGGGCTCATCATATCCGAGGGCACGGGGGTGGAACGGCCGGCGTCCCTCAACGACCCGGACATTCCCCGCTTCCACGGGCAGTCGGAGCTGGCCGGCTGGAAGGCGGTGATCGACGCCGTGCATGCGAACGGCGGTCTGATGGCGCCCCAGCTGTGGCACGTCGGCGCCGTACGCTCCCGGCGCCAGGATTGGGCGCCGCCCGGTCCCTATGACAGTCCCTCGGGCATCTCGAGCCCGGGACACCGCTTTGGCGAGCCGATGAGCGATGCGGAGGTGGCCGACGCCATCGACGCCTTCGGTCGCGCGGCCAGCGAGGCCGCGCGCCTGGGCTTCGACGCGGTCGAACTGCACGGCGCACACGGCTATCTGATCGACCAGTTCTTCTGGGACGGCACCAACGAGCGCGACGACGTCTTTGGCGGCCCCTCGATCGGCGAACGCGCTCGGTTCGCAGCTGAGATTCTGAAAAGCGTCCGCGCCGCCGTCGGTCCCGACTTTCCCGTCATCATCCGCCTCTCGCAGTGGAAGCAGCAGGATTTTTCGACCAAGCTCGCTCACACCGCAGCCGAAATGGAAGCCTGGCTCCAGCCGTTGGCCGAAGCCGGCGCGGACATGCTGCACTGTTCCCAACGCCGGTTCTGGGAGCCCGAATTCGACGGCTCGGAGCTGAATTTCGCCGGGTGGGCGAAGAAGCTCACGGGATTGCCCACCATCACCGTGGGATCCGTGGGCCTCTCCGGCGAGTTCATCGCCGCCTACGGAGGCGAGGCCTCCAAGCCGGCCTCCCTCGACGAGCTCATCCGGCGCCTGGAGCGGGGCGAATTCGATCTCGTCGCGGTCGGCAGGGCCGTCCTGCAGGATCCCGAATGGGCGGTGAAAGTGCGCCACGGGCGTACTCACGAGCTGATGGATTTCGAGCGGTCCGCGATGGCGACGCTCTACTGAGCGGCGCCCGCGAAAAATAGGCGCGGTTCGTGCTGCATTTGTACAGCGCGCCATTGCCGCCCTGCGGCCAAGCCCTGTAGGCAGGGCCTCCCGGCTCCGGCGCCGGCTCCGGAGGTTGGATGGCGGTCGTTTCGCTCGCCCCTGCACGCCAGTCGCGCGCTCCAGTCCGGGCGGTCGCGCCTCTTCGCGTCGCCTTCCTGTCCTACAGGTCGGATCCGCGGGTAGGGGGACAAGGCGTGTTCGTGTCCCGCGTCGCGCGCGCCCTGGCTGCCCGTGGCCACATCGTCGATATCCTTTCGGGCCCTCCGTATCCCGAGGTCCCGCCGGGAGTGCGGCTGACGCGCATTCCCTCGCTCGACCTCTACGCACAGCCCCATCACGGGCATCGCGCCCTGCGCTGGCGTCATCTCCTCAGCTGGAGCGACACGGTCGAGTATTTCGGCCACCTCGCTGGCGCGTTCATGGAGCCCTACACGTTCGGGAGGCGGGCTGCGGCGTGGCTGCGGCGCAACGCGGCGAACTACGACGTCGTGCTCGACAATCAGTCCCTGGCCTCCGGGCTGCTGTCGATCGAACGCGCGGGCCTCCCGGTCGTGGGCGTCATCCATCATCCGATCCGGCGCGATCTGGAGCTCGCGCTCGAAGCCGAACCTCGCTGGGGCATGCGTCTGCTGCTGCGCCAGTGGTACGGATTCCTGAAAATGCAGGAGCAGGTGGCGCCGCGTCTGCAGCACGCCATCGTCGTCTCCGAAGCGAGCCGACGGGACGCCGCCCGCTATCTCAAGGTCGATCCGGCGCGCGCCGCCGCCATTCCGCTGGGAGTCGACCGCGAGGTCTTCCGGCCGGCGCCTTTCGAGGCGCGACACCCTCTGCGCCTGGTCACGACGGCCAGCGCGGACACTCCGCTCAAGGGATTGCGCTACCTCCTGCAAGCCTACGCCGCCCTGATCTCGGAGCACCCCTTGCTCGAGCTGGTCGTGGTGGGCCGACTTCGCGAAGGGCCGACGACTGAGCTGCTGGACTCGCTCGGTCTGCGCGAGCGCGTGCAGTTCCGTCACGACCTGCCGGCCGAGGCCATGGGCGACTTGTTCGGCGAGGCGACGATCTGCGTCACGCCCTCGCTTTATGAGGGGTTCGGATTGCCGGCGGCGGAAGCCATGGCGACCGGCGCGCCCGTCGTGGTGACCGACGGCGGCGCCCTGCCAGAGGTGGTCGGGGAAGCGGGCGTCGTCGTCCCTGCGGGCGATGCAGAAGCCTTGCGCTCAGCCATAGCGGACCTGCTGGACGATCCGGCGCGCCGCCGCCGCCTCGGGGCCGCTGCAGCGGCGCGCGCCGAGGCAAGGTTCTCCTGGGAGCGCGTGGCCGAGCGGTACGAGGAGATTCTCTCCGCGGCTGTGAGCCGGCAATGCTGACGGTGCGGCTCGAGCGGCTTGCGCTGGCGCCAGGCGAGCGGGTGCTGGATCTCGGCTGTGGGGAAGGACGTCACACGCACGCCTTCCATCTCGCGCCGGGCGTCCAGGCGGTCGGGTTGGACGCCGATGCGCCTTCGCTCGTCAAGGCGGCCGAAGGGCTGAAGATGCTGGGTCCGGGCGACGGGGGAACCCAGTTCGTCCGAGGGGACGCCTACCGGCTGCCTTTCAACGAGCGCGCATTCGACGTGGTGGTCTGCAGCGAGGTGTTGGAGCACCTGCCGGACGTCGACGCTGCCCTCGCGGAGATCGACCGCGTCCTCAAACCGGGCGGTCGGCTGGCCGTCAGCGTGCCGCGCGCCTGGCCTGAGCGGATCTGCTGGAGGCTCGCCCCGGGACCGGGCGGCTATGCGGACCAGCCGGGAGGGCACGTGCGGATCTTCGAGGCGACGATGCTTCGCCTGACGATCTGCGGGCGGGGGTTCGCCTGGCGGGGAGGGCACTACGCCCATGCGCTCCACAGCCCTTTCTGGTGGCTGAAGACCGCCCTCTGGGCGCGTCGGGACGACCACCCGCTCGTCCGCGCCTACCACCGCTTCCTGGTCTGGGACCTCATGCGCCGCCCGTGGATCACGCGCGCGCTGGAGCGTCTGTTGAACCCGCTCATGGGCAAGAGCGTCGTCCTCTATTTCGACAAACCGGCCCAGGCGTGCGCAGCATGAACGCCCTGGTCGCGCTCCGCACGCCGGACATCTTGGCCGACCTCTCGGGCGCCGTGCGCCTCATCCTGCAGGCCCAGTGTCCCGATGGGGCCATTCCCTGGTTCGAAGACGGCCCCTGGGACGCGTGGAACCACGCCGAGTGCCTGATGGCCCTCGATGCGGCGGGGGAACTGGACGCGGTTCGCCGAGGCCTCGACTATCTCGCGACGACCCAGATGTCCGACGGCGCCTGGCTTTGCGGCTACGGCAATGCGCTGCCGATGAAAGGCCGCGACCGGATCGCGCGCATCGAGGCGCCCAAGGTCTGCGACACCAACTTCGCCGGCTATCCGGCGACGGCTCTCTGGCGGGTCTGGCTCTCGCGACGGGACGCGGCGCTCGTCCATCGCTACTGGCCCATGGTGCGGGACGCGGTCGGGTTCGTGCTCTCCTGCCAGCACCCGGAGGGCGATATTTCCTGGTGCGGCGAGGCGTACGGGACGGCGGCGGACGACGCCGTCCTCTCGGGATGCGCCTCGCTTTACGCGAGCCTCGGCCACGCCATCGCCCTGAGCGAGGTCGTCCGCGATCCGCATCCCGATTGGCTTGCGGCCCGCGCGCGCCTCGCGAGAGCGGTGAAGGCGCGGCCCGACCGCTTCGACCGCTCTGGCGCAGATCGCTCCGGCTTCGCCATGGACTGGTACTATCCGATCCTTGCGGGTGTGGTCCGGGACGAGGCCGCGAACGAACGTCTGAAGGCGGGCTGGCCGCGCTTTGTCGAGCCGGGCCGCGGCTGTCGGTGCGTGGCCGCCGAGCCCTGGGCGACGGTTGCGGAGACCGCCGAGCTCGCGCTCACCCTAGCCTGCCTTGGTCGTTTTCAGGACGCAGCATCGATCCTCGACTGGCAGGACGCGCATCGGGACGCGGACGGCGCATGGTGGATGGGCTGGCAGTTCGCCGAAGACATCCCCTGGCCTCTGGAAAAACCTACCTGGACCCAGGCGGCCATGATTCTGGCGCGGGAGGCGCTGGATCGCGGGAGCCCGGCCACGCGCGTCCTTACCGGCGCCTGAGCAGACGAAGGCTCTTCACCGCGGCGGTCTCCTCGAACTCGCCACTCGCAAGGGCGCGCTGGTAGATCTCGAAGGGCGGCCTGCCGCCGTCGGCGGGATCGGGAAAGACATCGTGGATCGCAAGGACTCCGCCCGCGACGAGCCGCGGGGTCCAACCCTCGTAGTCGGCGCTGGCGGCCTCCATCGTGTGTCCGCCGTCGATGAACAGGAAAGCGATCGGAGTCGTCCATGACCGGGCGATCGTCGCCGATCGGCCGACGACTGCGATCACCGTCTCTTCGAGGTCGGCGGCCCGCAAGGTGCGGCGGAAGCTCGGAAGGCTGTCTAGGGCGCCGGCCTCCGGATCCCACAGGTCGGGGTCGTGCCACTCCCAACCCGGTTGGTTCTCCTCCGACCCACGATGGTGGTCGATGGAGAACAGCACGCCTCCCGCGGCCTTGCAGGCGGCGCCGAGGTAGAGGGTCGACTTCCCGCAATAGGCGCCGATTTCGACGCAAGGCCCGATCCGCGCCAGCCGCAGAGCGGCGTCATGGAGGGCCGCGCCCTCTGCAAAATCGATGAATCCTTTGACGTTAGACGGATCGAGGGGAAGGCGCATGGGCTTATCCTAGAGAGCGGTGGCGCCGTCGGTCGAGCTTGCCGTCGTCAGCTTAGGTGCGATACGGAACATGGAGCCTGACGTAGTCTCTGTTTGCCAAGGCGCCGCATGGGAGGACTAGGTGATGAAGCGCACCGTTAGCGCTCTTTATGAGACACGCGAGGACGCAGAGCGGGCCGTTGAAGCCCTGAGGCCACACGGACTGGCTGGCCATGCGGAGATCCACGACGTGGAAGGTTCCGATCGGCAAGGCCCGCATGGCGAGCATGGGGTCCACGGGGCGATGCATAACCTGTTCCGCCACAGGGACGCGCACGTCTATGGCGAGGGCCTGCTACGCGGGCACATCCTGCTGACGGTCAAGGTGGATGAAAGCCGGGAGACTCTCGCGGCCGAGGTCATGGAGGCGGCCGAGCCGCTCGATCTCGAGCATCGGGAAAAGAGCTGGCGGGCCGAGGGATGGACGCCTCCAGCCCACGTGCCTCATCCCGACCCGGAAATCAGGCGCTCGTGGGACGAAGCAGCAAACACGTTTGGCCCGGGCATCCGGGTACGCTCCTACATCGCGACCGACACCCTCTAGACTGCGTTTGCTGAGCAGGCCGCCCGCCGCGTGGGGCGGCGGTTGGACAAATCGACCGTGCGCGCAAGGGCGCCCACGGCGCCGATTGACATCGCGGGTGGGTCGCTAGCTAGGTTTGGAATCGGACACGACGCCAGCCCGCCCTTCCGGCAGGCGCGGAGGAGGGCAGTACGCTGAGGGAAATCGACGCCGCCCCCACCACCCTCAATCGTGTGCTCGGGCCGGCGGGCGTGTTTCTCCTGTCGTTCTCCGCGCTCTCTCCCGTCTTCTCCGTCTATATCGGCGGAAACGAGGTCCTGCGGATGGCCGGGACGGGCGCGGCGCTCGCATTCCTTGTCGGGGGCGTCGTCAGCGCGACTCTGGCGCTACTCTATGCCGAGATCGGCGCCGCATTTCCCGGCGCGGGCGGGATCTATCCCAGCCTCTCCGCCCTCTTGGGACGTTTCCTGACCTTTCCCTACATCGTCCTGATGCTGCCCATCACCCTGGGCCAGATCAGTTTCGCGGCCCTGGGGCTGGCCGACTACGTCCGGTTCCTCGAGCCTTCCGCACCGTACTGGGGAATCGCATTTGGCGGTCTCGCAGTCTCCGCGGTCATCGCCATCCTGAACATCCGCCATGGCGCACTCGTGACGGGCGTCTTCCTGGCCGTGGAGGCGGCGGCCCTCGGCGTCCTGGTCACAGTCGCCCTCACTCATCCCTCGCGAAGTCTGGGACAACTCCTCGCCCACCCCGTCATGCTTGCACACGGCGCGCTGCGCGCCACGCCCTTTCCGATTCTGGCGCTCGCCACCGTCTCAGGCATGTGGGCGTGCGGGGGCGCGAGCTGGGCCATGTACTTCGCCGAGGAGATGCATGACGCCCGGAAGAAGATCGGCCGGGTGATCGCGTGGACCGGCGTGTTCGCCAGCGTGACCATCGCCTCGCCGATGATTCTGATGCTGCTCAGCGCCCGCGACATACAGGGGGTGCTCTCGGCGGAGACTCCGTTCGCGGAGTTCCTTCGGGTCACGGGCGGACCACTGATCGCTGCGCTGGTGAGCATCGGGGTCTCGGCGGCGATCTTCAACAGCATCGTCGCCACGATCATGGCCTATGGCCGCTATCTCTATGCGACGGGCCGGGATGGGATCTGGCCGGCTCCGATGAGCCGTGTGCTGGGGCGTCTAAGCAAGCGTTTCAGGACGCCCGTCGTCGCGAGCCTCGTTCTCACCTTCGGCTCGGGCCTCATGGCCCTGCTCGGCGAGCGCACGATCCTGGTGCTGATCTCCGGCAACGTGTCGGATTTCCTGCTGATCTCGCTGGCCCTGTTCGTAGGGCGGCGCAAAGGCCTGACCGGGCGGGACTTCCGCGCGCCAGCGCACCCGTTCGTGCCTGTCTTCGGCCTGACGGTGACGGCCTTGTCGATCTTCGCCGACTGGCTCGACAGGGACGCCGGACGCCCCAGCATCCTTCTGCTCATGGGGCTCTTCCTGGGCGCGCTGGCCTACTACCACTTCCGCCTGCGCCAGGCGTCCGCGCGCTGGACGATCGGGGGGACCGAGACGGAGATGGCGACGGCGGCGGAGTGAGAGGACCGCCGGGCCGGCCGGGCGTTAGTCGTGGGGATGATGGTAGGTATGGTGGTGGTAGTTGTGATGGGTATGCCAGTGGTTGCCGATCACCGCGCCGCCGCCGGCGCCGACGACCGCGCCGACCGGCCCGCCCACGACCGCGCCAGCGGCCGCGCCAGCGATGGCGCCCTTGGCGGTCTTACCCATGGCCCACGCTCCGCCGGCCTGAGTCAGGACCGCTAAGGCGCAGGCGGCGATTAAAAACTTCCTCATGATGTTTCCGATTCCAGTTCGTCGAAAGTCTAAGGATATCTAAAAACCGTGTAAACGGCAAAGGTTCCGTAGTTTGGACCCGGAGCCTTAAATACATTTTAGTCGAAATCGCGTCGCATCATTCCCAGAGCATTGGCGGAAATCTCGAATTCGGTAGGCCGATAGGAACCTAATCCTGTACTGGCGCTTCGCGACATCATCTGGATCTTGTTGATCCGCTCATGCGCCTGCTGGCGGCCACGCCCCTGAACTGGCGCGTCACGGCTGTCGGAGGCCTGCTGCGGCTGGATGGCCTGCCTCTGCGCACGGCGTAGCCGCCGTGCGCGCCGGCTGATCCGGCGTTGTAATTCAGCTTCAGCCCTGGCCGCGGCCAGCGGCACTTGAAGAGGCTGCCGGTCGAAGAGCAGGTCACCCAGGCGTCGCGCATGTCGGCTCCGCCAAAGCAGATGTTGGTGGTGACGATGTCCGGGAAGGCAAAGTGCTCGGTCGAGCCGTCAGGGTCGAAGGCCGTGATCCCGCCGTTGAAGATGGTCGCCACGCAGACCTTGCCGCCGGCCTCCACCGCGAGGCTATCGAGAAACTGATAGCCGGGCAGGGTGGCGATCACGCGTCCCGGCATGTGGGCGGGCACGAGGCCGCCGCTCGCCCTCAGCCGTGATGGTGATGGTGGTGGTGGTAAGAGTGATGATGTCCGGTGTTCCAGTTACTGCCGATGAGCGCGCCGCCGCCAGCGCCCACCACCGCGCCCACGGGTCCGGCGACCAACACGCCGGCGGCCGCCCCGGCGATAGCGCCCTTGCCTGTCTTGCCGATGGCCCAGGCGCCCCCGGCGGGGACCAGGGCCGCCACACAGGCCAGGATAAGCAGTCGCTTCATTCGTTGTCTCCAATCTCCAGGGCGCCGCTCCGGCTGACGCTGTAGAGGCCCCACCTGCGCTCGTCGTTCCGTGGCCAAGGTTCTATGTGTGAGGCGATTCCAAGACCGTCGCCGCGTTTTGCTTCGTGTCGTGCGAGGGAGCGCCCGATCAAGTCGGGCGCTGGAGCCCGCCGTCCCGCCGAGCCGCTGCCGCATCGCCCGCGCCCGCTGAAAGTCCCGGGTGACCGGCCTTTCGCCGGAATCAGGCGTTATAGTTCAGCTTCAACCCCGGACGCGGCCAGCGGCACTTGAAGAGCTTGCCGGTGGACGAACAGGTCACCCAGGCGTCGCGCATGTCGGCGCCGCCAAAGCAGATGTTGGTGGTGACGATATCCGGGAAGGGGAAGTGTTCGGTCGAGCCGTCGGGGTCGAAGGCTGTGATCCCGCCGTTGAAGATGGTCGCCACGCAGATCTTGCCGCCGGCCTCCACCGCCAGGCTGTCGAGGAACTGGTAGCCGGGAAGCGTGGCGATCACACGTCCCGGCATGTAGGCGGGCACGAGGCCGCCGCGAGCCGCCAGTTCGCCCGGCGCGGCGATGTCGAACGCCCACAGCCGCCCGGTCTGGGTGTCGGCCATGTAGACCACCTTCCCGTCGGGCGAGAGGCCCACGCCGTTGGGCGAGATCATGTGGTCGCGCGCGCGGGTGATCTTCGAACCGTCGGCCTTGGCGTAATAGAGGCCGCCAAAATTGCGGCCCTCCGGCGTGGTGCAACCATGGTCGGTGAACCAGAAGCCGCCGTGCTTGTCGAAGACGAGGTCGTTTGGGCCCCACAGGGGCCGGCCGTCGCAGGAGTCGTAGAGTTTCTCCACCTTGCCGCTGGAGAGGTCGACGCGCTGGATGTAGCCGCCCTTGTGCCCCGGCGGGGTGGGGCCGGGGATGTTGAGGCCGTTTACCCGCTGATAGTGAAACGACCCGCCGTTGTTGGTGATGTAGAGCGCCCCGTCCGGTCCGATCGCCGCGCCGTTCGGGCCGCCCCCGGTCTCCACCACCACGCTCGTCTTACCGTCGGGAGATACGCGGATAAGCCGCCCCAGCTCGATCTCGGTGGCGATGATCGATCCATCGCTCATCGCGACGGGGCCTTCGAGGAAGCCGCAGTCCTCGACGACGAGTTGGGTTTCCATGGCGCTCTCCTCCGGTTCCGTTTGGAGTCTTCCTACAGGAGCCTTGCCGCGACCGGCCAGGGGGTTTCAGCGCCCGGGCTGGGGATGCAGGGTCAGCTTCTGCAGCCGCCAGTTGAGTAGCTCGGCGACGTAGATCTGGTGATCCGAGGGACAGGCGATCTCATGGATCCAGCCGAACTGGCCAAGTTGTTTGCCGGACTTGCCCAGCCAACCCAGGACGTTGCCATCGAGGTCGAGTTCATAGACGCGGCCGGGATAGGCGTCGGAGGCGAACAGGACCTGCCGGCCTGCCGCGTCCGGCGGCGTGATGCAGAGGGCCCAGGGTGCGCCCGGGGCCATGGTTCCCTTCGCGTCGGGCCCGGGCTTGGGCCCGATCGGCGGCGCCGCATCGGGCGGGACAGGGACATCGATGGTGATGATCTTCAACAGCTTGCCGTCCGTATCGAAGACCTGGACGCGCCGGTTGCCCCGGTCGGCGACGTAGATCCGGTCCTTGGCGTCGATGGCGATGGAGTGGAGGGTGTCGAACTGGCCGGGCGCGGAGCCATAACTGCCCCACGACGTCAGCCAGCGGCCGTCCGGCGCGACCTTGGCGACGCGCGAATTGATGTAGCCGTCGCTGATGTAGGTGTTGCCGCGGCTGTCCCAGGTCATGTCGGTCACCTGGCGGAACATGCCGTCGACGGCCGGCAGAGGCGGTTTGGGATGGGCGAGGGGTTGGGTCCCCTCGTCGCTGGCCTCGGGCTTGCGGCCGAAGACCATCCTCACGCGCCCTGCCGGGGTGAAGTCGATCACCATGTCCGAGCCCTTGTCGGCGGCCCAGATGTCTCCATTAGGCGCGATGCGTACGGCGTGGGCGAAGGACCACGCGTAGAGGTCCTTGCCGATCTCCCGCACGAAGCGCCCGTCCTGATCGAACTCCAGAAGCTGCGCCGCCGCCGCTCCGTAGGCGGGTCCAATGGTGTGGCCACGCTGGAAGACGAAGATGTGGCCCTCGCGATTGAGCGCCACCCCCGCGACTTCGCCCAGGTGCATGTCTGGCGGCGGCTGCAGGGCGTCGACGGCGTCGAACGGGATTGGTCCGGGCGCAGCATGAACCGCGCCGGCCAGAGTAAAGGCGCACATGGCCGCAACGATGTTTTTCATGACGTTTCCCCTGCCCGAGCGCATGACCCATAAGGGATCTTCGCGCTACGGCCCAGGCTGGGGCGCCGCGCGGCTCGCGTCGAGAGGGATATGCCCGTCCAGAGCGCAGGGCTTGTCGTCTATCGGGTCTTCGCCGATGGCCCCGAGTTCCTGCTCGTCCATCCGGGCGGCCCGTTCTGGGCGCGGCGCGATGCAGGGGCGTGGTCGATTCCGAAGGGCATGGTCGAGGCTGGCGAGGATCCGATCTCGGCTGCGCTGCGCGAGTTCGGCGAGGAGGTCGGGGCGCCGCCGGAAGGACCGTTCACGCCCTTGGAGCCCATTCGCCAGAAGAGCGGCAAGATCGTCATCGCATTTGCTGCGCGGGCTGACGTGGACGTCGCGCAGGTCCGCGGGAGCGCAATTGAAGTGGAGCTCGAGTGGCCACGACACTCCGGTCGAATGATCCGCTTTCCCGAGATCGATCGCGCAGCCTATTTCGCCGCTAACGAGGCGATGATCCGAATCCTGCCGGCCCAGGCCCCGCTGATCTCCCAGGTCCTGGCGATGTTGCGGGACGCCTAGCCCGCAAGCTTCGACCCTTGGGGCGATCGCTCATTCTCCCAGGCCGGCGGGGCGACAAAGCCGCCGATCGCGTCCTCCATCAACTGCGCGAAGTGGAGACAGGTGCGGTCTTCCAGATAAGGCCCCATGATCTGGGCGCCGATGGGCAGTCCCGCCCTGTCGACCCCCACCGGGATCATGGTCGCCGGCCCCCCGGTCAGGTTGGCGAGCGCCGCCCACAGCGGCTGCGCCTGATAGGGAACGGAGACTCCGTCGACTTCCAACATCGCGGGCGGCCCTGCGCTCCCGTTGAGAGGCGGCGCCGCGGTCGGCATCGCCGGACAGAGGACGACATCGAAGGTCTCGAAAAGCCTTCGCATCTGATCGACGATCTCGGCGCGTGTGCGATCGGCGCGGATCCAGTCTGCGTGGCTCGGGCCTCCCGCGGGGCCGTCCGCCGCGAAAATCGCGAGGAGCAATTGACCGAAGGTGTCCGCCACGACCCCAAGGTCAGGGAGCAGCGGGCTCTGACGCGCCACGCTCACGCCCAACCGCTCGAGCTCCACAGCCCTTGCCTCGATCGCGGCTCGCACCGAATCCGCCGTGGGAACCCGAGGGTGAGTGTCGATCGCCAGGACGCGATAGTCGCGCAGGCGCCGGCGCCGCGGCGCCGGGAGCTCTAGCCGCCAGGCCGTCGCCTCGTGCTCATCAGGACCGGCGGTGCAGTCGAGCGCGAGCGCAAGGTCGGAGGCCGTGCGCGCCATCGGTCCGACCACCGCCATGTCGATGATCGGAGTGACGCTGAGCGTCGGCGCGCCGGGCGGGGCAAGTCCACGGGTCGGTACGAGGTCGAAGGACGGCTTGTGGGCGTAAACGCCACAGAAAGCGGGCGGGGCGCGCAACGATGCGGCGAGATCCGAGCCGAACTCGAGAGGTGTGAAGCCGGCGGCCAGCGCCGCTGCTCCGCCTCCGGACGAACCGCCAGGCGTGCGCTCCAGGTCCCAGGGATTCTTCGTGACGCCGTAGACCGGATTGGCGCACTGCCAGTCGGCCAGCATCATCGCGAGGTTGGTCTTGCCAAGGATGATCGCGCCGGCCGCCTTCAAGCGCTTGACGACCACGGCGTCCGCGCTAACGGGGATCTCCGAGGTTCCCGGAAGTCCCCAGGTGGTGGGGAGGTCGGCGACGTTGAACGCCTCCTTGACCGTCATCGGCACGCCGAGAAGAGGGCGCTGATCACCGCGGGCCAGCGCCTCGTCCGCCGAACGGGCGGCCGCCAGCGCCCGCTCGAAGTCGCGGACCACCACGGCGTTGAGGCTGGGATCGAGGCGCTCGATGCGGTCGATCATCGACTGGGCGAGCTCGACCGCCGAGACCCGGCGCGCCTTGAGCGCCCTGGCAAGCTCCGATGCGCTGCAATAGATCACGGCGGTCCTCCGTGTCCGATCTAACTTCGTGAGGACTAGCGCGCCGCTGCCGGGCTCGCTTGATCGGAGTTGCGGCGGAACGAGACGAGTAACTCAACCCTCGGAGCCAGCATGTCCCTCTCGAACAGGGCTTTGTGGGTGATCGATCGCAACCTTTCGCGCCCTTTGTCGCTCGCCGACATCGCAGCCGCGTGCGGCGTCTCCCGCCACCATCTGGCTCACGCCTTTGGCGAGACGGTCGGCATGACCGTGATGGAGTATGTCCGCGCCAGGCGCCTCTCAGACGCCGCGCGGGCGCTCGCCGACGGGGCGCAGGACATCCTCGATCTTGCGATCGCCAGCGGGTACGGCTCGCACGAGGCGTTCACCCGGGCCTTCCGGGCGAGATTTGGCGCGACGCCCGATGCCGTGCGCCGCCAGGGCGCGACCGCAGGGCTGGATCTCCTCGCGCCCCTGGAGCTCGAGGGGCCGACCGCCGCGCCACTGGGGCCGCCGCGCTTCCACGACCATGAAACCATCCTGGCGCTGGGCCTGCGCGAACGCCGCTCGTTCGGCGAGCTTCGCGTGATCGCCGACCAGTGGCGCCGCTTCGCGCCAGAGATCGGCGCGATCCGGAACAAGGCCCAGCCGATCCCGATCGGCATCCTCATGCAGATCGATGACGAAGGCGCTTTTGACTACGCCTGCGCCGTCGAGGTGACCGACTTTTCGGGCGCGCCGGCGGATCTCGCGCGGGTGCGTGTGCCGCCCCAGCGCTATGCGATCTTCCATCACGCCGGCCATGTTTCGGGCCTGGGCGGCACCTATCGCGCCATCCTCGACGACTGGTTTCCCGCCGCTGGCCTCACCCTGGCGGAGGGCCCGAGCCTCGAGCGCCATTTGCCGACCTTCGACCCGCGCACGGGGGAGGGCGGTGTCGAGGTCTGGCTGCCGATCATGTGACCCGCGGATGCGCGCTCAGCGGCGCTCAAGCACCCGGAAGACGAAGGGGTGGTCGTCGTCGCGGCCGGCGGGATGGGCTTCGTGGCGGACTTCGCGCCAGAGCGACGGGTCGAACGGCGGGAACAGTGCGTCGCCCTGGGGCTCGGCCTCGACCTCAGTCAGGTAGAGGCGGCGCGCACGGGGCAGGGCGAGGGCGAAGATCTCGGCCCCGCCGATGACGCAGACCTCGTCCGCGCCGTCCTCCGCCGCCTGTTCGCGGGCGATCTGGACCGCTTCGGAGAAGTCCTCACAGACCACGGCGCCATTGGGATCGAAGCTTCCATCCCGCGAGAGCACGATGTTGGTGCGGCCGGGGAGAGGCTTGCGGGGAAGGCTATCCCAGGTCTTTCGCCCCATGATCACGGGCTTTCCCATCGTCACCTGGCGAAAGATCGCCAGGTCGGACTTCAGCCGCCAGGGCAGGCCTCCGCCCGCGCCGATGACGCCATTGGCGGCGCGCGCCACAGGGCCGACGGTGAGGGTGACGCTCGCGCTCACTCTAGACCGCGATCGGGGCCCGGATCGTGGGGTGCGCGCGATACCCTTCAAGACCGATGTCCGCGGGCTCGAAGGCGAAGAGGTCGGTCTTCGGCGCAAGGCGCAGGGTGGGGAAGGCGAAGGGCTCCCGCGCCAGCTGCTCACGCGCCTGGTCGACGTGGTTGAGATAGAGGTGGGCGTCGCCCAGGACGTGGACGAACTCGCCCGGCTGATAGCCCGTGGCCTGCGCCATCATCAGGGTAAGCAGGGCGTAGCTGGCGATATTGAAGGGCACGCCAAGGAAGATGTCGGCTGAACGCTGGTAGAGCTGGCACGAGAGCCGCCCGCCCGAGACGTGGAACTGGAACAGGCAGTGGCAGGGCGGCAGGGCCATGTCGTCCACATCCGCAGGATTCCAGGCGCTGACGATGTGGCGGCGGCTGTGCGGCGAGGCGCGGAGGCTTTGGGTGACCCGGGCGATCTGGTCGATAGAGCGTCCGTCGGGCGCGGCCCACGAGCGCCACTGCTTGCCGTAGACCGGTCCGAGGTCTCCGGCTGCGTCAGCCCACTCTTCCCAGATCGTCACCCCGTGCTCGTGCAGCCAGCGGACATTGGTGTCGCCGCGCAGGAACCACAGCAGCTCCACGACGATCGACTTGAAGTGCAGCCGCTTGGTGGTGAGCAGCGGAAAGCCGTCGGCGAGGTCGAAGCGCATCGACCGCCCGAACAGGCCCAGGGTTCCGACGCCCGTGCGGTCGTCCCGCCGTTCGCCGCGCTCGAGCGCCTCGGCGAGCAGATCGAGGTACTGCCGCTCGCCGGTCCCGGACGAGATGTGAGAGGAACCGTCCATCCGCGTCACAGGTAAGCCGAATCGGTCGCGGTTGCATCCGCCTGCCTTGACCCGACCGCCGATTGCCTGTGGAAAGCGGCGCTCGCCCCAGCGGCGCCTGACTGGACAAGGACAAGACTCTCCATGCGCGTCTATTACGACACCGACGCAGACCTCGCGCGCATCCTGGACAAGAAGATCGCCGTCGTAGGCTACGGCTCGCAGGGCCACGCCCACGCGCTGAACCTGCGCGACTCCGGGGTAAAAAATGTCGCAGTGGCGCTCCGGCCTGGCTCCGCGTCCGCGCGCAAGGCAGAGGGAGAGGGGCTCAAGGTGATGAGCGTGCCTGAGGCGGCCGCCTGGGCCGACGCGATCATGATCCTCGCGCCTGACGAACTGCAACGTCAGATCTGGGAGAAGGATATCGCGCCGAACATCCGCGACGGCGCGGCCCTTCTGTTCGCCCACGGCCTGAACATCCACTTCCGGCTGATCGAGCCAAAGCCCTCCATCGACGTCCTGATGGTCGCGCCCAAGGGCCCGGGCCACACGGTGCGCGGCGAGTACCTGCGCGGCGGTGGCGTGCCCTGCCTGATCGCGGTGGCGCAGGACGCCAGCGGCGGCGCTCTCGATCTGGGCCTCGCCTACGCCTCCGCCATCGGCGGCGGCCGTTCGGGGATCATCGAGACGACCTTCCGCGAGGAATGCGAAACCGATCTCTTCGGCGAGCAGGCTGTGCTCTGCGGCGGTCTGGTCGAGCTCATCCGCGCCGGCTTCGAGACGCTGGTCGAGGCGGGCTACGCCCCCGAGATGGCCTATTTCGAGTGCCTGCACGAAGTGAAGCTGATCGTGGACCTGATCTACGAAGGCGGCATCGCGAACATGAACTACTCGATCTCCAACACCGCCGAGTACGGGGAGTACGTGTCCGGCCCGCGCGTCGTGACGCCCGAGACCAAGGCCGAGATGAAGCGCATCCTCGACGACATCCAGTCTGGGCGTTTCACGCGCGACTGGATGGTCGAGTGCGCGGCCGGCCAGGCGAGCTTCAAGGCCACGCGTCGCCGGGCCTCGGAGCACGAGATCGAGGCCGTCGGCGCCCGCCTGCGCGCCATGATGCCCTGGATCACGAAGAACAAGCTCGTCGACCAGTCGAAGAACTGACCTTCCTGGAGCCGGCCCGATAGCCCTTTATCGGGGCCACGGCAGGTCGGCTTCGCCGCGCAGCACCGCATCCGCCTCCGGCGTGTGGCGGGCGGCGCTGTCGCGGTCGTGCAGCACCAGCGGCGGCAGGAGCCGCAGAGGCGCTCGCCCGGTCTTGATCGCCCGAACCAGCACGCGCTTGGCCGGCGCGTCGGCAAATGGGTGGATCGGCCGCACCTGAAACGAACCGGCCTTCGCGTGGAGGCCCGAGAGGATGTCGGCGAGACGGTCTGCGCGATGGATCAGTGTGATCGTTCCGCCTTCGCGAACCGACTTCGTCAGGAAGGCGAGCCATGCGCCCAGTCCGTCCGACGCGATCCATGCTGCGCGCCGCGCCGGGGCTGGCCCACGGATCGCGCCAGGATCGTCGAAGAACGGGGGGTTCGCCAGAACCGCGTGGAATGGCGCCAGACCAAGCCTGGCGAAGGGCGCGCCGACGTCCCCAGCCACAGCCTGCAGACGATCTTCCATGCCATTGAGACGGATATTCTCGACCGCCATGGCCAGGGCTGCGGGATCGGCCTCGACGCCGACGAAGCTGGCGTGAGGACGCCTGAAGGCGGCCTGCAGGATGACCGCGCCAACCCCGCAGCCAGCTTCGAGCGCCCGTTCGCCGGTCCCGACGTCACACGCGGCGGCCAGAAGGGCGGCGTCCATTCCCGCCCGGTAGCCGTCAGCCGCCTGGCGCAGGCGGATACTTCCGCCCAGGAGCGTGTGCATTTGCTCGCTGTTCTCGGAAATCGTCCGCGTCCCCATCGCTTGACCGCCCTTCGTCGCCTGACCATTGTCGCCCCGGTCGGCGGCCCAGGTTTTCGAGGGGCGCGAGGTCATTAAGGAGCTCCCTTGGACGTCGTCAAAGCCGCCATTCCGCATCGGCAACCCTCGATCGACCGGCTGGTCGAGCTCGCCGCGTCGGACATGTCCGGGGTGGATGCGATCATCCGTAGCCGGATGCAGAGCCCCGTCAGCGTCATACCCGCGCTTGCGGACCATATCATCGACGCCGGGGGCAAGCGCCTGCGCCCCCTGCTGGCGGTGGTCGCGGCGCGTCTCGCCGGCGCACGGGGGGACGGGAGCCTGAAGCTGGCGGCGGCCGTCGAGTTCATCCACACGGCCACCCTGCTGCACGACGACGTCGTCGACGGCTCGCGCCTGCGCCGCGGCAAGGTCGCCGCTCACCTGATCTGGGGTGCGCCTTCGAGCGTGCTGGTGGGAGACTTCCTCTTCGCCCGCGCTTTCGAACTGATGGTCGAGACCGGATCGATGCGGGCAATGGACATCCTGGCGCGCGCCTCCCGCGTGATCGCCGAGGGCGAAGTGCTGCAGCTCACCCGCGCTCATGACCTCGGCCTTTCGCAGGCCACCTATCTCGAAATCATCTCGGCCAAGACGGCGGAACTCTTCGCCGCTGCAGCGGAGGCCGGGGCGGTGGCGGGCGGGGCGAGCGCGGCCCAGTGCGCGGCTCTGCGCGCCTATGGCTCCAATCTCGGCCTGGCGTTCCAGCTGGCCGATGACGCTCTGGATTATGGCGGGGTCACCGAGACGCTGGGCAAGAACGCCGGTGACGACTTCCGGGAGGGGAAGGCGACTTTGCCCCTGCTCCTGGCGATCGCCCGGACGGGGCCGCGCGAGGTCGATTTCTGGGAGCGCGCGATCGGGCGCAAGGAGCAGACCGACGCCGACTTCCGCCGCGCGCGCGAACTCATCGTCGGCGCCGGCGCCCTCGAGGCGACGCTCGACCTCGCCGCGGAATACGCCGAGAACGCCAAGGCCGCGCTGGCGGTCTTCCCCGCGAACGAATGGCGCCATGGCCTTGAGTCCTTGGCCGACTTCTCTGTTTCCCGCCGGGCCTGAGACTCTCCGTTCTTTCGTGACGACCAGTGGCGTTTTCGCCCCGCCGATGATCTGATCCCCCCAAGGGAACGGAACGTCGGGTGAGGAGAAGACGCCATGGGATTTGCGCAATACGCCGACTACGACGGCCTGGGTCTGGCCGAGCTGGTTCGCCAGCGACAGGTGACCCCGGCTGAGCTGGTCGAGGCGGCCATAGAGAGGATCGAGCGCCACAACCCGGCGCTGAATGCGGTCGTCTACAAGGCATATGACGAGGCGCGGGCGGCCGCCGTCGCCGAACAGCTGCGCAACGGTCCCTTTGCGGGCGTCCCGTTCCTGATCAAGGACCTTGGCGCCCAGGTGAAGGGCTGGCCGCGCAGCTCCGGATCCAACTACGCCCAGGTCGCTGCGGACGACGTCGACAGCGAGCTCGTGCGCCGCTACCGCGAGACCGGCGTCGTCCTGGTGGGCAAGACGAACACGCCGGAATTCGGGATTCCCGGCGTCACCAACTCCGAGCGCCTGGGTCCCTCCGGCAACCCGTGGAATCCGGAACATATCTCCGGCGGCTCTTCGGGCGGCGCGGCCGCGGCCGTGGCCTCGGGCATGGTTCCCCTGGCCCACGCGAGCGATGGCCTCGGCTCCATTCGAATCCCGGCGGCCAACTGCGGCCTCGTGGGGATGAAGATCACGCGCGACCGCACGCCGATCTGCGAAGTGACTGACGGCGCGATGGGCTTTTCGGTGCACCATGTCGTCAGCCGGACCGTCCGCGACAGCGCGGCCATGCTCGACGCCACAGGCTACCCACAGGTCGGCGACCCCTTCCAGGCTCCGGCCAAGGCCGGGCCTTACCTTGACGAGGTCGGGCGCAGTCCCGGCCGCCTGCGAGTCTTCTGGTCGGCCGAGACGCCGAGCGGCCGGGCGATCGATCCGGAGGTGCAGGCGAGACTGGTGCAGACCGCCGAGACCCTCCGCGCGCTTGGGCACGAGGTGATCGAGGGAGGCTTGGGGATCGACTATCGCGGCCTCTACCGCACCCAAGGCCTCGTGAGCGCGTCGAACTTCGCCGCCAGCATACAGCGCTGGATCGATCTCCTGGGGCGGGAGCCCAAGGATGGTGAACTGGGGCCGCTGGCGAAGCGCGCCTGGGAGGCGGGCAAACGGCAGACCGGGGAGAAGACCTTCTGGGCCTGGCAGGAGCTACGCCTCTATGTCCGCCAGATCCTCACACGCTTCGAGGATTTCGACGTCTTCCTCGCGCCGACGATGTCGACGCCTTCGCCGCGCCTCGACTGGCTCGATCCGCTGACTGTGGAGTTGCGGGAGTTCGACCGCAGGCAGTCGTCGACCTATGCGACGACCCCGCCGTTCAACTTCACGGGCCAGCCCTCGCTTTCGCTGCCGCTGTGGCAGTCGCAATCCGGCCTTCCCATCGCAATGATGTTCACCGGCAAGTTCGCCGACGAGGCGACCCTCTATCGCCTCGCCGGCCAGCTTGAGAAGGAGCTGCCCTGGAAGGACCGCAAGCCCCCGATCTGGGGGTGAGGTGTCCGGGCCCCGGCCTCGGGGCTATCAAATCGACACGTCGTCGGCCTTCTGAAGCTTGGCCGCTTTCATCTCCCTTCTCCCCTTGCGGGAGAAGGTGGCCTCGCGGAGCGAGGTCGGATGAGGGGTCGAC
>DASXGQ010000217.1:0-25816 GCA_036488995.1 Caulobacteraceae bacterium
TTTTTTCTTTTCCGCGTTGTTGAAGGACGGCACCTTCGCCAGCACAATCTCAACCTCGGAATCGTGATGCAGATAGTTCAGCGTTGTCACCACGTTCCAGCGGTCCATCTGGCCCTGATTGATCTGCTGCGTGCCGTGATAGAGCCCGGTGGTGTCGCCAAGGCCGATCGTGTTGGTGGTCGAAAAAAGGCGGAAATACGGATTGGGTCGGATCACCCGGTTCTGATCGAGCAGGGTCAGGCGGCCCTGCGCCTCCAGCACCCGCTGGATGACGAACATCACGTCCGGACGACCGGCGTCGTATTCGTCGAACACCAGGGCCATGGGCCGCTGCAGGCACCAGGGCAGCATGCCCTCGCGGAATTCGGTGACCTGCTTGCCCTCGCGAAGGACGATGGCGTCCTTGCCCACTAGGTCGATACGGCTGACGTGGCTGTCGAGGTTCACCCGGATCATCGGCCAGTTCAGACGTGCGGCGACCTGCTCGATGTGGGTCGACTTTCCCGTGCCGTGATAGCCCTGGACCATCACGCGGCGGTCGTAGGCAAAGCCCGCGCAGATGGCCATCGTCGTCTGGGGGTCGAACTGGTAGGCCTCGTCGAAATCCGGGACGTGACTGTCACGGGTGGAGAAGGCCGGGACCATCATGTCCGAATCCACGCCGAAGGTTTCGCGGATCGAGACCATTCGATCCGGCGTCAGCATCAGGAGGGGATCGTCGGGGGTTTCGAGGGCGGCTGGCATGGCGGGGGGTTCACTAACGCGGCCCATTCGCGGACGCAAACGCCGCGGGACCTGTTGACGCAGGGTCAGACCATCTTGGCCTTTTGCAGGGTCTTATAGGCCCGGATCACCTTCTGCAGGCGCCCCTCCGAAGACCGGTCGCCGCCGTTGGCGTCTGGATGGCAGCGTTTGACCAGATCGAGGTAACGCGCCCGGATCGCCGGGCCGTCCGCAGAAAGATCGAGATCCAGATCGTCGAGCGCCACGCGCTCGAGCTTACCCAGGCGCCGGTCGACTGGGGCGCCGGCGCCGGTGCGCTTCTGCTGCTCGGCGAACATGCCAAGCGGATCGCGGAACTCGCCGCGGGCGGCGGCGGCCTCGCTGTTGCGCGCGCCCGCCTTGAACGACCAGGTCGGGCGACCCCCAGTGGCCTGATCCCGGGCGAGTTGCTCGGCCACCTCGGCCTCGCTCATTCCCGCAAAGAAGTTCCAGCTGCGATTGTATTCGGCCGCGTGCGGAACGCAGAACCAGTAGTGCTCGTCCGGATGGTGGCGCGATTTGGGGGCGCGCGTCGTCGCCGGCGCGTGACAGCCGACATGGTCGCACAGCCGCTCTCCCGGCGCGGAATGGCGCGCCTTCGCCTCCTCCTCCTGCGCGGGCTTGGGAGGGCGAACGCGGATGTCCACGAAACGTGGCCTGTACTGGAACGCCTGCGGCATGCCTGAGATTAGGGGCCATGAAGGAGGCACTTCAAGAATTGACAAGTCGGTTCGGTCCGGCGACCCTTTCCGGCATGGGTTCCGTGGCCAGGCTCATCCACGAAAAACTGACCGAAGGCCTCGCGCCCACCCTTCTGGAAATCGAAGACGAGTCCGCCCGCCATGCAGGTCACGCGGGCTCGCGTCCGGAGGGCGAAAGCCACTTCCACGTCACCGTGGAGTCGGCCGCATTCACCGGAGAGTCCGCGGTCGCGCGCCAGAGACGGGTCCACCGGCTGCTCGCCGAGGAGCTGAAGGGGCAGATCCACGCCCTCTCCCTGACCCTTCGCGCGCCCGGCGAAGGCGGACGCTAGACTTCAGGCGACCTTGAGGGCCGTGGCGAGGGTCTCGGCGAGGTCCCGCGAGCGGTAGGGCTTCTGCAGGACGGGCGCGCCGCGGTCCGCCTCACGCAGGCCAGCATCGCCGTAGCCCGTGCAGAAGACGATCGGGACGTTGCGCGCACGAAGGACGTCAGCGACGGCGAACACCGGCTGACCGGCCAGATTCACGTCCAGCAGGGCGGCGTCGAGATCCGTAGCTTCCTCGGCCAGGGTCATCGCGGCCTGCAGGCCGTGAGCCGGTCCGACTACGGAACATCCCAGGTCGGCGAGCATGTCCTCGACGAGCATCGCGATCATCATCTCGTCCTCGACCACGAGGACCCGCCGGCCTTTCAGCCCGTCGCTTTCATTCATCCCCGGAAGCCCATTAGAGACAATTCGTCGCGGACCCTAGAGGAACGTGGGAATGGGTGCAAACCCTGATGGGAGTTTCAGGGTGGCCGAAATCAGAGGGCCTCGTTTTCCGGGAGCGGCGGGCTGACTCGCAGCAGCGTTACCTGGTTACGCTGGCGGCGCAGAACCTGGAAACGGTGGTCGTGGAAGAGGAAGCGCTGGCCGGGCTCGGGAATGGCGCGCGCCTCGTGGATGACGAGACCTGCGACGGTCACGGCGTGCTCGTCGGGCAGGGTCCAGTCCATCGCCCGATTGAGGTCCCGGATGGTGACGTCTCCGTCGACGAGCACCGAGCCGTCAGGCTGGCGGCGCACGCCCTGGACCGGCTCGTCGTACTCGTCCTGGATCTCGCCGACGATCTCTTCGAGGATGTCCTCCAAGGTGACGAGGCCCTGGAGAGCGCCATACTCGTCCACCACCAGAGCGAAGTGCGTGCGCCGCTTGAGGAAGGCGGCGAGCTGATCCTTCAGGCTGGTGGTGTCTGGGATGAACCACGGCGGTCGCATGATAGCCGCTACGTCGACCTTCTCGGCGACGCCTCCGGCCTGGACCAAGCCCTTGAGCAGGTCCTTGGCGTGCACGACGCCGACGATGTTCTCCGGCTCGCCTCGATACACGGGCAGGCGCGTGTGCTCGGCGTCCATCACCCGCGCCACCAGCTCACGGGGCGGAAGACCCGCGTCGAGCATGGCGATCGACTTGCGGTGGACCATGATCTCCGAGACATCGAGGTCGGAGAGGTCGAGGACTCCGCCGAGCATCTGGCGCTCGCCGGCCTCGAACGCTCCCTCCGAGTGGTGCAGGGCGACGGCGCCGCGGATTTCCTCCCGAGCCGCCAGCACGTCCATGCCCCGCTCGAGCCTCACGCCGAACAGGCCGAGGGTCAGGCGCACGACCCATTGCACTGCCGCAATCACCGGCCCCAGGACCCGCGTGGCGAGAAGCATGGGGCTCGAGATGGCGCGGGCGACGTCGTCCGCCTTCACGATCGCCAGGGTCTTTGGCGTCACCTCGACGAACACCACGACCAGCACGGTCATGATCCCCGTAGCGATGGCGACGCCCTCCGCCCCCGGGATGGCGTGGGTGATGAGCTCCGTGGCAAGGGACGAGGCGAGGATGTTGAGGGCGTTGTAGCCGATCAGCACCGCGCCGATCATCCGCTCCTCCTTGGCCAGGAGAAGGTTCACGCGTCGCGCGGCCGGGTCGTGTTCGCGCTCGAGCTGGTGCATGCGCCCCCGGCTCGCGCGCGTGAGGGCGGTCTCAGCCGCCGAGAAGACCGCCGAGACCGCCAGCAGGGCCAGGATCATCAGCCCCATCAGGACCACGGCGGTGGTCACGGGCGCGCGCCCTCCGCCAGCAGGAAGTCCCGCAGCGGACCTCTCTCCACGCCGCGCGCGACGAAGGCTTCGCCGATCCCGCGGGTGAGGATGAAGGTCAGCGCCCCGCCCTCGGCCTTCTTGTCCTGGGCCATGGCCTCGATCAGCGCGTCGGCGGGCGGCGCCTCGCCAAACACCTGGTCGAGGCGGGTGGGCAGACCTGCCGCGGCGACCGCCGCCTCGGCGCGGCGCGCGTCCTGGCCTGCGCACAGGCCCAGGGCGGCGGAAAAGCGGAACGCCTGGGCGCATCCCAGGCCCACCGCCTCGCCGTGCTTGAGCTCGTCGCCGAAGCCCGTGAGGGCCTCCGCCGCATGTCCAAAGGTGTGGCCCAGATTGAGCAGGGCGCGCCGGCCGCCTTCCCGCTCGTCCTCGGCGACGATCTCCGCCTTCATCTCCACACAGCGCGCCACGGCCTGGGCCAGAGGGGCCTCGGCGAGATCGAGCACCTCGCGCCCGTTCGTCTCCAGCCATTCGAAGAAGGCGAAGTCTCCAAGCAGGCCATATTTCAGCACCTCGGCGTAGCCGCAGGCCAGCTCCCGGCGCGGGAGGGAGGCTAGGACGTCGAGATCGGCCAGGACCAGGCGCGGCTGGTGGAATGCGCCGATCAGGTTCTTGCCGCGCGGCGAGTCGATGGCGGTCTTTCCGCCCACGGAGGAATCCACCTGGGCCAGGAGCGTGGTGGGGATCTGGATGAAGTCGACGCCACGCTTGACGATGGCGGCGGCGAACCCGGCCAGATCGCCCACGACGCCGCCGCCGAAAGCGACGATGCGATCGCTCCGCTCGACGCCCAGCGCCAGCAGACGATCGCAGAGATCGGCGAGGCCGGCGAAACTCTTGGCCTGCTCCCCGGGAGGGATGACGATGGCCGGGCAGTCCACGCCCGCCGCCAGCAGGGATGCGCGCAGGGCCTCTCCGTGCAGGGCCGCCACGATCTCATCCATCACAACCGGAGCGAAAGGTCGACGCAGCAGCGGACGCACGCGTGCGCCGGCCTGCGCAATCAGACCCCTCCCGACGAGAACGTCGTATTCACGCCCGGCGAGGGCGACCCCTAGGGTGCGCACGCTCACGACGAGCAGGCCGCGAAGTGACGCGTGAGGGCCGCCACGATCGCTTCCACGGCCACCTGGTGGGGGAAGTCCCCCACCTCCACCGTCAGGTGGGCCATGGCGAACGACGGGTAGCGATCGCGGGCATGGGCCTCCAGCACTTCCATCGGATCGCGGCCGATGAGCAGGGGCCGGTGATCGCGCCGAGCGACACGGCGGGCGAGGATTGGCAGGTCGGCCTTGAGCCACACGGTGATGGCCCTGGCGCGGAGCACTTCGCGCGTGAGGGGCTGGGCGAAGGCGCCGCCCCCCGTCGCCAGCACGTGCGGTGGGTCGTCCAGCAGACGGGCGATCACGCGCCGCTCCCCATCGCGGAAGGCGGGCTCGCCCATTTCGGCGAAGATGTCAGATATCGACTGGCCGGCTGCCGCCTCGATCTCGGTGTCGGCGTCGCGAAAGGGCATGTCCAGCGCCAGAGCCAGGCGCCGACCGATGGTGCTCTTGCCTACGCCCATCAGTCCCACGAGAGCGATGGTCTTGCTGCTTAGGTGTGGCGGGGAGGTCATGGCACGGTCAGGATTACAACATGGGACGGCGCAGGCGAATGGGCGAGGCGCCATGTTGGCAAGCGGCGCCCCAGCGCCTTGACTGAGTCGATGACAAGCGTCGGAGGAGCTAGCGCCCGATGTTCTTTGGCTGGACCGCTTTCTACCAGATGACCGGCGAGGCGGGGGCCGCCCTCGTCGGGCTGCTGTTCATCGTCGCGACCCTGTCGTCCCGGCAGCAACAGGATGGGGTGCACGTGGGCGTGCAGCTCTTCACGACACCGACCGTATTCCACCTCTCGCTGGTGCTGACCGTGAGCGCCCTGGCGCTGGCGCCGCCATCGCCGATGTACCGGCCGGCGGCGGGGATGTTCGTGATCGCGCTCGTCAGCTGCCTCTACGCCGCGCCCGTGGCGATCCGGATCGCCCGCCTGCCCAACCCAGCCCACTGGTCGGACTTCTGGTTCTACGGCGCGGCGCCCTGCGCCGCCTATCTGGCGCTTGCCGGCGCGACGATTGCGGCCTGGGCGGGCGCGCCCCATGCGACCCATTGGGTCGGCCTGGTCGTGCTCGTCCTGCTGGCCCTGGGAATCCGCAACGCGTGGGACCTCATCACCTGGCTCGCGCCCCGCCGGATCGTGTGAGCGAGGCGGCGCCTCGTTCGCTGGTGAGAGCCCGCCCTTAAGCCTCTCGAAATCCGCGAGGGCCAGAGTGGCGGGATGAGCGCCGACGCCTGGACCGAAGCCTTCCTGGAGATGATGTCCGCCGAGCGAGGCGCGGCGGCGCACACCCTGCGCGCCTATGCGAACGACCTGGCGGACGCCGGGGCCTTCCTCGCGGCGCGGGGATCCGATTTCAAACGCTCTGCACCCGAGGATCTGGAGGCCTATTTCCGTTCGCTCGCCCAGCGGGGCCTGTCCGCGTCGACAGCCGCAAGACGGCGCTCGGCCCTGCGGCAGTTCTATCGCTTCGTCCTGGACGAGGGATGGCGTGAGGGCGATCCCACCCGACGGGTCGAATCCCCTCGCCGCGGCAGGCCGCTGCCCAAGATCCTCAGCCGGTCCGAGGTGGAACGCCTGATCGCCGCGGGCGGCGCGCGGGACGGCGCTGAGGGGGCGCGTCTGAGCGCGATGATCGAACTGGTCTACGCCTCGGGCTTCCGCGTCTCCGAGCTGGTCGCCCTACCCTTTGCGCCCTTCCTGAAGGATCCGGACCACCTGATCATCCGCGGCAAGGGCGGCAAGGACCGGATCGCGCCGCTGAGCCGGGCTGCGCGCCATGCGGTCGGGGCCTATCTGCCCTTGCGGGCCGCCCATCTTCCCAAGGGGATGAAGAGCAGCCCCTGGCTGTTCCCTTCCAGCGGCCGCAGCGGCCGGCTGACGGCGCGCCGGTTCGCCCAGTTGCTGGAGAGAGCCGCGATTTACGCCGGCATCGATCCGACCCGGGTGAGTCCGCACGTCCTGCGCCACGCCTTCGCCACCCATTTGCTGGAAGGCGGAGCGGACCTGCGCGTCGTGCAGACCCTGCTGGGCCACTCGGACATCGCCACGACCCAGATCTACACGCACGTGACCCAGGACCGCCTGCGCGCCGTGGTCGAGAGCGCCCATCCCCTGGCGCGAGGCGACGGCTAGAAGCCGGGCCGGCGATTTCCCCCTCTGCGTCAAGGCGCTACATCGCGCGGATGAGTTCGCCAGACGCGCCTGCCGAAACGACCCGCCGGGGTCTGGGAAAGCTGCTGGCCTCGGTGGGAGCCATGATCGCGGCGCCCCGCGCCCTCGCGAAGGCGGACGGCCTGTACGACATGATCGTCAGCTCCGACGTCATGATCGCCATGCGGGACGGGGTGAAGCTGGCGACCGACATCTACCGTCCCGCCCGCGATGGCAGGCCGGTTCCCGGTCGCTTCCCGGTGATCCTGGAGCGCACGCCCTACGGCAAGACCGTGGTCAGCCGCTCGGAGCTGAGCGTCGCCGACCCCACTGCGAAGAGCCGCGCCGAGGTGGCGAGGTTCTTCGTCAGCCGCGGCTATGTGGTGATCTACCAGGACTGCCGCGGGCGGTACGGATCCCAAGGTGAGTTCGTAAAGTACCTCAGCGACGGGGCGGACGGCTACGACACCTGCGCCTGGATCGTCCGCCAGCCGTGGTGCGACGGAAAGATCGGGACCATGGGTCTGTCCTACGCCGCCCACACCCAGGGAGCCCTGGGCTGCGCCGGGGCGCCGGGCGTAGCGGCGATGGTGATCGACTGCGGCGCCTTCGCCAACGCCTACCAGGGCGGCATCCGCCAGGGCGGCGCCTTCGAGCTCAAGCAGGTGACCTGGGCGGTCCCGGCCGCCATCGAGAGCCCGCAGGTCGCAAACGACCCGGTCCGGCTCAAGGCGATGAAGGCGATCGACCTGCGCGCCTGGTTCGCCCGCATGCCGTGGAAGAAGGGCCAATCGCCCTTAAGCGACGCACCCGAATATGAGGACTACGTGTGGGACCAGTGGGAGCACGGGACCTTCGACGCCTACTGGAAGCAGATCGGCATCTACGCGGAAGGATTCTACGATCAGTTCGTCGACGCCGCGATGACCCACATCTCCGGCTGGTACGATCCCTATTCGCGCACGGCGACCACGAACTACATGGGCCTGTCCCGTCGTAAGCGCGGACCCGTGCGTCTGATTATCGGCCCCTGGACCCACGGCGACCGCAGCCTGACCTTCGCCGGAGACGTGGACTTCGGGTCTCAGGCGACGCTGGACGGCAATGTCGCGCCCGACTTCCTGACCCTTCGGCTGCGGTGGTTCGACGCGTGGCTGAAGGGCGAGCGCAACGGCGTGCAGGCTGAGCCCGCGGTGCGGATCTTCGTCATGGGCGGCGGCTCGGGGCGGCGTAACGCCCAGGGTCGGCTCGATCACGGCGGCCGCTGGCGCGCGGAGCGCGACTGGCCGATCCCCGACGCGCGCCTGAGCGAGTACCACCTCCACGGCGACGGACGGCTTTCGATCCAGGCGCCGGCGGCGGGCGGCGCGCCGCTTGTCTACGACTTCGATCCCGACCGGCCGGTCCCCAGCATCGGCGGGACGATCACCTCCGGAAAGCCGGTGATGGTCGGCGGCGCCTTCGACCAGGTGGAAGGCCCCCGGTTCTTCGGCTCGCGCGAGCCCTATCTGCCGTTGGCCGCCCGCCCGGACGTGCTGGTGTTCGAGACCGAGCCTCTGAGCGCGGACGTGGAAATCACCGGCGCGATCGAGGCGCGATTGTTCGTCGCCTCCGACCGGCCCGACACCGACTTCACCTTCAAGCTGATCGACGTCCATCCGCCCAGCGAGGACTATCCCGAAGGCTTCGCCATGAACCTGACGGACGGGATCCTACGCGCCCGCTATCGCAAGTCGTGGGAGCGTCCGGAGATGCTGACGCCCGGCGAGCCCCAGGAGGTCCGCATCGACGCCTTCCCGACCTCCAACCTGTTCAAGGCCGGACATCGGATTCGCATCGACATCTCCTCCAGCAACTTCCCCCATTTCGATGTCAATCCGAACACCGGCGCGCCCGAGGCGCTGGGGCTTACCCGTCAGGTGGCGCGAAACACGCTGTTCGTCGATGCGGCCCGGCCCTCCCGGGTCATCCTGCCCATCATCCCGCCGCGGAGAGCGTAAGGGGTCGGCTTGCCCGGCGGGGGCGCAACGCCTAGGTTGCGCGCCTTTTTGGCTGGCGGGCTTTGCGCGTTTATCCATGGTCGGACACTACCTGGAGTTCGAGCGGCCGATCGGCGAGCTCGAAGCAAAGATCGACGAGCTTTCGAAGCTGTCGGACGCGGGCAATCCCGGCGCGTTCGATGCGGAGATCGCGGCCCTCCGCGCGCGGGTGCGCCAGGTGAGGGCGGACACCTACGCCCACCTGGATGCCTGGCAGAAGACCCAGATCGCGCGTCATCCGCAGCGGCCGCACTTCGTCGACTATCTCGACGGGTTGATCGAGGACTTCGTCGAGCTCAAGGGCGATCGCGGGTTTTCAGACGACCAGGCGATCATGGGCGGCCTGGGACGATTCCGCGGACGGCCGGTGCTGGTGATAGGCCACGAGAAGGGCCACGACATCGCCACGCGCACCAAACACAACTTCGGCGCGGCGCGCCCGGAGGGCTATCGCAAAGCGATCCGCCTGATGGACATGGCCGAGCGTTTCGGCCTGCCGGTGATCTCCCTGGTCGACACCGGCGGCGCCTATCCAGGCATCGGCAGCGAAGAGCGGGGCGTCGCCGAAGCCATCGCCCGGTCCACCGAGCGCTGCCTGACCCTGGGCGTGCCGATGATCGCGGTGATCACCGGCGAGGGCATGAGCGGCGGGGCGATCGGCATCGCCGCGGCCAACCGGGTGCTCATTCTCGAACACGCCATCTATGCGGTGATCTCGCCCGAGGGCTGCGCCTCGATCCTGCTGCGCGACCGCAACCTCGCCGAGGGCGCGGCCAAGGCGATGAAGATCACCGCCAACGACCTGCTGTCGATGAAGATCGTCGACCGCATCATCGAAGAGCCGCTCGGGGGCGCGCACGCTGATCCCGAGGCGGCGATCAGGATCGTCGGAGATATCCTGGAGACGGAGCTGGCGGAGCTGGACTCGCTGTCGCCGGACGGGCTCAGGAAGCAGCGCGCCGACCGGTTCTACGCCATCGGACGAAACTGACAGGCTTTCGCCGTTTCCCTATTTTGGGATCTGCTCTCCACCCCTTTATGGGCGAGGAGAGCGCAACAGACCGTCAGTGCTGGCTTTCGGGCATCCGGACGACGAGGCCATCGAGGGTGTCGGTCACGTTGATCTGGCACGAGAGGCGCGAGTTGGGGGCGACGTTTTCCGCGAAGTCCAGCATGGACTCTTCCATCGCCGACTTGTCGCCGGTCTTGTCCAGCCAGGCTTCGTCCACATAGACGTGGCAGGTGGCGCAGGCGCAGGCGCCGCCGCAGTCGGCGTCGATACCGGGGACGTTGTTCTTCACCGCGCCTTCCATGACGGACATGCCCGGCTTCACGTCGACGACGTGCTCCGCCCCGTTGAACTCTACGTAGGTGATCTTGGCCATGGGCCTCCCCGAACTCCCTTGAGTGCAAAGCGCGCCGCCGGTCAGGCGGCGACCTCTTTCATGGAAACCGACATGTCTGCAAGCTTCGCGCGTGAGACGCTGCGTCGCTGCCCGATGAGCTGACGGCCCGCCATGAACTCGGCTGGCGCGTTGACCGCCTCCACGGCCTGGATCTTGTCGCCG
Source organism: Caulobacteraceae bacterium (assembly GCA_036488995.1). Taxonomy (GTDB): domain Bacteria; phylum Pseudomonadota; class Alphaproteobacteria; order Caulobacterales; family Caulobacteraceae; genus Acaudatibacter. The sequence continues at coordinate 10,451 of DASXGQ010000217.1, forward strand.
TTGAGGTGGAAGACCGCGAACTTCGCGCTCGCCGGATCGCCCCGAACCACGACGTCGTCCACGTCGAACGGCAGGCCGGCGAACTGGTACTTGAGGTCGTACTGGTCGGACCAGTTCCAGGTGACCTCGTGGGCGGGCGCCGGGCGGCCAACGATGGCGCTGGCCGCCTGACGGGCCTGCTCCAGCGCATTGGCGACGCTCTCGAGACGGAACATCCGGTCGTACAGCGGTAGGGGCCGGTGGGTGACGTCGCCGATGGCGAAGATGGCCGGATCGGACGTGCGGGCATGCTCGTCGACCACGATCCCGCCGGTGCATTCGAGACCCGCATCTCGGGCCAGTTCGTCATTGGGGGTCACGCCGATCCCGATCAGGGCGGCGTCGCATGCGACGGTCTCGCCCGATCCAAGGCGCACGCCCGTGACATGGCCGGCCTCGCCCACGAAGGAGTCCACAACGGCGTCCAGCCGAAACTCGACCCCGCGGGCGCGATGATAGTCGGTGAAGAAGTCGGAAAGGGGCTTGCACGAGACGCGGGCGAGGATGCGGGGCTCGCGCTCTATGACCACCGCATCGCCCCCGAGGGCCCGGGCGGAGGCCGCAGCTTCCAGGCCGATATAGCCGCCGCCGATCACCGCCAGCCGCGTGCCGGGCCCCAGCACCGCCTTGAGCCCCTCCGCGTCCGCGGCCGAACGCAGGACCATGACACCCTTGAGGTCGGAGCCGGGGACAGGAAGGGGGCGCGCCCGCGCGCCCGTGGCGATGATCAGGAAACCATAGGGAAGAACCCGGCCGTCCGAGAGGGTGACGGTTTTGGCTTCCCGCGAGACGGAGGCGACCTTGACGTCGAGGATGAGCTCGATGTTCGCCTGGACGTAGAAGCTCTCGGGTTTGAGCGCGAGGCTTTCTGCGTCCGCCTCTCCCTTCAGCCACGCCTTCGAGAGCGGGGGACGCTGGTAGGGCGCGATCGGCTCCTCGCCCACCATGACGATCGGCTTGTCATACCCGTATTGCCGTAGCTGGGCGGCGGCCGTGCCTCCGGCGTGGCCCGCCCCGACAATGATGACGCCTGCGTCGTTTTCTCCCATGGCCGCTTCCGATGCCGTCAAAAACGAGCGCGGTCAACGTGGGAGACGCGGCGTCTTGAAGACCGCGGCTGGGTATGGCCGCATATGCCGTATGACCGGGATGCGAAAAATCACGGCTTTCCTGCCCGCCCAAGATCTCGAGGCGGCGCTGCGGAATTCCGGTGAAGGGGTTTCCAAAACGCTGCGCGAGGCGCTCCGGCAGTACAACCATCGCGCTGCGAGTCAGCGGCTCCTGTCGGCGCAAGGGCAGGTCTCGTTCGAACTCGACTGGCGCGATCTTCGCGGGAAGGGTGAAGGCGGCGGCCCCCACGCCGCCGCTGACGCCGTCAAACCACCCGGTCGACCAGCATCACCTTGATCTCGGAGATCGCCTTGGCGGGGTTGAGGCCCTTGGGGCAAACCTGGGCGCAGTTCATGATCGTGTGGCAGCGGTAGAGCTTGAACGGGTCCTCGAGATTGTCGAGGCGCTCGCCCGTGGCCTCATCGCGGCTGTCGGCGAGCCAGCGGCGCGCCTGCAGCAGGACGGCGGGACCGAGGTACTTTTCGCCGTTCCACCAGTAGCTGGGGCAGGAGGTCGAGCAGCACGCGCAGAGGATGCACTCGTAGAGCCCATCCAGCTTCTGCCTGTCCTCTTCGGATTGCCGCCACTCGGTCTGGGGCTCGGGCGTGTCGGTGTGCAGCCACGGCTCGATCGAGGCGTACTGGGCGTAGAAGAGCGTGAGGTCGGGGACGAGGTCCTTGACCACCGGCAGGTGCGGGAGCGGGGAGATCTGGACATCCTTGCCCGGGACCTCCTCCCAGCCGTGGGTGCAGGCCAGGGTGTTGCGCCCGCCGATGTTCATCGCGCACGAGCCGCACACCCCTTCGCGGCAGGAGCGCCGGAATGCGAGCGTCGAGTCCATCGTGTTCTTGATGTGCAGCAGGACGTCCAGAACCATCGGACTGCAGGCGTCGACATCGACGTCATAGGTGTCCCAGACAGGGTTGCCTGATCCTTCCGGATCCCAGCGATAGACCCTGAAGGTCTTCACCTTCTTGGCGCCGGTCGGTGCGGGGTAGTGGCGGCCCTTACCGACGCGCGAATTCTTCGGGAGATTGAGCTGGACCATCTGAGTCTTTCAGTAGACCCGCGCCTTGGGCGGGATGTAGGCCACGTCGTTGGTCATCGTGTAGCTGTGCACAGGCCGGTAATCGATCGTCACCCGGCCGGTGGCGTCGTCGAACCAGGTCAGGGTGTGCTTCATCCAGTTGGCGTCGTCCCGGTTGGCGAAATCTTCGCGGGCGTGTGCGCCGCGGCTCTCGGTGCGATTGGCCGCGCCGGCGACCGTCACGATCGCCTGGCCGATCAGGTTCTCGAACTCCAGGGTCTCGACCAGATCCGTGTTCCAGATCATGCCGCGATCGGTGACCCTAAGGTCGCGCCGCCTGGCCTGGATGTCGGCCAGACGCTTCTTGCCGCTTTCGAGGGTCTCGCCGGTGCGGAACACCGCCGCGTCCTCCTGGGTGGCGCGTTGCATTTCCAGGCGAAGCTCGGCGGTAGGTGTCGAGCCGGAGGCGTTGCGCAGGCGATCGAAGCGCTCGAGGTGGGGCTCGGTCCAGGCGTCCTGGAGCTCGCGCTGGGTGGCGCCGGGCTTGAGCACCTCGCCACAGCGCAGGCCGATGGATCGCCCGAACACCACCAGGTCGATCAGGGAGTTGGAGCCCAGGCGATTGGCGCCGTGCACGCTCACGCAGGCGGCCTCGCCCACGGCCATCAGGCCGGGAACCACGGCGTCGGGATTGTCGCCGTCGACAGTCACCACCTCGCCGAAGAAGTTCGTCTGGATGCCGCCCATGTTGTAGTGGACGGTGGGCAGGACGGGGATCGGCTCCTTGGTCACGTCGACGCCGGCGAAGATCTTCGCCGTCTCGGAGATGCCCGGCAGGCGCTCGTGCAGCACCTTCGGATCCAGGTGGTCGAGGTGCAGGAAGATGTGGTCCTTCTTCGGGCCCACGCCGCGTCCCTCGCGGATCTCGATGGTCATGGCCCGGCTGACCATGTCGCGCGGCGCGAGGTCCTTCACGGACGGCGCGTAGCGCTCCATGAACCGCTCGCCCTCGGAATTGGTGAGGTAGCCGCCCTCGCCGCGGGCGCCCTCGGTGATCAGGCAGCCCGCGCCATAAATGCCGGTTGGGTGGAACTGCACGAACTCCATGTCCTGCAGCGGCAGGCCGGCGCGCAGGACCATGCCCCCGCCATCGCCGGTGCAGGTATGGGCGCTGGTGCAGGAGAAATAGGCGCGGCCGTAACCGCCCGTGGCCAGGACGACCCTCTGGGCGGAGAACCTGTGCAGGGTCCCGTCGTCCAGCTTCCAGGCGGTGACGCCCCGGCACGTCCCCTCGTCCATGATCAGGTCGAGGGCGAAGTACTCGATGAAGAAGTCGACGTCCCGGTTGAGCGCCTGGCCGTACATGGTGTGCAGCATGGCGTGGCCGGTGCGATCGGCGGCGGCGCAGGTGCGCTGGATCGGCGCCTCGCCGAAGTTGCGCGTCATGCCGCCAAAGGCGCGCTGGTAGATCTTGCCCTCTGGCGTGCGCGAGAAGGGCACGCCCCAGTGCTCCAGCTCGTAGACGGCCGCGGGGGCGTTGCGCACCAGGTACTCGATGGCGTCCTGGTCGCCGAGCCAGTCGGAGCCTTTGACGGTGTCGTACATGTGCCAGCGCCAGTCGTCCTGGCCCATGTTGCCGAGGCTGGCGGAGATGCCCCCCTGCGCCGCAACGGTGTGGGATCGCGTGGGGAAGACCTTGGTGATGCAGGCCGTCTTCAGGCCAGCCGAGGCGCAGCCGATGGCCGCGCGCAGGCCCGAGCCGCCGGCGCCGACCACGACGACGTCGAACTTGTGGTCGATGAACTTGTAGGCGGCCACATCAGGCTCCCGCGCCGAAGGCGATCTTGAGAATGCTGACCGTGGCGATCGCCGCCGCGGCCCAGCCCACGAAGGTGTTGAGCATGAGCAGCGCGGCCTTTGTCAGCGGCTTTTCGATGTAGTCCTCGACGATCACGCGCATGCCGATCATCGCGTGATAGAGGCCCACGACGATCAACAGGACGGCGATCGCCGCGTTGACCGGCGAGGCGAGGATGGACCGCGCTTCGGCGTATCCGCCGCGCGCTACCGCCAGGGCGACCCATACCAGCCAGATGGTGAGAAGGATGAGGGCGACCGAGCTCACTCGCTCGGCGATGAAGTGGCCGACGCCATGCTTGGCGGAGCCCAGGCCCCGCGCCCGCGCCAGGCCGGTTCGATAGAGGCTCACGACGCGCTCCCTTGGCCCAGGTGGGCGATCACGAACACGACGATCGCGGCGACGATGGCGAAGACAAAGGAAGCGATCGCGCTGACGGTTGCGGTTCGCGGCATGAAGCCCCTGCCCGAATCCCAGAACAGATGGCGCACGCCTGCGGCCAGGTGGAAGAAGAGGCAGACTGCGACGCCGAAGAGGACGATCTGACCGGGGATAGAGGCGAGGACGCTGCAGTAGGCGCCGTAGGCGTCCGGTCCCCCAGCCAGGGCCAGGGCCCAACCGGCGAAGATCAGCCAGCCAGCATAAAGGCCCACGCCGGCCGCCCGGTTGAGAATCGAGGCCGCCATGGTGACGTGCCAGCGCCACACTTGAGTGAAGGGGGAGAGCGGGCGTTCGCGCAAGCCCGGAGAAGCGTCGGCCATCAGTCCTCTCTAACCCACCACAGTCGCGCCGCTTCTAGGCCGCACGGACACGCTAATCAACGAACCGCCGCGAGCCAGTCCTCGGAACGCATCTCCTCGAGGCGCGAGGCGGCGCGCTCGAACTCGAAGGCCTGGTCGCCGTCGGGATAGATCGCGCCCGGCTCGGCCTGAGCGAGCACGGCGAGGCGAGAACGGGCCTCGTAGAGCGCGTCGATGAGAGTCGCCAGGCGCCGCGCTTCGTTGCGTTTCTCCGGCCGCAGCCGTGGCACGCCTTCGAGGAAGACGGTGTGGAACCGATCGGCGAGGGCGAGATAGTCCTCCGGTCCCCGGGGATGCACGCAGGCCTCTTCGAAGGTGACCCGCAGCATCCCGCCGGCCGTGCGCGCAAAGGCCTCCCGCCGCCCCAGCACCTCCACCACGCTCGGCGCTTCGGCCTGACCGTCGAGCAGCTCCCTCCAGAGGCGGTCGAAGGCGCGCCGGTTGTCCGGGTCGTCCGGCGAGAACCAGGTTCCGGCGGCGCGCAGGCGCCGCACCCGGTAGTCCCGCTCGCCCGGGACCTCCACCACTTCGAGCCGCGAGGTGATGAGGTCGATGAAGGGAACGAAGAGCTGGCGGTTGAGGCCGTCCTTGTAGAGGTCCCATGGCGGTCGGTTGGATGTCGCCACCAGGGTCACGCCCCGCTCGAACAGCGCCTCGAACAGTCGTCCGAGGATCATGGCGTCGGCGATGTCAGTGACCTGGAATTCGTCAAAGCAGAGGAGGCGGCCCTCGAGGGCGATCATGTCGGCGACCGGCGGGATCGGATCGTCTCCGCGCGCCGTCCCGAACGCCGCGCGCCGCGCGGCTGCGTTGCCTGACCGCCACTGCCCGACCAGCCGGTGGACGTGGGCCATGAACACATGGAAGTGCAGGCGTTGCTTGGACGGGGTGGGAGCGGCGGCGAAGAAGAGGTCCATCAGCATGGACTTCCCCCGCCCGACGGGCCCCCAGATGTAGGCGCCGCGGACACCCTCGGGCTTGCGGAACAGCCCGGGTTTGGGCGCGTGACACAGATCGGCCTCGACCCGCGAGAGGGCCTCGAGGGCGGCGGCCTGGGCGGGGTCCCCCTGGATCTCTCCGGCCGCGATCCTGGCTTCGTAGGCGGCGCGGGTCTGGCCGGACATGGGCGCGGGGGTTAGCCCAGGGGACGCGCCCGCGTCAAAGGAGAAGGTCTTCGGCAGGTCGGCGGAGCGCATAACCTGGCCATTGGCGGTCGGTCCGAACTCGACCGGCGGCGCACGCAGGCCGCCATTCGTTGCACGGCGCTTGCCCTGATGGGGCGCGCTCGCCCAAGGTGCGCGATGTTCGCACACGCGAGTCAGAAGATGATTGTCCCAGCCGAAGGTGATTTCCGTTTGAACGACGAGGCCGCCACCGCTCGCCTTGGGGCGGCGATCGCAGGATCCCTGCACAAGGGCGAGGCGGTCTGCCTGTCTGGGCCGCTGGGCGCGGGAAAGTCGGTGCTGGCGAGGGGTCTGGTCCGGGCGTTGGCGCCGACGGAGCGGGATATCCCGAGCCCGACCTACACGCTCGCCCAGTTCTATGAAGGCCGGAAATTCCCCATCGCCCATTTCGACCTCTACCGGCTCGCTTCGGGCGAGGAGGCCTACGAGATCGGCGTCGCCGAGGCCCTCAGGGACGGCGCGGCCGTGATCGAGTGGGCCGAGCGCCTGGGCCACCACCTGCCTCCCCACCGGTTGGACGTCGAACTGGAGATCGATGGCCAGTCGCGCCGCGCCCGCCTGACGCCCGAGGGCCGATGGGAAGGCCGTCCGATTGATCTCTGAGCGCGAGGAGGCCCGCCGCTCCTTTCTGGCGGATCATGGCTTTGCGCACGCGCGCCGCGAACGCCTCCCGGGCGACGCGTCCACGCGCGCCTACGAACGTCTCCACCTCCCCTCCGGCTCGAGCCTGATCCTGATGGACCAGCCGGCGAACCTGGAGACCCATCCCTGCCCACCCGACGCGACGCCGCACGAGCGCGCCGAGCTGGGCTACAACGCCCTCACGCGCCTCGCAGCCGGACGGGTGGAGGCTTTCGTCGCCTGCGCGGGATATCTGAGGAGCCTCGGGCTTTCGGCGCCCAGGATCGAGGCCTTCGACGCCATCGCCGGCCTGGCGGTTCTGGAGGACCTGGGCGATGCGCTCTTCGCGCGCCTGATTGAAGACGGCGCCGAAGAGGCGCCGCTTTATGAAGCCGCCACCGACGTGCTGACGGCCCTGCATCATGCGACGCCGCCTGCGCGCCTTCAGAGCCAGGGCGCCTGCTGGCCGCTGCTGGACTATGACGAGCTCGCCCTCGCCACGGCCAGCGAGATCCTCATCGAATGGCTTCCGCAGCTGGAGCCGCAAGTGAGCTTCTCCGAGGCGGCGGTGGCGCAGTGGCGGGAGATCTGGCGACCGATCGTGGCGCATGGCGCCGCCGGGGCGAGCGTGTTCTGCCACCGCGACTTTCACGCCGAGAACCTGCTCTGGCTGCCGGAGCGAACCGGACCGGCGCGGGTGGGCCTGATAGACTTCCAGGACGCAGTGCGCGCCCATCCGGCCTGGGACATGTCGATGCTGCTGCACGACGCTCGCCGCGACGTGTCCCCCGAGCTCGAGGCGGACGTACTGGAGCGCTATTTCGCCGCCCTCCCGGAAGTCGATCGCGAGACATTCATGGCCGACTTCCACGCCCTCGGCGCCCTCAACGTCGTACGCATCATCGGCATCTTCGCGCGCCTGGTGGCGCGGGATGGCAAGCCACGCTATCGCGCATTCATGCCCAGGCTCTGGCGCTATCTGGACCGGTGTCTCGAAGCGCCTGCGCCAGCCGGCCTCGGGGAGTGGCTGGCTCGCCATGCCGGAGCGGTCCGAACGTGAGGCGACCTCACACGGCCATGGTCCTCGCCGCGGGCCTCGGCACCCGCATGCGCCCGCTTACGCTCGACCGTCCCAAGGCCCTGGTCGAGGTGGGCGGGCGGCCCCTGGTGGACCATGTGCTGGATCGCCTGGCGGCGGCGGGCGTGCGACGGGCCGTGGTCAACGTCCACGCCTTCGCCGACCAGCTCGAAGCCCACCTGCGCCGCCGCGCGGACCTGGAGATCGTCATTTCCGACGAGCGCGAAGGCCTGCTGGAGACCGGCGGGGGGCTGAGAGCGGCGCGATCCCTGCTGGGCTCCGATCCGATCCTCGTCGCCAACATCGATACGATCTGGACCGAGGGCGCGGCGCCGGCGATCGAGAAGCTCATCGGAGCCTGGACGGGGCCGGAAATGGATGACGTCCTCCTGCTGGCTCCGACGAGGGCGTGCCTGGGCTTCGACGGCCCCGGCGATTTCTATCGCGACGCAACGGGACGCCTCGAGCATAGGGGCGAACGCGCGGGCGCCCCCTTCGCCTATGCGGGCGTCCACCTGATGGACCCCCAGCCGATCGCGGCGTGGCCGGACGAGGCGCACAGCATCTTCGGCCACTGGATGAAGATGGCGGCCGCCGGCCGCCTGCACGGCGTCGTCATGGATGGGCTCTGGATGCACGTCGGAGACCCGACGGCGCGCGCGGCGGCGGAGGCGCGGCTGGCGGAGGCCCTATGATCGGCCTGTTCGATCGACCGGGCCCCCGCTGGTTCACCATACCGCCGCATCGGCCCTTCCTGGAGGACCTCGCTTCGGGCCTGTGGCGCGAACTGACGGCCCAAGGGCCCGAAGGCCTGCCCCGCGCCGTGGTGTTCCTGCCGACCCGGCGGGCCGGACGGGGCCTCTCCGAAGCCTTCCTGACCGCCGCCGGCGGTCGCGCCGTCCTGCTGCCGCAGATCCGCGTCCTGGGCGATCTCGACGAGGGCGAACCTCCGTTCGAGCCGGGGGATCTCGCCCTGGACCTGCCCCCGCCGATCTCCGCGGAGCGGCGGCGGTTCGAGCTGGCGGGCCTGATTGCCGAACACCAGGACCTGATCTCCCGCCGTCTCGACGCGCAAGGGGCGCTGGAGCTGGCCGACGCCCTGGGCGCCTTCCTCGACAGCTGCCAGCTCGAAGAGCGTGGCGACGCGGCCGCCGTGGCGGCCCTCGCGGAGGGCGAACTCGCCAGGCACTGGGCCATCTCGGCGAATTTCCTCACCCTCGCCCTCGAAGAGTGGCCAATGCGGCTAGAGGCGCTGGGGATGAGCGATCCCCAGGCGCGGCGGGTGCGTCTGCTGCGCCGCCTCGCAGCTCGCTGGGCTGAGCGGGCGCCCAACCATCCCGTGGTGCTCGCGGGCTCCACAGGCTCGACGCCCGCGGCCGCGGACCTGATGGCGACGATCGCAGGGTTGCCGATGGGTTGCGTCGTCCTGCCGGGCCTGGACACCGCGCTGGCGGAGAGCGCCTGGGCGGAGGTAGGCGAGGCCCACCCGCAGGGCTCCATGAAGCGGCTGCTCTCCCGGGCCGGTCTCGACCGCGGAGACGTCGACCCCTGGGACCTGGCGGCCGAGCGCGAGGCGGCTGGGCGCTGGCGCCGGCGGTTGATCAACGAGGCCCTGCGCCCGCCCGAGGCGACGGCTGACTGGCTGCCCCTGATCGGGAGCATTCGCGACGAAGGCGCGGCCGCCGGCGTCGATCCCATCGTCGAGGGACTCGATGGACTTCGCCTGGTGACCGCCCGCGACGAGGAGGACGCGGCCGCCGTCATCGCCCTGATGATGCGAGAGGCGCTGGAGACGCCCGGGCTGACGTGCGCCCTGATCACCCCCGACGTCGGCCTGGCGCGACGGGTCAGCGTGCGCCTCACCCGCTGGGGGATCGAGGCGGACGTGTCCGCTGGCCGGCCCCTGGCGGCGACCCCCATCGCGACCCTGTCGACCCTGCTCGCGCGCGCCGTCGCCCAGCCCCTGGATCCGGCGTTGCTGCTCGCTCTGCTCAAGCACCCCCTGACACGCCTGGACCTTGGGCTTGCCGAACTCGCCGCGGCCCGGCGACGGCTCGAACGCAGCGGCCTGCGCGGTCCGCGGCCGACGGACTGGCAGGCTCTGGAAGCGCGCCTCGACCGGGCGCAGCGGGAGGGCGAAACCGGCGGCGCGCGCGATCGCTCGATCGACGCCGCCATTGACCTGGCCCGAAGGGCGCGCGCACTGCTGGAAGCCCTCGCCGCCCCGTTCGCCGACGGCGCGGCGCCCGTGGCCGCCGCCGCGGCCGCGCTCGCCGAGGGGCTCGAAACGATCTGCCGGGGGACGGACGGCGAGTCGCCCTGGATCGGTCCCGCCGGCGAGGCTTCGGCGAGCCTCCTCGCCTCGATGATCCACGAAAGCGGCGCCTTGCCGGAGGCGACCGCCACCGGCTTCGCGGACCTGTTCGAGGGCCTCCTGGCCCGCCAGGTGCTACGCGCCGGCCCGCCGGCCCATCCGCGGCTGAGAATCCTGGGCGTTCTCGAAGCCCGCCTCACCCACGCCGATCGCCTGATCCTGGCGGGGCTGGAAGAAAGCGTGTGGCCTCCCACGGCGAGCGCCGATCCCTTCCTTTCCCGCCCCATGCGCGAGCGCCTCGGGTTGCCGCCGCCGGAGCGCCGCATCGGTTTGTCGGCGCATGACTTCGCCCAGGCGGCGGCCGCGCCCGACGTCGTGCTGGTGAACACAGAGCGGCGCGGAGGCGCGCCGGCGGTCGCCTCGCGGTGGCTGTGGCGGCTTCGGACACTTGCCCGGGGCGCCGGTTTCGTTCCGGCAGGCCGGCCCGACGCCATCGCCTGGGCGCGCGCGCTCGACGCACCCTTGGCGGACCCGCCGGCGGAGCTCGCCCCGGCCAGGCGGCCGCGGCCGACACCGCCTCTCGAAGCGCGGCCCCGCGAACTGCCCGTCACCGCGATCGAGCGCTGGGTGCGCGACCCCTACGGCCTCTACGCCCGCCATATCCTTGGCCTGAGGCCGCTCGATCCGCCCGACGCTCCGGTGGAAGCCCTCGCGCGCGGGACCGCCACCCACGCCGCCTTCGAGCGGTTCACCCGCGAACACCCCGACCTGCTGCCCGACGACGCCGAGGCGAAATTCGCCAGGCTGTTGATCGAAGCCCTGGCGGAGGCGGGAATGCCGCCCGCGGCCCTGGCGCGAGAGATGGCGCTGGCGACCAACCTGGCGCCGTGGGTCGTGCGCTTCGAGCGGGAGCGACGTCCGGGCGCGCGCGTGGTGGTCGAAACCCAGGGCCGGACAGCGATCGATGGACCGCTGGGGTCGTTCACCCTCACCGCCCGGGCGGACCGGATTGAGGTGCGCGGCGGGCAGGCGGACATCCTTGATTTCAAGACCGGCGCAGCGCCCAGCCGGAAGGTGGTGGAGGCCGGCCTCTCGCCGCAGTTGACGCTCACGGCGGCCATTCTTGCGGCCGGAGGGTTCGAAGCCCTGGGTCCGCTTTCGCCGCGCGAACTGGTCTATGTCCGCGTGAGCGGGGGGCGAATCCCGGGCCGGGTGGAGAACCGGGCGAGCGGCGACGCCGACCAGCTCGCCGCGGCGGCCCTGGCGGGCCTCGCGCGGCGGGTCGCCCACTTCGACCGGCTGGAGACCGGCTATCTCTCCCGCGCGGCCATGCAGTTCGTGGGCGGCCACGGCGACTACGACCACCTCGCCCGCGTGTGGGAGTGGCACGTGATCGGCGAGGGCGACGGAGAGTCGGCATGAGCGGCCCAGATCCCCAGACCGCCGCCTCCGATCCGCGCGCCTCGGTCTTCGTCACCGCCAACGCCGGCTCGGGCAAGACCTCCACCCTCGTCAAGCGGGTCGCACGCGTCCTGCTGGCGGGGGCGCGACCCGAAGCGATCCTCTGCGTGACCTACACCAAGGCCGCGGCGGCGGAGATGCAAAGGCGCCTTTTCGACATGCTGGGCGGGTGGGCGGTGATGAAGGACACCCCCCTCGCCGAGGAGATGGCGAAGATCGGCGAGCCGGATGCGAACCTCTCCCTCGCCCGCGCCCTTTTCGCCCGCGCCCTGGAGACACCCGGCGGCCTGAAGATCCAGACCATCCACGCCTTCTGCGAGGCCCTGCTTCGTCGCTTTCCGCTCGAGGCGGGGGTCTCGCCGGGGTTCGCCGTTCTGGATGGCCTGGCGGCCGCCGATCTCTCGAGGACCGCGCGCGCGGAGCTGGCGGAACTCGCCCTCGCCACGCCCGACAGCCCCGTCGGGCGCGCCTACGCCCACCTGAGCGTCGAACTGGACTGGCGCAGCTTCGAAGGCCTCCTGGCCGCTTTCGAGAGCCGGCGGGTGGCGATCGAGGCTTATGCCAACGCGAGCGAGGAGCGCGGCGGCTACCTGATCGACGTCTGGCGGCGCTGCGGATTTCTGGAGGTGGAGAGCCTCGAGGCGATCGAGGCCGACGCTCTGGCGCGCCTTCGGTGGATCAGCTGGCGCCGCGCCAGGGACGTCCTGGCCGCCAGCGGTGCGAAGACCGACCAGCAGCTCGCTGACCTTATCGCCGCGGTCGAGCCGGGATGCGCCTTCGAGCAGGTGCGCGCGGTCTTCTTCACCTCCGCGGGCGAGCCGAGGTCCCGCCTTGGAACCAACGCGATCGATCCTGCCGTGCGGACGTGGCTGAAGGAAGAACAGCAGCGCTGCCTTGAGACCTGCGAGCGCCTGAAGGCGGCGAAGGTGGCAGAGGACACGGTCCATGTCCTCACCCTCGCCCGCGCCTATGGGGGCCTCTACGAGGGGGCCAAGTCCGTGCGGCGCGCGCTGGATTTCGGCGACCTGATCGCGCGGGCCGAGGACCTGCTGACCCGCCGGGCCGACGCCGCATGGGTTCTCTTCAAGCTGGACGGCGGGCTCGACCACGTCCTGCTCGACGAGGCCCAGGACACCGCGCCCGAGCAATGGGCGATCCTGGGCGCCCTGACCGACGAGTTCTTCGCCGGCGCCGCCGCGGCGCAGATCCGCCGGACGGTCTTCGTCGTCGGCGACGAGAAGCAGTCGATCTTCTCGTTCCAGGGCGCTGCGCCCGAGCGCCTGGCGCTGGAGGCCCAGACCCTGGAAGCACGCGCGATGGAGAGCGGACGCACCTTCCGCCAGTCGCGCCTGCTGGAGAGCTGGCGCTCGGCGCCTGAGGTCCTCGCCTTCGTCGATTCGGTGTTCGACGATCCTACCGCCCGCGCTGGGATCAGTCCGGGCGAGGGCGACAATGTCCTTCACATCGCACCCCGCCACGTCGCGCGCCGGACCGATCATGGATGCGTCGATCTCTGGCCGCTCGAGATCGACGTTCCCGCGGAGGAGGTCGATCCCTGGTCGCCCGTGGACAGCGATCCGCCCACCAGTGCGACCAGGCGTCTGGCGCGTCGGATCGCGGTCGAGATCCGCGCGGCCGTGAAGCGCGGCGACGGCGTCGGCGCACGCCGCGGCGGGGGCCGCCGGGCCTGCGCCTGGGGCGACTTCCTGATCCTGGTGCGTCGGCGCGGCGCGGTCTTCGAGGAGATCATCCGCGCGCTCAAGCGCGAGGGGATCCCCGTGGCGGGCGCCGACCGACTCGCCCTCACAGAACACGGCGCCTTCGACGACCTGATGGCCCTGGGGCGCGTCGCACGCTTCCCGGGCGACGACCTCACCCTCGCCGGCCTGCTGCGAAGCCCCTTCTGCGGCGTCTCGGACGAGAGCCTGTTTGACCTGGCGTACGGCCGCCGCGGCTCGCTCTGGGGCGCTCTCATCGAACGCTCAGGCGAACGGGCCGAGTGGTCCGCTGCGGCCGAGCTGGCCGGCTGGGCGGTCTCGCGCGCCAGCGCGGCGCCCTTCGACTTCTACAGCGGCGCCCTGCAGCGCCTGGACGCCGACGGGCGGACCATGCGCCAGCGCCTCCTCACCCGCCTGGGCGTCGAGGCGGAACAGGCGATCGACGCCTTCGTCTCCCAGGCGCTGGACGCCGAAGGCCGCGGCGTGCGCGACCTGGAGCGGTTCCTGGCGGCGATGTCGGCGTCCGATATCTCGATCAAGAGAGAGCAGGACGAGAGCCAGGAGGACGGGGGGCCGGTGCGCGTGATGACGACGCACGGCGCCAAGGGCCTCGAAGCGCCGATCGTCATCCTTCCGGACACGACCATGCGCACCAGCTGGCAGGGAGACGCTCTCCTCGCCACCGCGGACGGCGGCCTGCTGTTCGCCCCGCGCAAGGTGGGCGATTGCCCGGCGTCGGCGGACGCGCGCGCCCGGCGCGACGAGGCCGTCGAGCGGGAGGCCGCGCGCCTGCTGTATGTGGCCCTCACCCGGGCGCGCGACCGACTGATCATCGCCGGAATCCAGACCCAGCCGCGGTTCTTCGAACGGAGCTGGCGCGACTATGTGGAGCGCGCTTTCGAACGCCTCGACACCCACGGCTTCAGTCTTTCCGACGGAGCCGAGGGCCGCCGATTCGGGGCCGACCCCCTTCCCGCGCCGGCCGCGGAGGCTTCTGCTGCGACAGGCGCAATCCTGCCCGACTTCGCGCGCGCCCCAGCGCCCCGGGAGAGATTGCCCCGATCCGCCTCGCCCACGACCCTCGCCGACTTCGAAACCGGTGCGGCCCCCTCGCCCCTCGCCCTTGCGGGGGGTCTGGGCCGCTACCGGCGGGGCGAGATCATCCACAGACTGCTGGAACGGCTGCCGGACGTGGCCCCGGAAGACCGGCCCGCGGCGGCCGCGGCCAGCCTTCGCCGCGAGATGGACCTCACAGAGGCGCAGCGCGCCGAGATGGCCGCCGCAGCCCTCGCCGTGCTCGAGGACGAGCGGTTTTCCGCTGTGTTCGGGCCCGGCTCTCAGGCCGAGGTGGGGATTGCGGGTCGGCCCGGCGGGCTTGGAATCACCGTGGCCGGCCGGATCGACCGTCTGGTCGTCGCACCCGACAAGGTCCTGATCGTCGACTTCAAGACCAACCGGCCTGCGCCGGTCCGGATCGAGGCCGCAGACCCCGGCTACGTGCTGCAGCTGGCCCTCTATGTCGCAGTCTTGCGGGAGACCTATCCCGGCCGCCCCGTGCAAGCCGCACTCGTCTGGACCGATGGCCCACGGCTGATGCCCGTACCGCAGGCGATGATGGACGCCGCCCTGATGGAGCTGCGGCGGCGATCGGCCCCCGAGTCCCCGGCGCTCGCGCTCGCGCTCGCCGAGCCGCACTTCTCAGACGAACCCGTCTAGGACTTGTACGCCGGGCGAACGCTTCAGGAATCGGCGTGGGGGTCTCCGCTGAAGGCGGCGTGAGGAAAACTGGGCGCCGCGCGGAGCGCATGCGACAGGCTCGACGTTGACGGAGCGCGGCGCAGCCCTAAATCCTGGCCTCCGCAACCGAACGAGGATCCTGAAAGGATTCGTCCATGAGCACTGTCGCCGTCACCGACCAGACCTTCGAGACCGATGTCCTGAAGGCGAAGGGCCCCGTCCTGGTGGACTTCTGGGCCGAGTGGTGCGGTCCCTGCAAGCAGATCGGCCCGGCCCTGGAGCAGATCGCTGGCGAGCTCGCCGGCGAGCTCACCGTGGCCAAGATCAACATCGACGATTCGCCGACCACCCCCGCGCGCTATGGCGTGCGCGGCATTCCGACGATGATGCTGTTCCGCGACGGCCAGATGGCGTCGATG
>DASXGQ010000224.1:0-4640 GCA_036488995.1 Caulobacteraceae bacterium
CGGGACGCCACATCAGCGAGCCGTAGCCGTACACCCACCGCTGCGGCGCGTGCGCGTCATGCGCCGCATCCGCCGCATGGCCGGCTGCGTCGAGATCGCTCATATCGCGGCCCATGGACCGATCCTTCTGCGTTCGCCCCGCATGACCGAGCCCGATACCGCAAGGAGCCCGCGACCGCGACGGCTGGGCTTGTGGATACCGATCGTCCTGCTTGCGATCGCCCTCATCGCGCTCGCGGGGGCCTGGTTCTACGCCCGCCAGAGACTTCTCACAGGGCTCGAGGCGGCGAGGACGCAGGCCCAAGGCTCGCCGGTGGCGATCTCCTTCGGCGGCGCAGAAGTCCACGGCTTTCCGTTCAGGCTCGATGTCGACCTCACCGACGCGCACGCGTGGGACGGCTCCGGCTGGAGCCTCGCCGCCCCGCGGCTGAAGGCCGAAGCCTTCCTGTTCTCGCCGGACCACTGGGTCGCCTACGCCCCCGACGGCGTCGTGATCGGCCGTCGACGCGCCGGGCCGCTCGTGGTGACCGGCAAGGCCCTGCGCGCGAGCCTGTCGGACATCGGCGCGCGGCCACCGCGCCTCTCCGTGGAGGGACTGGACCTCGCTTTCTCCACCCCGCCCGGCGCACAGCCGTTCTTTCTGACGCACGCCCAGGAGTTCCACCTCCACGCCAAGGCCGGCCCCGAAAACCAGGGAGCCGCCTATCTCGAGGTGGACGGAGCGCAGGCCCGGCTCTTCGGCCTGCTGGCGCGCATCGCCGACGGCAAGCCTGTCACCTTCGTCGCCGACCTGATCTACAGTCACGCCGACGCCCTCGCCGGCGACAGCTGGCCCAACGCCCTGCGCAACTGGTCGCAGGCCGACGGCGCCGCGGATGTGCGCCACCTGCGATTGCTGGCCGGCCAGGCCCTGATCGACGCCAAACCCGGAACGATCGCCATCGGTCCCGACGGGCGGCTCCGGGGCGCCCTCACCCTCTCCCTGCGCCAGGCGGAGAAGGTGATCGGGGCGATGGGCGCGCAGGGGACGCTCTCCCCCGAGACGACCCGTTCCGCCCTGGCCGTCTCCGGCGTGCGAGGGGGGCCCAAGGCGACCCTCGTCCTGCATTTCGAGGCCGGCCGAACGACGCTGGGCCCCGTGGCGCTTGGTCCCTCGCCACGCTTGTTCTGACCAGCGCGGTTGACAGGGGCGGGGCGCATTGGCCCTAGAGGCGCGCATGAACGCGCCTTCCTCCACTCCGCGCGCGGCGCCTGCGCCGCGACCCGGCATCCTGGACATCATTCCCTACAAGCCCGGCCGCGCCTCCGCCGAGGGGGTCGAGAAGCCTGTGAAGCTTTCGGCCAACGAGAACGTGCTGGGGTGCAGCCCCCTGGCAAAGGCCGCCTTCGCCTCGGTGATGGACGATCTGGCGACCTATCCGGATGGGCGCGGAAACCAGCTGCGCGACGCGATCGCCGAACACTATCGCATCGAACCCGAGCGCATCATCCTGGGCTGCGGCACCGACGAAATCTTCGCCATGCTCGCCCAGACCTACCTCCAGGCCGGCGACAATATCATCCAGGGCCAGTTCGGCTTTGGCGCCTACGCCATCGCGGCCCGCGCCAACGAGGCGGAGGTGCGTATGGCGCCCGAGCGCAACTACCGCATCGACGTCGACGCCCTGCTGACAGAGGTGGACGACCGCACGCGCCTCATCTTCATCGCCAATCCCGCCAATCCGACAGGCACCATCCTCTCCGCCCCCGAGATCGAGCGGCTTCACGCGGGCCTGCCGGCGGACGTCATGCTGGTGCTGGACGGCGCCTATTCCGAATTCTGCAGTGATCCGGCCTTCAGCGATGGGCTGCAGCTGGCGCGTCATGCGGCCAATGTCGTGGTGACCCACACCTTCTCAAAGATCCACGGGCTGGCCGCGCTTCGCGTCGGCTGGGCCTACGCGCCCCTGGCGACGGCCGAGGCGGTCGATCGCCTTCGCCTGCCGTTCAACACCTCCATCCCGGCCCAGGTCGCCGCCATCGCGGCTCTCGGCGACGAGGAGTTTGCGGCCCGCTCCCTCGCCCACGTGGAGCAATGGCGGCCCTGGCTGACCCAGCAATTGGGCGGCCTTGGCCTCGAGGTGGTCCCGTCCTCCGCGAACTTCGTCCTCGCGGGCTTCCCCACGACGGCGGGACGCACGGCCGCCGACGCAGAGGCCTTCCTCGCCTCGCGCGGCCTGCTGGTGCGCGGGGTGGGCGGCTATGGCCTGCCGAACCACCTGCGGTTCACCATCGGCCTGGAAGAGCACAACCGGGCGATCATCGAGGCCCTTGGCGAGCTTCTCGGCCGCGCAGGATGAGCGAGCCAGCCAGCCCCATCTACCGGCGCCTGGCCCTGGTGGGCTGCGGCATGATCGGCTCCTCGGTCGCGCGCGCCGCCAGGGAGCGCAACGCCGTGGGCGAGATCGCCGTCTTCGATTCCAACGAGGCCGTGCGTGCGCGCGTGGCCGAGCTGGGGATCGCCGATGAGGTGTGCGCCTCCGGCGAGGCGGCGGTGCGAGGCGCCGACCTCGTGCTCTTCGCCGCCCCGCCCCTCTCCATCGCCCCCGCCGCCCAGGCCGTGGCCGGCGCCCTGGCGCCCGGCGTCACGGTGACGGATGTCGGCTCGGTGAAGACCGCGGTCAGCGAGGGCCTCTCGCGTCTGGACCGCGAGGACATCTTCATCGTGCCTGGCCACCCAATCGCAGGCGCCGAGACCTCCGGTCCGGACGCCGGGCGCGCGGGCGTGTTCCAGAACCGCTGGACGATCCTCACGCCGATGGATCGGGACGACGCGCCCTACCTGGAGGCGGTAGACCGGCTGGCAGGTTTCTGGCGGACCCTGGGCGCCAATGTCGACCTGATGGACGCGCGCCACCACGACCTCGTGCTGGCCGTGACCAGCCATCTGCCGCACCTGATCGCCTACAACATCGTCGGCACGGCCGCCGACCTCGAGGCGGTGACTCGCAGCGAGGTGATCAAGTATTCGGCCGGCGGCTTCCGCGATTTCACCCGCATCGCCGCGTCAGACCCGATCATGTGGCGGGACGTGTTCCTGGCCAACAAGGACGCGGTGCTGGAGATCCTCGGCCGCTTCACCGAGGACCTGCAGGCTCTCTCGCGCGCGATCCGCTGGGGCGAGGGCGAGAAGCTGCAGGACCTGTTCACCCGCACCCGCGAGATCCGCCGCGGGGTGATCGACGCGGGCCAGGAGACACCGGAGCCCGACTTCGGCCGCAGTCACGACCGGGGGTGACGGGCGGCGCGACTGAGCCTTAAGCTCCTTCCAAAATCAGGAGGAGACACAGATGGCTGCGGTGCGCGACGAGATGATCGAAATGCGGGGGCTGCGCTTCCGCTACCGCGACTGGGCGCCTGCCAAGCCGAGTGCGCCGGATCTCGTCCTGCTGCACGGATTCACCGGCCACGCCCGCTCCTGGGACGCCTTCGCCGAGGCGATGAGCGACCGCTACCGCGTTCTGGCCCTCGACCAGCGCGGCCACGGCGAGACCGACTGGGCGCCCGCGGACGCCTATGGCGTGGCGGACATGGCCGACGACCTGGTGGAGTTCGTCGCGGCGTTGGGCCTCAAGGGGTTCACCCTGCTCGGGCTCTCGATGGGCGGCATGGTGGCCATGGAGTACGCCGGTCGGCGTCCAAGCGAATTGGCGAGGCTGGTCATCGTCGATATCGGTCCGGAGATCATCGCCTCGGGCGGCGCGCGCATCCGCGAAGGGGTGCGGGCGAGTGACGTGTTCGACAGCCGCGAAGCCGCCTTCGCCGCCGCGCGCGCGGTCAACTCAGTCCCGCCGGAGGCGCACCAGCGCTACCGGGTCGACAACAACCTGATGCGAACCGCCGACGGACGCTGGACCTATCGCTACGACCGCGCCCTGAGATCAGGGAACACGCTGCGCCCGCGCAATCCGGAAGCGGCGTGGAAATCCTGCGGTCAGATCGCCGTTCCGACCCTGCTGATGCGCGGCGCGGACTCGGACATCCTCGCTCCCGAAGTGGCCAAGCGGATGATCGAGGTGATCCCGCAGGCGAGCTTCGTCGAGATCAAGGGCGCGGGCCATCCCATCCCGCTGGACACTCCGGATGCGTTTGCCCTGGCGGCGCGGGAGTTCTTGAAGGGTTGAGTACGCCCGTCCCTCCCCTTCTGGGGAGGGTGGTCGAGCGCAGCGAGACCGAGTGGGGAAGTGTAGATCATCACCGGCGCCGGCGCCTGTCCCCAGGGTTCCCCACCCGCTTCCGCTACGCGGAAGCACCCTCCCCAGAAGGGGAGGGACGAGGTCTGTGCGTCATCGCCAGCCAGACGCACAAGGCGATCGCAGGTAGCCCGATCGCGCCGCTGAGGACGTAGAAGAGACCGTAGGCCTCGAGCAGGGTCCGGCCGTGCTGGAGGCCCTCGACGATGGCGCCGGAGAAGCCCTTCAGGAACTTGCCGCTCCAGGTCAGCGCCGAGGTGAGCAGCGCATACTGGGTGGCCGTGTAGCCGAGGCTGGTGAGGCTCGACATGTAGGCCACCAGCGCGACGCCAGCGAATCCCATGGCAATCGGATCGAACGCCATCACCGCCTGGAACGCCGTTATCTGGAGGCCGTCGCCATTGAGTA
>DASXGQ010000109.1:0-5335 GCA_036488995.1 Caulobacteraceae bacterium
CGTACCGGCCGTCGGGAGTTGGCCGCCCTGACGCTCGTTGCGGACATGGGAAAGGCCGCCGTCGCCGTCTTCCTGGGTGGCGCAGCCTTCGGACAACTTGGCGCGGTCCTCGCCGGCGGCGCGGCGTTCGTTGGACACCTCTTTCCGTTCTGGTTGGGATTTCGCGGCGGCAAGGGGGTGGCGTGCTTCTTCGGCGTCCTCCTGTCGATCGCCTGGCCGGTTGGGCTCGCGGCTGGCGCAGTCTGGCTCGCCATGGCCGCGATCTTCCGGATGTCCTCGCTCGCGGCCCTCACAGCGGCGGCCGTCTCCCCGCTTCTCTTCCTTTTCTTCCACGAGGCGACGCCCGCTCGCCTGGCGCTCGCGGTCGGCATGGCCGTACTGATCTTCATCCGCCACCATGAAAATATCGGGCGGCTCCTGCGCAACGAGGAGCCGCGCATCGGCCGCGCCAAGCCAGCCTCGTGACGCTAGAAGGGGGCTCCTCGACCGACAACCAGATCGCTTGGCTGAGATTGGCCAGGAGCGAGGGCGTCGGCCCGGTGACCTTCGCCAACCTGCTTTCGCAATTTGGATCGGCGCGAGCAGCCATCGAAGCCCTGCCCGACCTCGCACGCCGCGGTGGGCGATCGACCAGTCCCCGGATCCCGACTGTCGCGGACGCCGAACGAGAGCTGCAGCGGGGATTGGCCATCGGCGCCCGGTTGTTGTTGTCGGAGGATTCAGAATTTCCGGCGCCCCTGGCGGCCACCGACGGCGCCCCGCCGCTTCTCTGGGCGCTGGGCGATGCGCGCCTGCTCGTCCGACCTTGCCTGGCGATCGTCGGAGCGCGCGTGGCGTCTGCGGCGGGTCGCCGGTTCGCCCGCGAACTGGCGGTGGGCCTCGGCTCGGCCGGCTTCATCGTTGTGTCTGGCCTCGCCCGCGGAATCGATGCGGCGGCCCATGCGGGCTCGATCGAGACGGGCGGCGTCGCGGTCCTGGCCGGAGGCGTCGACCAGCCCTACCCGCCCGAGAACCAGGACCTCTACCGTCAGCTCATCCAGCAGGGGTGCGTGGTCTCGGAACAGTCGATGGGCCATGAGGCGCGCGCCCCCGACTTCCCGCGCCGCAATCGAATCATCTCCGGCCTCTCCATCGGAGTGATTGTCGTGGAGGCGGAGCTCCGGTCCGGCTCCCTGATCACGGCCCGTCTCGCCGGCGAGCAAGGCCGCGAGGTCTTCGCCGTTCCCGGGTCTCCCCTCGAGCCGAGAGCGCGCGGGACGAACAATCTGATCCGCCACGGCGCGACGCTGGTCGAAGGCGTTGAGGATGTGCTCGAGGCCCTGCAGGCTCCGGGCTCGCCAGGCGCCCCCGCGGCCGGCCCGCGCCCTGCCGCCACGATCTCGCAATCCCCGGACGGCCTCTCCGAGACGCTCGAGGCCCTGCTCTCGGCCACCCCGGTCTCCCCCGACGAACTCGCCAGAGCCGCCGGCGCGCCGGTCTCGGCGGTGACCGCTGCGCTCATGGAACTGTGCCTCGCAGGGCGCGCGGAAATGGTCGGCGGGGGCCTGGCGGTGCGCGCCTGACGCGTTTCCCGTACCGTCTCGTCTCAGGCTGGCGTTGACACAGCCCGGGGCGCGCCCCCACTTTCCGCGCCGCCGTCCGGGCTTGGCCCGCCCAAGAAAAGAATAGCCCGACGCTTTGCAGTCCATGAACGTTGTCGTTGTCGAAAGCCCGGCCAAGGCCCGGACCATCAACCGTTACCTTGGCCCGGGTTACACCGTGCTGGCCTCGTACGGGCACGTGCGTGACCTGCCGTCCAAGGACGGTTCGGTACGCCCGGACGAAGACTTCGCGATGAGTTGGGAGGTCGACTCCAAGTCGGCCAAACGGCTCTCCGATATCGCGGCCGCCCTGAAGGGCGCCGACCGGCTGATCCTCGCCACCGACCCCGACCGCGAGGGCGAGGCGATCAGCTGGCACGTCCTCGAGGACCTGACCCGCCGCCGGGTGCTGAAGGACCGGACCGTGGAGCGCGTGGTGTTCAACGCCATCACCAAGACCGCGGTGACGGAGGCAATGAAGCACCCCCGGGCGATCGACATGGAGCTGGTCGACGCCTACCTCGCGCGCCGCGCCCTTGACTACCTCGTAGGCTTCACCCTCTCGCCCGTGCTGTGGCGCAAGCTTCCTGGCGCCCGCTCGGCCGGGCGCGTCCAGTCGGTGGCCCTGCGCCTGATCGTCGATCGCGAGATCGAGATCGAGGCCTTCCGGACTCAGGAATATTGGACCGTCGACGCGGACGTGGCGGCTGGCGGCGATCCTTTCCAGGCGCGCCTGGTCAAGCATCGCGGCAAGCGCCTTGGGCGGCTGGATCTGACGACCGAAACTGACGCGAACGATGCAAGGGCCGCAATCCAGGCTGGCCGGTTTTCAATCGCCGGCGTCGAAAAGAAGCCCGCCCGGCGCTTTCCGCCGCCGCCCTTCACCACCTCCACCCTCCAGCAGGAGGCTGCGCGCAAGCTTGGTTTCTCCGCCCAGCGCACCATGCAGGCCGCACAGAAGCTCTATGAGGGCGTCGACATCGGCGGCGAAACCGTCGGCCTGATCACCTACATGCGGACCGACGGCGTGCAGTCCGCGCCTGAAGCCCTGGACGAGGCGCGCTCGGTGATCGGCAGCCTCTATGGGCGCGAGTACGTTCCCGAGTCGGCTCGCATCTACAAGACCAAGGCCAAGAACGCCCAGGAGGCTCACGAGGCGATCCGCCCGACCAGCCTCGACCGCAACCCCGGCCGGCTACGCCTCGAGTCGGATCTAGGCCGCCTCTACGAACTGATCTGGAAGCGCATGGTGGCCTCGCAGATGGAGGCCGCACGCATCGAGCGGACAACCATCGAGATCGAGAGCGCCGACGCCCAGACGGGCCTGCGCGCCACCGGCCAGGTTGTTCTCTTCCCGGGTTACCTCACCCTCTACGAGGAGGGGAAGGACGACGCGGCGGACGAGGAGTCCGGCCGCCTGCCGCAGGTCCAGGCGGGCGCGAACGCGGACATCCGCGCCGTCCGCGCCGACCAGCACTTCACCGAGCCCCCGCCCCGCTATTCCGAAGCGAGCCTGGTCAAGAAGATGGAGGAACTCGGCATCGGCCGTCCCTCTACCTACGCCGCCATCCTCTCGGTCCTGCGCGACCGCGGCTATGTGCGGATGGAAAAGGCCCGGTTCGTCCCTGAGGACGCCGGACGCCTGGTGACCGCCTTCCTCGAACAGTTCTTCGGCCGCTACGTCGAGTATGACTTCACAGCCGCGCTCGAAGAGAAGCTCGACTTGGTGTCCGCCGGCGAACTCGACTGGAAGGCCCTGCTGCGCGAGTTCTGGCAGGAATTCTACGCCGCTGTCGGCGACATCGGCGCCTTGAGAACGACCCAGATCCTCGACGCCCTCAACGAGGCGCTTGGACCGCACATCTTCCCCGATCGCGGCGACGGCCTCGACCCGCGCGGCTGCCCCAGCTGCGGTAACGGGCGCCTGTCGCTGAAGACGGGGCGCTACGGGGCCTTCATCGGCTGCTCGAACTATCCAGAATGCCGCTACACCCGCCCGATCGCCGCTTCCGAAGGCGAGGACGGCGAAGCCGCCGGCGACCGCGAGTTGGGAATCGATCCGGCGAGCGGCCAGTCCGTGTGGCTGAAGATCGGCCGGTTCGGCCCCTATGTCGAAGCGGCGGCGGACCCACCGCGCCGGTCAAGCCTGCCGCGCGACTGGCCTGCAGCGGCGATGGACCTGGACAAGGCCCTCCGCCTGCTCAACCTGCCGCGACAGGTGGGGCCGCACCCCGAGGATGGCGAGATGATCCTCGCTGGCATCGGCCGCTACGGCCCCTACGTCCAGCACCAGAAAACCTACGCCAACCTTCCCAACGCCGAGGAGGTGTTCGACGTGGGCCTCAACCGCGCCGTCGCCCTTCTCGCCGAGAAGCGCGCGGGGAACGGTCGCGGACGGGCGGCGGCGAGCCCCGGCCGCGAGCTCGGAGCACATCCGGAATCGGGCAAGCCGATCAAGCTGATGGCCGGCCGATACGGCCCCTACGTCAAGCATGAGGACGTCAACGCCACTCTGCCCAAGGGGGCGGATCCCGAGGCGCTGACTTTAGCCGAGGCGGTCGCCCTCATAGCCGCTCGCGGGAAGCAAGCGGGCGGCGGGCGAGGACGCAAGACCGCCAAAGCGGCGGCGGGGCGGCCCGCCAAGGCCTCTTCGGCGGCGAAACCGGCAGCGCGGGCGAAGGCCTCGAAAGCCGCCGGCCCAAAGAAGGCCTCCACCAAGCCGAAGTCGAGAGCCGCGCCGAAGAAGAGCGCTTCGTGAAGCGACCGCCCCGGGGCGGGGACCGGCGGACCCGCACGCCGCCGCGGGGACGTCGCCGGCGAGAGGCCGAACTCCCTCCCGTGGGCGTCGCGGACGTCGCTGAGCGCGACGCCGATGGCGACCTCTTCGTACGCCTGGTGAAGGATGGCGGGGATCGCCCGCCCATCCGGCTCGCGCCCTCCCGGGAGGAACAGGCGGCCGGCGCTCCCAGACTGGGCGACCGCCTGCTGGTCCGGTTCGAGCGCACCGAGGACGGCGAGATCGAGGCGCGCCTCATCAAGCGCCTGGGTCAGAGCGCCCATCGGATTCTCGGCGTGGTGCGTAAAGCGCGCGGCGAGATCCGTATCGAGCCGGTCGACCGCAGATCGAAGGAGAGCCTTGTCGTTCTCCCTGGAGAGGCTCGCGAACTTTCGGACGGCGATCTTGTGCTTGCTCAGGTGGAACCGTCCCGAACGCGCGCCTATGGCCCGAAGTCAGGCCGTGTCGTCGAGACCGTAGGCCGCGAGGACGATCCGCGCGCGGCGTCTGTCCTGGCCATCCACACGCATGGCGTCCCCACCGGCTTTACCGACGCGGCCGAAGACGAAGCCCGCGCGGCGCGCCTGCCGGGTCCGAGCGGGCGCACCGACCTGACCCGTCTGCCGCTGATCACAATCGATCCGGCGGACGCGCGCGACCATGACGACGCCGTCTACGCCGAGCCGGACGAGGATCCCCGCAATCCCGGCGGGTGGATCGTATGGGTGGCCATCGCCGACGTCGCGGCGGCTGTTACGCCCGGATCGGCGCTCGACCAGGAGGCGCGCACAAAGGGCAACAGCGTCTACTTCCCCGACCGCGTCGAGCCGATGCTGCCCGAAACCCTGTCGGCCGGGCTCTGCTCGCTGCGCGAAGGCGAGCCGCGCGCCTGCCTGGCGGTGCGGATGATCTTCGACGCCCAAGGCAAGAAGCGCAGCCACCGTTTCCACCGCGCCCTGATGCGCTCGGCGGCCAAGCT
>DASXGQ010000187.1:0-4932 GCA_036488995.1 Caulobacteraceae bacterium
TGATAGTTCAACATCGACTGGATGTTGATGGTCGGAACATCTGGCAGGGCGCGAACCTCGGCGGCCGTCACCGTGCTCACCGTATACGGCGTCTGCAGGGGCGGGACGGCCGGCGCAGTCCTCACCAGCTCACCCTCGACCGTCACTCCGCTGAGGGTCGAGCTGCCGGCCGACGCGCTTGCCGCCGAATCCGCCGCGCTGGCCGCTTCGGCTCTTGCGGCGCTGGTTGCGGCGGCAACTGCGAAAACGAGCGCAAGCCGGCCCACGCCGGCGAACAAAGAGTATCGCTGCATGTCTTCCCCGATCGCTATTGTCTTGTGCGTCGGCCAGCCGGCCGCGACCGGCGAGGGAGCGCCTTCGCCGTGCAAGCTGTCCGCCCCGCCGCAATGATTAGCGAAACGGGCGCCGTGTCGGGATGAAGTGTTCTTGAAGTTTGTATGGCCGCGGTGGGGCGAAAATGTCTCGGAGTTGACGCAGTTCAGCTACGTTTGTCTAGGATCGTGCGGAGTTTCCTGGTGATTTGTTCGCTATCGTCCTTCATCGCCATCGTAAGACGCCCTCGCTTACGTGGCGGCAACGTGGTGTTTTCGTGTCCGTCAGTCTACGGACTGCTTCTCAGAGAGCGAGCGGGGAAACTAGGTTGACGTGACCCATCTTCCGGCCGTCTCGGGCGTCCGCCTTCCCGTACAGCCAGAGGCGGGCCGAGGGATCGGCAGCGAGGACTTCCCAGCGTCCCACGTCCTCGCCCAGGAGATTGAGCATCTCGACGCGCGCGAGCGCGTCGGTCGGCCCGAGTGGCCAGCCGGCGACGGCGCGGATGTGCTGCTCGAACTGATCGACGGCGCACCCGTCCAGCGTCCAGTGCCCCGTGTTATGGACGCGAGGCGCGAATTCGTTGACGAGCAGCGAGCCGTCGACGCGCTCGAAGAGCTCCAGTCCAAGCACGCCGACATAGCGCAGGGCCGCAAGGAGCCGCTCTGCCGCCTGAGCCGCTGAAGCGAGCGTCGTCGGCGCGGCCTCCGCGGGGGCGACGGTCCGGCGCAGGATGCCGCCTTCGTGCTCGCTGCGGGTGAGCGGATAAAGCGCGGTCCGTCCGTCCCGACCCCGGGCGGCGATGACCGCGCACTCCCGCGCGAAGTCCGCCGGCGCCTCGGCGATCGCCGGACGGCGGCCGATGGCTTCGAAGGCCGAGGCGGCCTCGGCGGCCGATCTCACCCAGATCTGACCTTTGCCGTCATAGCCCCCTCGCCGCGTCTTCAGCAGCAGAGGGGCGCCCAGGTGCTCGAGCGCTGCGTCCAGGTCCTTCTCACTGTCCACCTGGGCGAAGCGCACCGTGGGAAGACCCGCCTCGTTCAGGAAAGTCTTCTCAGCCAGCCGATCCTGCGCGAGGCCGAACGCCCGCGAACCTGGCGCCACCACCGCGCCCTTCTGCTCGAGATGCGCCAGGGCCCGGGCGGGCACATTCTCGAATTCGCAGGTGATCACGTCGCACCGATCCGCCAGCGCGTCGAGGGCGGATAGATCGTCGTACGCCGCGACGATGGCGCCTGCGCAGACGCGCGACGCAGGCGAGTTCTCCTCCGGCGTGAGGACGACGACATCGAAGCCCAGCCGGGCCGCGGCCATGGCGAGCATGCGGCCAAGCTGGCCTGCGCCAAGGATTCCGATCGTTGCGCCGGGCGCGAGTGGGAAGCTCATGGGGCCGTTCAGTTCCGCGACGCGTCCTCGACCGACTCTGGCACGCCCTCGGCAAGAGCGCGCCGATGCGCCGCGACGCGTTCGGCGAGGTCGGCGTCGGTCAGGGCCAGGATCCGCGCAGCCATCAGGCCCGCGTTGCGCGCCCCGGGGGCGCCCACAGCCAGCGTCCCCACCGGAACGCCGGCAGGCATCTGGACAATGGAGAGGAGGGCGTCGAGCCCCCCAAGGGAGCGAACCTCCACCGGGACGCCGAGGACGGGCAGGTCGGTCATCGAGGCTGTCATTCCAGGCAGGTGGGCGGCTCCGCCGGCCCCCGCGATGATCACCTTGAAACCGGCCTCGCGCGCGCCCTGGGCGAACGCGTAGAGACGGTCAGGTGTCCTGTGGGCCGATACGATCCGGGTCACATAGGCCACGCCCAGGCTGTCCAGGGCCTCGGCTGCGCCTTTCATCGTGGCCCAATCCGAGCGGCTGCCCATGATGATCGCCACGGGCGGTCTCTGCGTCATTCGAACATCCTCTGCCGGGCCGAACCCGCGCCAAGGCGCGGAGCGTTACTGCGACCTCCGCGGGCCGGCAACCTCAGGCGATCACGGGGAGGCCGAGAGCGTGTGGTTGGAAGCGGTCTGGGCCTTCAGCTGCGCCTCGCGGAAGTGAGGGTGGGGCCCGGGAGCGTCGCCGAACTCGTAGACGACGCCGTCCGCCGGCGAAAAGCGCGTCCACCGGCCGTCGGCGCAGTCTGGACGCCCTTCGCGGGCGAAGGCGACCCAGCAGGCATGGGCGAGGGTGGTCTCAGCTCGCTCGCTGACCGTCGCGATCGACGACCTGCCGGGAATCGCGTCGATGGAATCGAACACGAACGGGATCTCCGATGCATGGTTCGTGCCCAGGCGCTCGTTTCTCTGCCGCTCGGGAACATAGGAGAAGTAATAGAGCCAGGCCGGCGCGCGGTGCGCCTCCTGCTCGGTGGCGAACCAGCGGGCGGGCGCGGCCATCACCTCGTCGTTGAACAGGTCGCGCGCCAACAGGGCTTCGCTCTCTCCGTCTCCGTAGGAGGCCTTCACGCCTGCGGGCGTGCGGGCGATCCATTGCGCCGGGCTCGCGCCGAACTCGCGCAACAGCGAGGCCTCGTTGCTGTTCCAGCCGATGATCAGGGGCACGCGCGCCTCGTCGCCGCGGGCGAAAGCGACGGTGAGGGGTTCCTCGATAAACCGGCCGTCGACGACGGGCTCGGCGCGCCGGGCTGCGGCGAGCAAGGTCTGGACCGGCAGGGCGCGCAATTGGTCCGCCGTGGCCTGAGCGCCTGGAAGACCGGCGCGGGTCGCCAGAGCCGCCCCATCAGCCTCCGCCGCCTTGAGGTCCTGCATCGGTTCGCCTCCGACCCCCGACTGGACGATCGCGCGCTGGAACAGCCCGCGCGCGCTGGGCGCCGCCATCAGCTGAAGCACGTCGAGTCCGCCGGCGGACTCGCCGAACAGGGTGACGTTGTCGGGATCGCCGCCGAAGGCCGCGACGTTGCGTCGGACCCACCTGAGGGCGGCGGCCTGGTCCATCAGCCCATAGTTGGCCAGGGGGTGGTCGTGCGACTCGGCGGTGAGGGCCGGATGGGCGAAGAAGCCGAGCGGGCCCAGGCGATAGTTCATCGCCACCACGACGATCCCATCGCGGGCGAAGTTGCGCGCGTCGTAGCTGGGAAGATTGGCTGCGCCGGCGACGTTGCCCCCGCCGTAGATCCACACCATCACTGGCGCCTTCTTGGCCGCGCGGGGCGCGGTGACGTCGAGGGTAAGGCAATCCTCGTCCGTGGGCCCGACATAGCCTCCGGCGTTGGGTCGTCCGGGAGTCACGTTCTGCGGGCACGCCGGGCCGGGCTTGTCCGCCGCGCGCGCTCCGGTCCAGTGGGCCGCAGGCGCGGGAGGCGCCCAGCGAAGCGGCCCGACCGGAGGCGCGGCGTAGGGGATGGCGCGGAAGACATCCGCCGGCCCTTCCTCGACGCCCGTCACCGTTCCGGACTCGATCGTCGCCTGCGGCTGGCTCCAGGCCGCGCCGGTCGCGAGCACCGCCACAAGCGCCGCGCAGAAACCCCACGTCTTCATGGCGATCCGTCCCCTCAGCAGCCTCGATCGACAGGGTTATGGCGAGGTTCCTCGAGGCGCAACCCAGAGCCGTGGTTGTCCCGCCACCGGGGCCTCGTCTAGAGAGACGCCAATGTCGCTCACCTTCCACAAGGCGGCGGGACGCGGGGCGCTCTGCCTGTTCGTTCTCGCCGGCGCGCCCGCCGTGGCGCAGCGCAGCGCCCAGACGCCGACGCCTGCGGCTCCCGCCCCGCTCCCCCGCGCCTTCGCCGGCTACGCTCAGCCGACGATCCCTCAGTCGGCCTGCCGCATCGTCGGGCCCGCCGAGACGCGATGTGAGATCCCGGCGATGACCGCAGGTCGCTACCTGATCGAGGCGACCGGGACTTCGACCGCCCAGGCCGCCGGCGCACGCCAGCAGCTGGAGATTGTGGTGGGCGATCAGCTTTGTGGCGTCGGGCGGGACCTCGCGGCCTGGTCCTCCGGATCGCGCAGCTTCACGTTTGATTGCCTCACGACGGTGCTCACCGACAAACCGTTGGAAATCCGGGCGCTTTACGAGCCGGTGAACGCCACCAAGGATTCGAAGGGGCCGCAACTTGTCGTCCGACCCCTTGGATGGAACGGCGTGCTCTCCACCTTGCCCTTTGCCCCGTCACACTGACCCCGCCGCTCCAGGAGATCATCACCATGCGCCAGATCGAGCATTTCATCGATGGCCGCTCTTCTCACTGGGTCGGCCAGCGCTCCGGCGACGTCTTCAATCCCAACACCGGTGAGGTCCAGGCGCGTGTCGCTTTCGGAGAGGCTGAAGTCCTCGACGCCGCGGTCAAGGCGGCCGCGAAGGCCCAGGAGGGGTGGGCGGCGACCAATCCGCAGCGCCGCGCGCGCGTCATGTTCGAGTTCAAGCGCCTGGTGGAGGCGCACATGGACGAGCTGGCCGAGCTACTGTCATCCGAACACGGAAAGGTCGTCGCCGACTCCCGCGGCGACGTGCAGCGCGGTCTGGAGGTGATCGAATTCGCCTGCGGGATCCCTCACGCCCTGAAGGGTGAATACACCGAAGGCGCGGGGCCGGGCATCGACGTCTATTCCATGCGCCAGCCGCTCGGCGTGGCGGCCGGCATCACGCCGTTCAACTTCCCGGCCATGATCCCGA
>DASXGQ010000198.1:0-5120 GCA_036488995.1 Caulobacteraceae bacterium
AACTACTGGA
This sequence comes from Caulobacteraceae bacterium, assembly GCA_036488995.1. Lineage (GTDB taxonomy): Bacteria > Pseudomonadota > Alphaproteobacteria > Caulobacterales > Caulobacteraceae > Acaudatibacter. The sequence continues at coordinate 11 of DASXGQ010000198.1, forward strand.
TCTTCGTCACCCTCAGCTCGCTTCATGGGCGGCTGATAAGCGAACCGTTCGTCGCCCTGACGATCTCGGCCGCCGTGGCCTTCGTAATCAATTTCGCCGGCGCGCGCCTGGTGGTGTTCGGCCGCGAGCAGCTCGAGCTTAGGCTTCCGGTGACGCCGCTCCCGAAGGCCCCGCTGCCGAAAAGCGAATCGCTGCCCCTGAGCCCAAGAGCAAACTCCGACCAGACGGAACCGCCTGGTCGGAGACAATTTGCTCTGGATTCAAAACCTTGAGCGCCGCTTGATCGCCCAACCCGTTCCCCCTTGGGCAGGCGGTGCTCTAGCTCGGCGCGATGTGGCCAGGCTCAACCCTCACCGTGATCTCCTCGCCGGTGAAGGCCTTGGTCTGCCAGGGCTCGCCAAGACCGACCTTGGGGATGGGCGTGCAGTAGGTCGCGCCGAAGGCGAAGGGGTGCGACTGGTGGAAGCAGAGCTGCCCCTTCTTCACGACCCAGTGGCCGCTGGACATGTCACGCTTGCGACCCTGTCCGGTGTAGGTGCCATCGGACTTGAGCCAGACCGCCGCCTTGCGGCCGTCGGGATAGGTCTCGACGATCGTGTTGCCGAAGGCTCCGCTTACGGTGGCGGGCGCCGTAGAGCTCTCGTGGTCGTCGCCCGCGGCAAGACCGGCGGCTGGGCAGGCCAGCGTCGCGGCGGCGATGAGAACGATGATCCGCACGTCTTCTCCTTCGTGTCCGTTGAACGCCTGGATCGGGCGATAACGCTCAAAACCTCGATCGGGCGCCCACACCATAGCCTTGCTCGATCGGCGCGCGCTGCTAAAGGCTCGCTCCGCGACGCCGGCCCCGCGCCGGGGACGCCCGGACGACGAGGGGAAGACCTCCATGAAGCTGCTGGCCGGCAATTCGAACCGCCAACTGGCGGAGGCGATCGCCCAATCGCTCGATGTTCCTCTCACGCGCGCCCAGGTGAAGCGCTATGCCGACAACGAGGCGTGGGTGGTGATTGAGGAGAACGTCCGCGGCGAGGACGTCTTCGTCCTTCAGTCCACAAGCTACCCGGCCAACGACAACCTGATGGAACTGCTGATCTGCATCGACGCCCTAAAGCGCGCGTCGGCGCGGCGGGTCACGGCGGTCACGCCGTATTTCGGCTATGCGCGTCAGGATCGGAAGGTGGGCGGGCGCACGCCGATTTCGGCCAAGCTGGTCGCCAACCTGATTACCCGCGCCGGCGCGGACCGGGTGCTGACGATGGATCTGCACTCGGGCCAGATCCAGGGCTTCTTCGATATCCCGACCGACAATCTCCAGGCCGCGCCCCTGATGGCCGCGGATATCCAGCACCAGTACGGTCGGAACGCCGACGTGCTCATCGTCTCGCCCGACGTGGGGGGAGTGGTGCGCGCCCTGGCCCTCGCCAGCCGTCTCAACGCCGGTCTCGCCATCGTCGACAAGCGCCGGCATGGGCCCGGCAAGTCGGAGGTGGCCAATATCATCGGCGACGTGGCCGGCCGCAGTCTGATCATGTTCGACGACATCACCGATTCGGCGACCACCCTGTGCAGCGCCGCTCAGTCGTTGATGGACGCAGGCGCGGCCGAGGTGTCGGCCTACGTCACCCACGGCGTGCTGTCGGGCGCTGCGGCGGAGCGGGTGGAGGCCTCGGTCCTGAAGGAACTCGTGATCACCGATTCGATCGATCACGACGGGCGCCTGCGCAACTCCACCAAGATTCGCCAAGTGTCTTGCGCCGAGCTCATCGGCGAAGCGATCCGACGCATCGCCAACGAAGAATCGGTGTCGAAACTGTTCGACTAGTCGAAGGAGCCCCTGTGGGATTCGCGCGACACTTCTAAAGTGAGGCGCGGCCTAGCGTCCCAAGGGCTCTTCCTGTCACAATCTTGCCCGATGGACGCGCGATTCGCGCAGTCATCCCCAGTTGCAACTTTCCAGCAAGACACGGCAGGTTCGTGATGCGTCTGTTCACTCCCGCCCGCGCCCTGGTTCTGATCGCCGCGACCTCGCTCGCGGCGGGCGCACCGGCTTTTCCGGCTTACGCCCGCCCCAAGAAGGAACCGGTCGTGCAGGCGCCCCCGCCGCCTCCGCCAGCTCCCGCCGGACCGGTGGGCCTGCCTGACCGCCTGATCGCCGATGCGTCCGGTTACGAGGGCTACATGCTGCGTGTGGGCGCCACCTCGCCCGGTTTCACCAGCGCCGAGACGGTCTCGTCGGCGCTCAAGAGCGGCGCGGCCTACGAACCCAAGGCCTTTATCCGCGGCGCGATCGCCTATGCCGCAATCGCCGCCTTGAAGGAGCCCAGCTTCGTCGCGGCCCTGCGCGACGCTGGCAATTCGCCCGAGCACCGTCGCGATATGGTGGCCAACATCCTCACCAATCCGGTCTACGTCTTCCAGTTCAAGGGATCCGACCAAGCCGCGGGTCTCGCCCGCGAGGCGCTTGGCGAGACGGTCCTGCGCCTGACCCAGACCGGGCGGCTGATCCGCCAGGCGGCCTATGACGTGCAGCACCAGGACTGGTCGAAGGTCCAGGTCGTCGACCTGCCGGGCCGCCTGGCCGCGGTAGAGGCCGAATCGACCCAGGGCATGGCGCCGGCCGCCGACGAGATTCCCGTCCTGACGAAGGCGGCCACGGGCGCTGAGCCCCTGCCGATCACCGCACAGCCTCTCGCTCCGCCCTATGCGCCCCTGGTGGCGAGGGCCTTGCAGGTCGCCGCCGTCGCCGCCCTCGGCGAGGCGACGGACAACGCCTACGACCAGCTCGCCAGCATGAGTAACGACCTGGAAACGGAGCTGTGCCTCGAGCGGGCCAAGCGCGACCTCTTCCAGTGCCTGGCGGTGTCGAAGCCGAACTACGAGGACATCTTCTGCATGGGCCGGCACGAGATGCTGCAGCCGGCGGAGTGCGTGGCGTCCGGCGCGGGGGTCGACCTGCCGGCCGAACCCGCCCCGCCGCCGGCTCCGACGCGGGTCGTGAACCGTTCGAGTCACCATCGCACGACCAGTACGCATCACACGACCCACCACGGTTCGCCGACCTGAGGTGATTCGCGGCGCCGCCGACCGTTGCGCGGCGACGGCGTCGCATGTAAAGAGAGCGCCCTCTTTCCGGGGCCTGCCCGAGATAGCTCGGCAGGCCGCAGACCCCGGTCGCCAGGCGCACCAGCCCGGCGGCCGTTTTATCATTTGAAGGCAAGGCGATGGCCGAGATCGTTCTCAACGTGCAGGTTCGCGAGGGTGCGGGCACCGGCAAGGCGCGCGCCGCGCGCAATTCGGGCTTGGTTCCCGGCGTGCTCTACGGGGCAGGTCGCGACCCGGTCGCGATCTCGGTCAAGGCGCCGGAATTCCGCAAGGCCCTGCACACAGGCAAGCTGCTCGGCCACCTCGTAACCCTCCGCTATGAGGATGAGGAGCAGCCGGTCATCGCCAAGGACGTGCAGTTCCACCCGGTCACCGACGAGCCGGTCCACTTCGATCTATTCCGCGTCGACGCCCACGCTTCAGTGCGGATCGCCGTGCCAGTGCACTTCCGCAACCAGGACGCCTCTCCCGGCCTCAAGCGCGGCGGCGCCCTGAACATCAACCTGCACGAGGTTGAAGTCCTTGCCCCCGCCGATGCGATCCCCGAGGAGATCGTGATCGACCTGACCGGTCTGGAAATCGGCGACTCCGTCCGCGCAAGCGAGTTGAAGCTGCCCGAGCGGGTCCAGGTCACGGCGCACCATAGGGACGTCACGGTAGCGTCGATTGCGGCGTCGAAGGCCATGGCTTCCGAAGAGGCGTCGGCCGAAGAAACGGCCGAGTAGACCTCCTCGCCCTGTCCCTGAGAGCCAGGGGCGAGACCACACGCCATGCTGATCCTGGCGGGACTGGGCAATCCAGGTCCCAGATACGAGAAGAACCGACACAACCTCGGCTCCATGGCGGTGGACGCCTGCGCCGAGCGCTGGCGTTTCGGGACCGAACGCAGGAAATTCTCCAGTCTTGTGCGGGAAGGGGAAGTCCCCACCTCCGCGGGATCGGTGCGCGCCCTGATCCTCAAGCCCCAGACCTATTACAACGACAGCGGTAACGCCGTGGGCGAGGCGTTGCGCTTCCACAAGCTCGAGCCCTCCAGCCTGGTGGTGTTCTATGACGAGATCGACCTCGCGCCGGGACGCTTCCGGATGAAGACGGGCGGCGGGGCCGCGGGCAACAACGGCATCCGCTCGATCGCCGGCCAGATCGGCCCCGACTTCAGGCGCGCACGGCTTGGGACCGGACACCCAGGTCACAAGGACCGGGTGATGGGCCACGTGCTCTCCGATTTCCACAAGGTCGACTGGCCGTGGGTCAAGGCCCTCACCGAGGCCTGCGCCGAAGCCCTTCCCCTGCTCGCGACCGGGGACGACGAGCGCTACCAGGCCGAGGTGATGCGCCTTGCTCCGGCCGAGAAACTCGACCCCCGCGCCGCGGCCCGGGGAACGGAACCCTAGATGATCCCGATTTTCGGATTCTCGCTGCTGTTCTCCATCGCCCTGTGCGTGCACGTCGTGCGCACGCGCCAGGAGATGTACTGGCTCCTGATAATTCTGATGCTGCAGCCCCTGGGCGGGATCGTCTATCTCGTGGCGATCGTCCTGCCAGGGATCTTCGGGAGCACGACCGCGCGGCGCGCCAGCGCCGCGGCCCGGGCCCAGCTCGATCCGGGGCGGGACTATCGCGAGGCGTCCGCCGATCTTTCCCAGGCGCCCACGGTTCACAACCAGATGCGCCTGGCTAAAGCCGCCGCGGCCCTCGGCCGCCACGAGGAGGCCGAACGTCTCTACGCCCAGGCCGCCCAGGGCATCCACGCCGAGGATCCGGTGCTGCTGCTGGGCCGCGCCCAAGCCCTGAACGAAATGCGCCGCTACGACGACGCCCTCGCGGTGTTGGACCGGCTCGAGCAGGACGCCGACGGGGGCCGCACGCCCCAGGCGGCGCTCGCCTACGCCCGCGCCTTCGAAGGGCTGGGACGCCAGGCCGAGGCGGAGGAGGCCTACCGGTCAGCGGTGGAGCGCCTCCCGGGGCTCGAGGCCATGGCCCGGTTCGCCGCCTTCCTGGCCCGCACCGG
>DASXGQ010000252.1:0-26685 GCA_036488995.1 Caulobacteraceae bacterium
AGGGCGTCGCGCAGAGCCAGGAAGTTGGTCAGGTTGCCGTTGTGGGCGATGGCCACGCCGCCGGTCTTGAGGTCCGCGAACATCGGCTGGCCGTTGCGCAGGAAGCTGCCGCCCGCCGTCGAATAACGGGTGTGGCCGATCGCCGAGGAGCCGGGGAGACGACGGGTCAGGTCGCTTCCAAAGAAGGCGTCGCCAACGTGGCCGAGGTGACGTTCGGTGTGGAACCGCATCCCGTCGAAGGCGGCGATGCCACACGCCTCCTGGCCGCGATGCTGCAGGGCGTGCAGGCCGAGCGCCACGAAGGCCGTCGCATCCGGCGTGTCGTAGATGCCGAAGACCCCGCATTCCAGGCGGGGGCTGTCGTCGAGGGGATCCCGGCACGGGAAGACCAGACGATCTGATTGCGTTGCGCTCAACGCGGGTCCTCCACCACTTCGAGGGAATGGGAACGAGACCCGGACGCCGGGCCGGCGTGCGCCGGCAGGGTGTCCAGCCGGGCCATAGATAGGGCGTGCGGCGCTGCGGCGCGCAGGGCTGCGCCGGCGCCGAGGGCGAGAGGGTAGAGGCGGGCCCGCCCAATCCAGGGCGGCGTCCGCTGAGCTGGCACGAATGCCCCAAGCAGCAGGGCGAAGGCGCCCAGGGCGGCCAGACCTCGGCCGAGGCCCAGGGTCAACCCCAGCACGCGGTCGAGGCCGGAGAGGCCGCTATCCCGCACGCCGCGGGTGAGCAGGCCGCCGATCAGGCGAAGGGCGACATAGGCGATCACGAACACCACGGCCATGCCTGCGGGCCTGGCCAGCCAGTCGGGGTGGATCAGCCGATGGAGCAGCGGATCGCCGAACCGGCCGACGGCGATGGCGAGGATGGCGGCGATGACGAGGGCGACGATTGAGGTGACTTCACGGGTCGCGCCACGGGCGAGGCCAATCGCCGCAGAGGCGGCGAGAAGGCCTCCCGCCGCCCAATCGAACGCCAGCATGGCCCTGTCAGCCCCAGGCCTGGTCGCCGATGCGTGCGATCGCATCGGCCAGGCGGGACACACCGGTGACGCCGCGTGCGCCGGAGGCCTCGCACGCGGCGGGCGCAAGGGCGCGGGAGAACCCCAGCTTGGCGGCCTCCTTCAGGCGGGTCTCCATTCGGCTCACGGGACGTACGTCTCCGGAAAGACTGATCTCTCCAAACACGACACAGTCCTGCGGGAGGGCGGCGTCGAGGGCGGAGGAGGCGAGGGCTGCAGCGGCGGCAAGGTCAGCCGCCGGCTCGTTGATGCGCAAGCCGCCGGCGACGTTCAAATAAACGTCACGCGTGGCGAATCCAAGACCGCAGCGGGCTTCGAGGACGGCCATAACCATCGCCAACCGCCCGGAATCCCAGCCGACCACGGCCCGGCGCGGCGTTCCGTACACCGAGGGGGCGACGAGAGCCTGAACTTCCACCAGGACAGGACGGGAGCCTTCCATCCCGGCGAAGACGGCTGCGCCTGCGGCGCGCTCGCCGCCGTCGCCCAGGAAGAGCGCGGAGGGGTTGCGCACTTCCAGCAGACCCGCCTCGGCCATCTCGAAGACCCCGATCTCGTCGGTCGCCCCGAAGCGGTTCTTGGCGCCGCGCAGGATGCGATAGGGATAGCCACGCTCTCCCTCGAAAGCGAGGACGGCGTCCACCAGATGCTCGACGACACGGGGACCGGCGATCTGGCCGTCCTTGGTGACGTGGCCGACGAGGACCAGGGCGATGCCCCGGCGCTTGGCCAGGCGCGTGAGTTCTGTGGCGCAGGCGCGCACCTGAGTCACCGAGCCCGGCCCGGCCTCGTGGGCGTCGCTCCAGAGGGTCTGCACGGAGTCGACGACGGCGAGGTCGAACCGCTCGCCCTTCAGCGCCTCGATGATCTCGCGAAGGGCGGTCTCCGCGGCTAGCTGCACCGGGGCGTCGGCGAGGCCGAGCCGCTGGGCGCGCGCGCGGATCTGGCCCGATGCCTCCTCGCCTGAGATGTAAGCGCAGCGTGCGCCGGCCCGAGCCGCCTGGGCGCAGACCTGCAGCAGCAGGGTCGACTTGCCCACGCCCGGGTCGCCCGCCAGCAGTATGGCCGAGCCGGGGACGACGCCGCCGCCGCAGACGCGGTCGAACTCCGCCACGCCGGTGGCGATCCTGGGCGGAGTGGGCGTCTCGACGTCCAACCCCTCGAAGGCGAGGCCCTGGCTCTTGCGGCCACGCGCCGGCGCCAGGGCGCCAGGAGGGCGCGACGCCGTCTCCTCCACCAAAGTGTTCCAGGCGGCGCACGCTGGGCACTGGCCGGACCAGCGACCCTGGACAGCCCCGCAGGACTGACAGACGAAATTGGGGCCGTCGCGCGCCATGGGTGATTCGGTTCCTGGAGGAACGTTACACGAACAAGGCTGCGCGCGCTCCTGCGAAGCTAGTGCGGCTCGTAGCGGCCCTCGCGGGCGTAGTTGCTGAAGCGCGTGAGGTCCGGGTTGAAGTGCATCCTTACCGTGCCCACCGGGCCGTGCCTCTGCTTGCCGATGATCACCTCGGCGAGATTGCGGATAGGATCGAGCTTCTCCTGCCAGGCAAGGTGCTCGGGGGTGCCTTCGCGCGGCTCTTTGTTCTGCAGGTAGTAGGCCTCGCGGTAGATGAACATGACGACATCGGCGTCCTGCTCGATCGAGCCCGACTCCCGCAGGTCCGAGAGCTGGGGCCGGTTGTCCTCACGCGTCTCCACCTGACGGGAGAGCTGCGAGAGGGCGATGATCGGCACCGAGAGCTCCTTGGCGAGCGCCTTGAGGCCCTGAGTGACCTGGCTGACCTGCTGTACCCGGTTCTCGATACGGGCGTCGTCGGTGGTCACGAGCTGCAGGTAGTCGACGACGATGAGGTCAAGGCCGGAGGTCCGCTTGAGCCGGCGGGCGCGTGCGGTGAGCTTTCCGATGGAGAGGCCGCCGGTGGCGTCGATGAAGAGCGGCGCATCGGCGATCTCGGCGGCGGCGTCGCGGATGCGGCCGAACTCCGAGGCGTTGATCTCACCCTTGCGAATGCGGTCGCCGGGGACGTCGGAAACCTCGGCCAGGAGCCTCATGGCCAGCTGCTCGGCCGACATTTCCAGGGAGAAGAAGGCCACGACCCCGCCGTTGACGGTCTTGCGCGCTCCGTCGGGCTGCGGCTCCCAGGCGTAGTGGCGGGCCACGTTGAAGGCGATGTTGGCCGCCAGCGCTGTCTTTCCCATGGCGGGGCGGGCGGCCAGGATGAGCAGGTCTGAGGGGTGCAGGCCGCCCAGCTGCTTGTCGAGATCGGTGAGGCGGGTGGCGAGGCCGGAGATGCCTCCGTCGCGCTTGAACGCCTCGGCGGCCATCTCCACGGCGCCGGCGAGCGACCTGGAGAATTCCACGAAGCCGGTGGAGGCTGCGCCGGTCTCAGCCAGCGCATAGAGCTGCTGCTCGGCGGCTTCGATCTGATCCTTGGCCGAGCGGTCGGCGTCGCCAGTCTGGGCGTGGACGGCGATGTCGCCGCCGATGCGGATCAGCTCGCGGCGCAGGGCGAGGTCGTGGATGACCCGCGCATAGTCGCCGGCGTTGGCCGCCGGGGGCGCGCGGACGACGAGGTCGGCCAGGTAGCTGAGGCCGCCCAGGTCCTCGAACGCCGGGTCGCGGGAGAACTGCTCGGCGAGGAGGATCGGCTCAGCCAGGTGTCCGCGGCGGATGTGGCTGGCGATGGCCGAGAACAGGCGGCCGTGGAACGGTTCGAAGAAGTGGTCGGCCGTCAGGGCGTCGGTGAGTCGCTCGTAGGCGGCGTTGTCGTAGAGGAGTACGCCCAGAAGGGCTTGTTCCGCCTCGAGATTCGCCGGAGCGTGCGGGGCGTCTAGCACCGGCGCCGCCGGGCGAAGGTCGAGTTTTGGGACCAGGGCCATGGAGGCGAGAATAGCCCACGCTCGCGCGCCGTCGGCGGCTGGCTCTGTCTCTCCACAGTAAAGTTTCCCCTCTGTGGAGCGTTGTGCGGCCGCCCACTACGACCTTGGGGCGCCGCGGTGGGAGGAGCGATTTCGGACCGCAATCGCACAAAATTTGACACCTAGTCGGAGGCGTCTCCCTTGGCGAGCTACGGCGAGGCGTGGGGTGCGTTGCGGGCGAGGCGCAGGCCCTGGCGGACGTGTTCGAGATCGGCGGGATCGGCGTAGGGCGTCTGGATACGACGGCGAGCGGCCTCGTCCCTGCGCCGCGGGGGGAGGGCATGAGCGGCCTCCTCGTGGCGGCCCATCTGCGCCAGACTCACCGCCAGCATGAGGCCCGCGTCCGCATTGCCGGCCTCGAGCGCTTCGCGCGCCGCCTCGGCCGCCCTGACGTAGTCGCGGGCCTGGTAGTGGGCCGTGGCGAGCAGCTCCAGGTTCACACCGATCTGCGGATCGTAGGGGCTCAGGCGCAGGCCTCGCTGGAGCGGGGCGATGGCCTCCTGCGGGCGTCCGGCGAAGACGAGCGCCTGGCCAAGCCGGATCTGGGCGTCCGCGAAGCTTGGATTGAGCCGGACAGCGGTCCGGGCCGAGCTCATCGCGAGCAAGTGCTGGCCCAGATAGAGCGCCGCTCCGGCGCAAGCGTAGTGCGCCCACGCGTCGTTGACGTCGAGCCCAATCGCCGTCTGAGCCGCGGCCAGGGCTTCGCGCAGATCGTCCATCGGCCGTTCGCTCCAGCCGCAGACCGCGTTATTGCCGAGGATGCGCGAGAGGCCGATGTGGCCCAGAGAGAGCTCCGGGTCGCGCGCGACCGCTTCCCGGAACAGGGGAACGGCGGCCTCGTAGCCATCCTTCGACGCTTTGTTGAGGTGCCACATGCCGCGATAAAAGCAGTCGAGCGCGGTGGCGTCCGCGAGCGCCTTGGGCGTCGCGCGGGCGCCTTCGGTCTGCAGCATGGCCGGTTCGATCGCCACCACGACGCGCTCGACGATCTCGTCCTGTAGGCCGAGCGCACTGGCGAGGTCGGCGTCGAACCGGTCCGCCCACACAGCCCATTCGTTGCTGGCGTCCACGAGCTGGGCCGAGATCCTCACGCGCTCTCCCGCGCGCCGCACGCTGCCTTCCAGCACGTAGCGGACGCCAAGTTCTGCGCCCACGCGCTTGGCCTCGACGTTGCGACCCTTGTAGGTGAAGGTCGAACTCGAGGCGACCACGAAGAACCAGCGCCCGCGCGAGAGGGCTGTAGTCACGTCCTCTGTGATCGCGTCGGCCAGGTATTCCTGGCTCGGATCTCCGCTGATGTTACGGAATGGGAGCACGGCGATCGAAGGCCGCGCCGGCGGGGTGACTTCGCGGCGGAGCGGGGCCGGCGGCGGCGGATCGGCGCGAAGGGCGGCCAGGGCTTCACGGGCCACGGCGCCAGGCTTCACCCCCAGCTCCCGCGCCAGGGCGGATTCCAGGGCCTGGTAGCGCCTGTGCGCCACGCCCACTGCGCCCCGAGCCGCGTCGGCGCGCATGGCTGCGGCGACCACGGCCTCGTCGAGCGGTTCACGGCGCAGCCAGGCCTCGGCGATCCGATCGACCCCCGCCCAGTCGCCCCCCGCCTCGAGCCGCGCGATCAGCGCCTGCACCGCCCGCGCGAGTGTCTGATCGAGGCGTGCACGGGTCTGGTCGAGCCAGTCGCCAAACAGGCCACCGACTTCCACGTCCTCGAGGATCCGCGAGCCGCCCGCCGCGGCGAGGATCCCCGCCGCCCGATCCACTGCGCCGCTCGCCAGCGCCGACTCGAGGTCGGCCACGTCCGACCCGACGCTCGGGCAGGCGAGCGCGACCCGGTCGCGCGTGGCTTCCACGAGTTCGAGCCCGGCGCCGGCCGACATGCCGCGCAGCTCCAATAGGCACTGACGCAGGCTCGCCCGGGCCTGGGAGTCGCCGCGCTCGCTCCACAACAGACCGGCCACGCGCTCGCGGGGAGCCGCGTGCTCGGGTTCGAGGGCGAGGTAGGCGAGCAGGGCGCGCGCGCGCCGGTTGGTGACGGGAACTGACCGTCCATCGGCGGCGATGAGTGCGAAATCCCCGAGCAGCCGCAGATGAGCCGGGGACGCAGTGATCGACGACATCGCCCGCTCCGATAATGACTTGACGATAGACCCGACGGGCGTCTGGGCGCCAGCGGGGGAGCGCCTCACAGACCCTGTTCCGCCGAACGGTACGCAGATCGCGTTCGTTCCGGTGCGCGACTGCAACGCAAATTGCTGAATTGGAGGCGTCAAAACCAAGAGCGCCCCGCCGACTGAGCCGGCGGGGCGCTCCATGGCGGGCAGAAATGATCAGTCCGGCGCGAGCCGAGCCGCGAGGTCAGTCCTCGTCGCGGGAGAACTCCTGGCTTCCGGCGCCGCCCTCGAGCATGTCGGCGGCCGCCTCGGCGTCCGAGGCGCGCTCGGCCTCGAACTGCGAGGTGATGACGTTCTCGCCGCGCGCCTGGCGCTCGGCTTCGTCGACGCTGCGCGCGACGTTGATCGTCACCGTGGACGCGACTTCGGCATGCAGGCGCACCTTCACCTGGTGCAGGCCGAGGGTCTTGATCGGCTTGTCGAGGGCGACCATCGAGCGGTCGATGCGGCCGCCCTCGGCGTTCACCGCATCGGCCACGTCACGGCCGGAGACCGAGCCGTAGAGCTGGCCGCTGTCGCCGGCCTGGCGGATCATGACGTAGGTCTGGCCGTCGATGCGCTGAGCCGCCTTGGCGGCGGCGCCGCGGGCGGCCTCGTTACGGCTCTCGATCTCGGCGCGCTGGGCCTCGAACACCTTCATGTTCGTGGTGGTCGCGCGCAGGGCCTTGGACCTGGGCAGGAGGAAGTTGCGGGCGAAGCCGTCCTTGACGTTCACCACATCGCCCAGCGCCCCCAGGCGCTCGACGCGTTCGAGCAGGATCACCTTCATCGGTCGGTCTCCTACTTCACGACGTGGGGCAGCAGGGCGAGGAAGCGCGCGCGCTTGATCGCCTTGGCAAGTTCACGCTGCTTCTTCGCCGAGACGGCGGTGATCCGAGAGGGGACGATCTTGCCGCGCTCGGAGATGTAGCGCTGCAGGAGCTTCACGTCCTTGTAGTCGATCTTTGGGGCGTTGGCGCCTGAGAACGGGCAGACCTTGCGTCGGCGCATGAAGGCGCGGCGTCCGCCGCCACCGCCGCCGCCGGATTCGGAAATGACAGTTTCATCGGTCATGGCTGTATCGGACCTCAGGCCGGGACGTCTTCGAAGCGGCGGTCGCGCTCGCGATCGCGCCGGGCGAGGATGGGTGAGAGTTCAAGGTCGAGCGCATCGACCTTGATGGTCAGGAACCGCAGCACGTCCTCGTTGATGGAAAGCTGACGCTCCATCTCCTTGACCGCCGGCGCGGGCGCATCGATGGCCAGCAGGGAGTAGTGGCCCTTGCGGTTCTTCTTTATCCGGTAGGTGAGGTTGCGAAGGCCCCAGTACTCGATTTTCACGATGTGGCCGCCCTGGCCCTCGATCAGATTCTTGAGTTCGTCGTTGAGGGCTTCGGCCTGGGCCGGGGAAATATCCTGACGTGCGATGAGCACGTGCTCGTAATACGGCATTGACGTCCTTTCCGATGTCGAAGGGCGGCGTGCCGGGCGCTCGGAGGGCGCTGCGGTCCGATGGTTCCCGATGCGGCGGCCAGGAGTCTCCCAGCCCTTTGGCATTCCGCGGCGGGACCGCCCTTCGCGTGAAGGGCGAGGCGGTTAGCCGCAAACGCTCCGGAATGCAAGGTCCTGCGTGTCGCCCATTCCTGGCGGGACCGGCCTCGAAGGCGCTCACGCCGAGTGCGTCGCAGCTCTGCGCCTGGGGCCAAGCGTCCCTCCCCACGCAGGGGAGGGACGGGCGTCAACTCACATCGGATGCGCGGCGCGCCAGGTCTTCACGGCGTCGAGGGTCTTGGCGACGTGCTGGTCGGGGTTCATCTCGGTATAGGCGAGGATGACCTTGCCGTCGGGCGCGATGACGTAGCTTGTGCGCTCGGAATACGGCAGGACAGCCATCTTCGAGTGGTAGGTTTCCGCGATCTTGGCGCCGGGGTCGGCCGCGACGGGGAACTTCGCACGGCACTCGACGGTGGAGAACTCTCCGACCCGGTCGACATTGCCAGCGGTGATGCCGATCAGGGTGGCGCCCATCTTGTGGTACTGCTCCGCCGCTTCGGCGAAGTCGTGGGCCTCAATGGTGCAGCCCTTGGTGAAGGCGGCGGGGAAGAAGTAGAGCACGACCGGCCCCTTCTTGAGGGCGCTGTCCAGGTTGAACGTGAAGGGCTTGCCGCCGACGAACGCGTTGGCGGTGAACTGGGGTGCGGTCTGGCCTTGGGACAGCGCGGCCAGTGCGGGTCCGGCGATCAGGCCCGCGAGGGCGATCGCAACGGCGAGTCTCTTCATCTGTGTTCCTCCTCCAGTCGTTTCCGAACGAATCTATCAGCCTCAGCCGCCGAGGGGAAACAGGGCGGCGCCGCCCCCGACGGCGCACTTCCGGCTACGCTTCAGGTCCTTAGTGCCCATTGCGCGGCCGGCGGTTCAAAGCGGCGGATGACTTGTCGGGCGGCGGGGTTTCACCTAACCGTCCGCGCCTTCGAGTCGCTTGCGATTCCGTTGTTCAAGAGGGAGGCGAAGGGGCCGCTCATGAGCCTCGCATTCCTGTTTCCGGGCCAGGGCAGCCAGGCCGTCGGCATGGGCGCAGAGCTCGCCGAGGCGTTCGCCCAAGCGCGCGAGGTGTTTGGCGAGGTCGACGAGGCGCTTGGCCAATCGCTCTTCCGACTGATGCGCGAGGGGCCGATCGAAGAGCTCACCCTGACCCAAAACGCCCAGCCGGCCTTGATGGCTGTGAGCCTGGCGGTGATGGCGGCGCTTAAGGGCCAATTCGGCGTGCCAGTGGAGAAGGCGGCATTCGCCGCCGGCCATTCGCTGGGTGAGTACTCGGCTCTGGCGGCGGCGGGCGCGCTCGGCCTTTCGGACACCGCGCGCCTGCTTCGCCGGCGCGGCGAGGCCATGCAACGGGCGGTCCCCGTGGGCGCCGGCGCCATGGCCTCGCTGATCGGGCCCAAGGCGGATGTCGCCCTGGCCGAGGCGGCTGCGCGCGCCGGCGAGAAGGCCGGCGTCTGCGTGGTGGCCAACGACAATAATGCCGGAAACGTGGTCATCTCGGGGGACAAGGCCGCCGTCGACCTGGCGATCGCCGAGGCAAAGACCCTGGGCGCGCGGGCCGTGCCACTGAACGTCTCGGCCCCCTTCCACTGCCCCCTGATGGCGCCGGCCGCTCGCGAGATGGCCGAGGCGCTCGCGGAGGTGACCATCTTACCCCCGCGCGCGCCGATCGTGACCAATGTCACCGCCCGCCCGACCCTTGACCCCGAGGCCATCCGCGCGCTGCTGGTGGAACAGGTGACCGGGCGCGTGCGCTGGCGCGAGAGCGTCGAGTGGCTGGCGGGCGATGGCGGAGTCACACGTTTTGCCGAGGCCGGCGCGGGCAAGGTGCTGGCGGGCATGGTCAAGCGGATCGCTCCGGACGCCGAAGCGCTCAGCCTCAATGGTCCGGCCGACCTCGAGGCCTTCGCCAAGGCCCTGGCATAGGAGAGGCGGCGATGTTCGACCTTTCGGGCCGCACGGCCCTGGTGACAGGCGCCAGCGGCGGGATCGGCGGGGCCATCGCCAGGGCCCTCCACGCCCAGGGGGCGTCGGTGGTGCTGTCGGGCACGCGTGCGAGCGCGCTCGAGAGCCTGGCGGGTGAGCTGGGCGGACGCGCCTTCGTCGTCGCCTGCGACCTCTCGGACGGCGCGGCGGTGGACGGCCTGATCGCCGGCGCCGAGGCCGCCGCAGGGAACCCGCTGGATATCCTGGTTTCCAACGCCGGGGTCACGCGCGACGGGCTTCTGATGCGGATGAAGGACGAGGATTTCGACACCGTCCTCAAGGTGAACCTCGAGAGCTACTTCCGCCTGTGCCGCGCGGCCCTGCGCGGCATGATGCGCCGCCGTTCGGGCCGGATCATAGGCATCACCTCGGTCGTGGGGGTCGCCGGGAACGCCGGCCAGACCAACTACGCCGCCTCCAAGGCAGGCATGATCGGTTTCACCAAGGCCCTGGCCCAGGAGGTGGCGAGCCGCAACATCACCGCCAACTGTATCGCGCCCGGCTTCATCGAAAGCCCGATGACGGATGCCCTGACCGAGGGGCAGAAGACCCAGATCCTCTCGACCATCCCGATGGCGCGGCTGGGAAGCGGTTCCGACGTAGCCGGCGCCTGCGTCTATCTGGCGAGCGAGGCGGGGGCCTATGTGACCGGCCAGACCCTGCACGTTAATGGCGGCATGGCGATGATCTGATGTCCGTGTTCGCGCAGTGCAGGCGCCTCCCGAGGGCCGCTAGGCGGACGCGGAGGAACATGCTAGGCGCTCTTGCGAGTTCAACCCACGCCTAAGCCGCGGCGCGCTCTGCTTGTCCGGAGCCGACACATTCACCCGGGGCGGGGATCTGAGAGTTCGCCGAACCTCCGATCGCCCCAAACTCTAAAGAAGGACGGGACTGATAAATATGTCCGATATTCTCGAGCGCGTGCGTAAGATCGTCATCGAGCACCTCGACGCCGACCCGGAGAAGGTGACCGAGAAGGCGAGCTTCATCGACGACCTGGGCGCCGACAGCCTCGACAACGTCGAGCTGGTGATGGCGTTCGAGGAGGAGTTCGATATCGAGATCCCCGACGACGCCGCCGAGCACATCCAGACGGTGGGCGACGCGGTGAACTTCATCAGCGAGCGCCTGGGCGCCTGACCAGGCGTCCGGCTTCAAGGATCCGTTTCAGCCGCCCAACTCCGAGCTCATGCGTCGCGTCGTCGTCACCGGTCTTGGTATGGTCACCCCCCTCGCCTGGGGCGTGGAGCCAACTTGGCGCGCCCTGCTGGACGGCAAGTCCGGCGCGGGGCGTATCACCGCCTTCGATCCCACGGACTATGCCTGCCAAGTGGCTTGCGAGGTGCCGCGGGTAGACGGGCGTGGGGGCGGTGGGCCGGACTTCCCGCACGCCTTCGATCCCGACCAGGTGATGAGTCCCAAGGACCAGCGCCGGGTCGACGACTTCATTCTCTACGGCGTGGCCGCGGCGGACGAGGCCATCGCCGATTCCGGCTGGTCTCCCCAGACCGAGGAAGATCGCGCTCGCACCGGGGTGAACATCGGCGCAGGGATTGGGGGCCTTTCGACGATCGCCGACACGGCCGTCGAACTGCACGAGAAGGGCCCGCGGCGCGTCAGCCCGTTCTTCATCCCCTCGGCCCTGATCAACCTCGCCTCCGGCCAAGTCTCGATCAAGCATGGGTTCAAGGGACCGAACCACTCGGTCGTCACGGCTTGCGCCACCGGCGCCCACGCCGTGGGCGATGCGATGCGGTTCATCCAGTACGGCGACGCCGACGTCATGGTGGCCGGCGGCGCTGAGGCGGCGGTGTGCAAGATCGGCATCGCCGGTTTCATCGCGTGCCGCGCCATGGCCACCAAGTTCAACGACCAGCCGACCAAGGCCTCGCGCCCCTATGACAAGGACCGCGACGGCTTCGTCATGGGCGAGGGCGCCGGCGCCCTGGTCCTGGAAGAACTGGAGCACGCCCGCGCCCGCGGCGCGAAGATCTACGCCGAGGTTGTCGGCTATGGCCTGGCGGGCGACGCCTTCCACATCACCGCCCCGGCGGAGGATGGAGATGGCGGCTATCGCGCCATGCAGGCGGCCATCGCCCGCGCCGGGCTGGAGCCGGCGGACATCGACTATGTCAACGCCCACGGCACATCCACCCCGCTGGGCGACGAGATCGAGCTGGGGGCGGTGGAGCGGCTGTTCGGCCAGGCGGCCGGTAAGCTGACCATGTCCTCGACCAAGTCGTCGATCGGCCACCTGCTGGGCGCGGCCGGCGCGGTGGAGGCGTGCTTTTCCATTCTGGCCCTGCGCGATCAGGTCGCGCCGCCGACGATCAACCTCGACAATCCCTCGATGGACACGCCCGTCGACCTGGCGCCAAACGCCGCCAAACCCATGAAGATCGATGTCGCCATGTCGAACAGCTTCGGCTTTGGCGGCACCAACGCTTCGGTCGTGTTCAAGAAAGCCCCGTGAGTCGAAGGCCCCGCCGGCGGGCCCGTCGCCGGGCCGCGGCCCGGCGGCGCCGGTTTCCGGTCAGACCCCTTCTTATGGGCGGCGGCGTTCTGGCCGCGGCATTGGCGACCTTGCTCGCCTTCGAGATCTGGGGTCCAGGTCCGAGCGCGACGCCAACGAGTGTCATCCTGCCGCCGGGCGGGGGCGTGCGCGGCGTCGGCCGCGACCTTGGTCGTGCGCGCATCGTTCGCTCGCCAGCTGTCTTTGTCGTCGCGGCCGAATTCTCCGGCGCGGGCCACTCGCTCAAGGCCGGGGAATACGCCTTCGCCCCGCACGCGAGTCTGGCGGCGGTGCTGGACGCGATCCGCCGCGGCCTGATCGTCCGGCACTTCGTGACCATCCCCGAGGGACTCTCGTCCGTGCAGGTCGCCGACATCCTCGCGGCCGAGCCGGTGTTGAGCGGCCCCACGTCCGTCCCGCCGGAAGGCTCGGTCCTGCCGGAAACCTATCAGGTCCGCCGCGGTGAGACCCGCGCGGCGGTCGTGGCGCGCATGGAGCGCGCCCGAGGCGCCCTACTGGAGCGGTTGTGGGCCGCACGCGCGACCGGCCTGCCGTACCGCGATCCCGAACAGGCAGTAATCCTGGCCTCCGTCGTGGAGAAGGAGACAGCCGTTCCGGCGGAGCGGCCGAAGGTGGCGGCCGTGTTCCTAAACCGATTGCGTCAGGGCATGCGGCTGGGGAGCGACCCGACCGTGATCTACGGGCTGACACGCGGCCGTCCCCTGGGCCATGGCCTCACAGTTTCGGAGCTCGCCTCCGACACGCCGTGGAACACCTATCGAGTTGCTGGCCTGCCGCCGACGCCGATCGGAAATCCTGGCAAGGCCTCGCTCGAGGCGGCCCTGTCGCCGGCCAAGACCGACGATCTCTATTTCGTCGCCGACGGGACGGGCGGCCACGCCTTTTCGGCGACCCTGGAAGAGCATCAGCGTAACGTGGCGCGTTGGCGCGAGATCGAAAAGCGAGCAGGCGCTGCGCGGGGGACGGGATGAGCGTTTCGAGCATGACGGGGTTCGCCCGCCTGGAGGGGGCGCATGGCGACTGGACCTGGGCGGTCGAGGCGCGTTCGGTGAACGGGCGCGGCCTGGAGGTGCGCTTCCGCGGCCCGCCGGGCTTCGATGGCCTCGAGCGCGCTGCGCGCGAGGCGGCGCAGGGGCGCCTGCAACGCGGCCAGGTGGGTGTCAGCCTGCAAGCCCGCCGGCCCGAGGGCGCCTTGGCCCTGCGCATCGACGAGGCGGCGATCGCCCGCTACCTCGCGCTCGGCGCAGACCTGGTCGCCAGCGGCCGGGCAGCTCCGCCGAGCCTGGACGGCCTGCTGGCCCTGCCCGGGGTGGCGCGTGTCGCCGAGGCGGACTCCGACGCGGAGGCCCGAGAGGCGCTGGAGGCGGCGATGGCCGCCACCCTCGCCGGCGCGATGGAGGCCCTCGATAAGGCGCGCCGGGAGGAGGGGCGCGCCCTGGCGGCGGTGATGCAGCGTCAGCTCGACCAGATCGAGGCCCTGACCGCCGCGGCGCGGCAGGAGGCGCAGGCCCAGCCGCAGCTGATCAAGGCGCGGTTCGAACGCAGACTGACCGAGTTGGCTGGAGAGGCGGCCACCGAGGAGCGGATCGTGCAGGAGGCGGCGGCCCAGGCGGTGCGCGCCGACGTTCAGGAGGAGCTGGATCGCCTCTCCGGCCACATCGAGGCTGCGCGAGGCCTGCTGGGCCAGAGCGGGGCGGTAGGCCGCAAGCTGGACTTCCTGACCCAGGAATTCATGCGCGAGGCCAACACCATGACCTCCAAGTCCGCCAGCGCCGCCCTCACTGCGATCGGACTGGACCTCAAGGCGGTGATCGATCAGTTCCGGGAGCAGGCGCAGAATGTCGAGTAGCGGGCGAGCGCACCGCGGCCTGCTGCTGGTGATCTCCAGCCCGTCGGGAGCGGGAAAGACGACTCTGTCGCGCCGGCTGATCGCCGGGTTCGCCCAGCTCGAGCTGTCGGTCTCGGCCACCACGCGCCGACCGCGCCTGGGCGAGGTGGATGGGCGGGAATACCATTTCGTCGACCGCACGCGCTTCGACGCCATGGTCGCCCACGGCGAGTTCCTGGAATGGGCTGAGGTGCACGAGAACTGCTACGGGAGCCCGCGCGCGCCGATCCTCGAGCGCCTCGCGGCCGGCGCAGACGTGCTCTTCGACATCGACTGGCAGGGCGCCAAGCAGATCCGCGAAGCTGCGCGGGCGGACACCGTGCAGGTGTTCATCCTGCCCCCAACGCTGGAGGCCCTGGCTGGTCGTCTGCGCTCGCGCGCCTCCGACGCCCCCGACGTGATAGAGCGGCGCCTCGCCCGCGCGCGCGACGAGATCGCTCACTGGGTCGAATACGACTACGTCATCGTCAACGACGACTTCGACGACGCCTACGCGCGCCTGGCCGCGATCTATCGCGCCGAGCGCGAGCGTCGCGAGCGGAACCTGTGGCTGGACGGGTTCGTGGGCGGACTGCTGGGGGAGGGGTAGGGGCGGGTTCCACTGGAGCGTTGTCCCGCCGGCCGTCCGCAGATGAGAGCCTGTAGGGCTCACGCACGCCCGCTCGTCTCCTCACGGCTTACCGAGGTTCCGTTTCGGCGATCCGCCAGGTGCTGTCGGGATCGAAAGTCTCGATCTTGGGCGCCAGCCGCGCCGTGTCGGGCCCCAGGTTCTTCTCGAAGACGATCCCGGCCTGGTTGATCATGAAGGTCATCACTCCCGAATCTCGCCACTTCGCCGGCCAGGCCAGCAGGGCAAAGCCGCCGGTCATACGGCCGCCGGCGAGATAGGCCTTCTCGCCGCCCGGAGCGCTCCGACCCTGGGCGGTCAGGACGCGGAAGTAGTAGCCGCGCAGCGGCGCGGTCCCCGCCCGACTTGCCTCGCCATAACCTTGAGCTTCCGATACGGCGACGCGCGGCCCCAGCGGGCTCTCCGGCTGGCCCGGGCCGACCTTCCAGTAGAGGCCGTCGTGCGTCCCGGGGGTGCTGTCCACCTTGCGGGCGAACGCACCGTGTCCGTAGCGCGCGGCGAACTCCCGCTGGGCGAGCACGAATGCGCGGCAGGTCTCCATCGCGCTCATCTCGTTGCGGCCGATCCGCCGGTCGAGGATTTGCATCTCCCCGGCCTGCAGGTCGAACGTCCACGAGCCATCCATGCGGACGAACGCAATGGGGTAGTGTCGGACGATCGGAATGGGGTAGGGCCAGGCCTCGGCGCCCAGGACGAGGATCTCGCGGTCCGGTCCGTCCGCCTGGAGGCGGTGACTACGGGCGAAGAGCTGAGCCATGGTTAGCCGTGATGACCGGTCCTCGATGGGGTCGCCGGAGATCACCAGGGGGTAGGACCTCGATCCAAGCACATGGAGCAGGGGCTCGGTGCGGCCGTCAGCCCACGCCCGACCCAGCGCCTCGGCGGCCGCCTCCGCTGTGATGAACTTCTCGGGTTGCTTGTTCTGGGCGGCGGCGAGCGGTCCGGCCTGGAGGAGGGCCGCCCCGGTCAGGAGGGCTATGGCTGCGCCGCGGGCTGGAGCGCACCGGGATGCGTTCAGTGTTCGGCTCATCGCGGCCGTCCTCCCCCTCTGACTGCGCCGAAACCGCCGCCACGAGACGACGGCGGCGCAAAACTGGATGTGCGGGACGCGTAGCCCCGCTGCGCCCAGGCGTGCGCCTCCGATCCGGATCCAAACGATTCGAAGGTCGGCGCCGGCCGGGACTCGACCTCAGCCCTTCCGGGGTAAGCCCTCTCAGGGCCAGTTCTCTCAGGGCCAGTTCTCTCGGGGTCGGCCCTCTCCGGGGCGGCGAACCCCCGGGCGGCGCGCTGCTCCGGGGCGTCGACCGGCCGCTCGTCTAACCGCCCTGGCTCCCTGGGTTCCTGGTATGGAACCCCGTGCCGGTGCGTCGAATCGTAGGCCCAGGCGTTCCGCCTACCCGTTCCCAGTCCGTCAGTTCCAGGTCCGCTCATTCCCCGACCGATCGTCGCCGGTCGGCCCGTTCCTGGCCCGCCCCTTGCCGGAGCGCTTATTCTTGGGTCGTTCGTTCCCGGTCCGTTGGCGCCTCGGCTGCCGTTCCAGCGACCGTTGTCGACGTTCAGGTGATGCCCGCGCCAGTCGAAGGCGTCCCATCCCCAGAACAGGGGCGAATAGGGAAAGCCCGCCCAGCACCAGCCCAGATCGCCGACCTGGCAGTTGTCGTACCAACCGCTGAAGGTGAACGGGGGATAGTCCGGCCAGCCCCAGGGCCCGAACACGACGTCGGGATCGTAGGTCGGCGCATAGACCGTCGACGCATCCGCCGGCGCGATGCCGATCTCGCCGTCGTCGTCGCTCACCTCCATCTGAGGGCCCGAGGCCAGCCGGTGAGCGGCGTATGCCTTGGCGCGCAGTCGCTGCACGGCGTCCATTACGGCGGCTGGGTTGCTGATGAACGCTTCTCCCAGCGCCTCCGTCCATTCGATCTGGCCGTCCATCATCGCCAGGACTTCCGGCCAGGCCGTCAGCGACTTCACGCTGGGGTCCCATGTCTCATTCTGCAGCGCTGCCGCCAGGGCGTCTGACTGGAGGTCTGCATTCGCCGGGTCCCGACGCCATCGCTCCGCCTCCACGACTTCGAGCGGATAGGCCGCCGCCATCAGGATCTGTCCCAGTAGCGCGTCCGGATAGAGGGCTATGGGCGCGACGAGCTGTTCCAGGCGCCCATCGGGCGGGGTCGCCGGCGAAGAAGCCGGCGGGGGGCTCAGGAGATCCGGCTGCCCGCCATCCGCAGCAGACCCGATGGCGATTGCCGCGCCGAAGATCGCCGCCCACACCGTCTTCATGGCCCCCCCTTTTCGTCGAGCGCCGAGGCGACCCGAACTCGATCGTAGCCTGTTGTTCTCGTTTCTAATTGGACAATTGGGGCGTCGTGAGCGGGATGCCAGGGGCGCAGGTCTCAGAGCCGAGCAGGAGCGCCGGGGCAGAACCTATGGCGGGACGGGCCCTACTGTGGAGGGGCCCTGGTGGCGCGGTCTGCAACCGACGCCCAGGATTTCCAAAAGCCTGTCAGGGCCTGCCTTCTCTTGCAGGGTTCGCTCGACCTGTGCGTTCGATCAAATCGCCAATCGGCACCAGTCGGTGCGCTGCGCCGGGGCGCAACCTGCGTATGTCCGCCTCGATGGATGGCGCGAAATCGATGCTGTTGATGAGGATGGTCGAGGGGGCCGTCGGCAGATCGTCCGGCCCTTTCACGGGCCTGCCCAGGCGCATGCCACCCTGTTTGGCGGGGTCGCGGTCGATGAAGAAAGCGATCCTCGCTGGATCGAAGAAATTGGCGAGAACCTCGTCGGCGAGGCTCCCGGCCCCCCACACGATGATCGGGCCCTCCTCCTGCACGAGGTCCTCGTCGGACAAGAGCGTCGGCGACCACTGCGGCGGCTTGAACCGCCGGGCGATGACCCGAAGCGAGTCGGCATATCTGGCGTCCAGACGGGCGTCCGTGAGCGTGGCGACGGTGTCCAGGCCCTTGGCCGCCAGCAGGTGGCTCAGGGAACGCACAGTGAAGAAGTGAAGGTGGGAGCTGTTGTCGTCGATCGGCAGGCCACGATTACCGCTCGCATTGGGAACCTCGAGGAAAAGAGAGCCCTCGGGGGCAACGACCTTGAGAATTGCATCGAGTTCGTCCCAAGGGGCTTCGAGGTGCTCCAGGACGTGCGACATCAGGACGAGGTCGAAGGGTCCTTCGATCGCACCGGCGGCGAGGAGGTTGGGTAGCGGCGCGTCATGGAGGCGGTCGACATGCGACCGCGCCTGTTCGCCGGCGGGGGACAGCTCGATCGCTTCGTACCGAGAGACCGGGAGCCGCGCACGGGTCGAGCGCGCCAGCTCGCCGGTGGCGCAGCCAATCTCCAGCACCCTGCCGGATGGGGGCAGGAAGGGGGCGAAGAACTGGACCTGGCCGTCCAGCCGAGCCTGGTCGGTGCCCAGCGAGCACATGGCCGTCTGGTCGTATCGATATGTGTCGATCTCCAGCCGCCAGCCATGGAAACAACCATGGCAGTAGGCCCGGGGACCGATGGCGGTGCTCATGGTCGTGGTTTCGCGGCTACCGCAGATCGGGCAAGTGATCGGAACTGTCATTCAAGGGAGCCTGTTGCCATTTCGTGGGCCACGATACCAAACTCCGCCTGATCTGGAACTGTGGCCAAGTCTTTGATTATCTGAGCGGAATCGATCATTCCTGCCTCAGGGGCGAACTCCCGCCGGATCGGCGTCGGCCGTGATCTCCTGAAGCACCTGGAAGCCTTCGAACTCCGGGTGGGTGAGGGTCAGCGATCGGCCCGACCCCGCGCCGGCATGGGCGGCGCGGAAAGGCTCGGAACGCGTCCAGGCCTCGAAGTCGGCGTGTGAGCGCCAGATCGTGTGCGAGGCGTAGAGCACATGGTCGTCGCGATCGGGGCCCTTCAGCAGGTGGAAGGCGACGAATCCAGGCACGGTCTTCAGATAGACCTCCCGGTCCAGCCATCGGCCCTTGAACGCCTCCTGCTCTTCGGGACGCACCTTGAAGCGGTTCATGGCGATGTACATGCCGGGCTCCTATGCCTTGCAGGGATACCACGTCGACGCCACCGGGCGGCGCGCCGGTCCTGGTGCGGAGATAATAAGATCTCAGGAGGTACGCGGTTCGCCTAGCGATCTGTTCGGCGTGGCGTCGCCCTGCGGCAACTCTCGGCGACACGAGACCAATCCGTGCCTGGTCTGGCGCCACGGCCAAGCTCCCGCGGCGGCGATCCGTTACGCGCCTTCGCCGCACTTATGTTGCAAAAGGTACAGTTCTGCGTCAGCTTGCCGCAGGGCCCCGTCCCGGGGTCTTCCGCAAATGACTTGGAGGGGCTCATGTTCACCCGTTTCGTCGCCGCGGGCGCGCTTGCCGCGGCGGTCGCTCTGGCTTCGTCGGCTCATGCGGCGGTTTCCCATTTCGAGTTCAGCGGCGGCGGTGTCAGCGGCAGCGGATGGTTCACCATCGCGCCCAATGTCTCGCCACCCGATCCCAACCCGCTATGCGGAACGCCCGGTCAGAATGCGTGCCGGCATGACCCGCCGAGCGCCTGGAAAATCACTGGCGTCACCGGGACCTTTTCCGATCCGGCCAACGGGATCCACAATGCCGCCATCACCGGCCTGATCCCGATCAGCCCGGCGGACGAGCGCGACCCCACATTCGATCCGCTGGTGCCGACCAGCCTAAGCTTCATCGACTTCTCGCCCGGCAGTTCTCTCTCGTTCGACAACCTCTTCTTTCCTTCCGGATCGCCGATCGACTGCGCCTTCCCGTTCACGGGAACCTACGTGGACCCGTTCGGGGCGGCGTTCACCGTCGCCGGCGGCTACATCGTCGACCTGTGGGGCGATGGCGACTATCTGGGTCCGGGCACGACGACCTACGGCGTCGCGCTGGTGCAGGGCGAGAACGAACTGTTCTACCAGTTCTCAGGTATCAACGGCGGCGTGCCGGAGCCAGCGACATGGGGTCTGATGCTGCTGGGTGTCGGACTTCTCGGCGCACGGTTGCGGGGCCGGCGTCGTCCGGCTCTGGCGGGGTGAACTGACGCGAGGTCGGCGGGCCTTCCTTGACGAGGCCTCCGAGGCGCCGCCTTAGGGCTGCCGCCGGCGTGTGGACTGCGCCCGCGGG
Organism: Caulobacteraceae bacterium; assembly: GCA_036488995.1. GTDB lineage: Bacteria > Pseudomonadota > Alphaproteobacteria > Caulobacterales > Caulobacteraceae > Acaudatibacter. Next base: position 19,799 of record DASXGQ010000252.1, read on the forward strand.
ATCGGAGCATGCGCGCAGGCAGCCGTTACGGCCTCGAGATCCGCTCGGCGATGCCCGCCGATGCGCCCTTTCTTGCCGAACTGTTCGCCGGCGTGGGCGCCGCCATTCCCGCATCCGAGCTGGCCACTCGCCTGGCGGTCCTGCGCGCCAGCCCCGGCGCGGTGCTGATGGCGTCAGACTGGGGACCGGCGATCGGCCTGATCGCCGTCCAATGGGCGCCAAGCCTCCTCACGGCCGAGCCGGTCGCCCGCGTGTCGGCGCTCCTGGTCGCCCCAGACGCGCGCCGGCATGGCGTCGCCCGCGCCCTTCTCAAGGCCGCCTCCCAGGCCGCACGGTCCGCCGGCTGCGGCGAACTCGAGCTCTCGGTCCCGGACAACGCAACCGGCGTTCATGCCTTTGCCGTCGCCACCGGCTTCACCCCCATGGGCATGGTCCTTTCGCGACCTCTGCGGAAGGGTCGAGCCTGATTCCGTCACCGTCGAACGCGACGATGGTCCTCGCCAACCATTGAGAAAACGGGTGGGCCGGGGCGATAGCGAATCCGTCGATGCGCGGCTCGCGTGGCCGATCGTGCGCATGCTTGTTGGGGCATGTCCTTGCATGCGGCCGGGATCGTAGGGATCATGGACTTAGATGTCTGGTTAAACGACATACAACTGGCGTGTCGATGTATGGACCTTGCAGTGACGGCCACTCCCGATACGCGGCGTCGAAGGACAGGCGGCGAACAGCGATCGAGGTGGAATGAGTATGGCCAGACTTCCTCTGCGGACCATAGAAGGCGCCCCGCAAGCTGCGCAGCAGCTGCTTCTGGCGGCTCAGAAGCGCAACGGCTTTCTGCCTAACCTGCTGCGCGTGCTCGCAAACGCGCCGGTGGCGCTGGAAGCCTATCTCACGATCTCTGCAATCAATGCGCATGCGTCGCTCTCGATCGCCGAGAGGGAGACAGTCCAGATCACAGCCGCCGCGACGCATGGCTGCGGCTTCTGCGTCGCCGGCCACACCGTGGCGGCCTACAAGAAGGCGGGTCTCGACACAGAGACGGTCGACGCCCTGCGCAACCTCGGCCATGTGCCGGACGAGCGGCTCGAGGCTGTCGCCCGTTTCACCAAGGCGGTGATCGCGACGCGCGGCCAGGTCGACGATGCCGAATTGGAGGCGTTCAGAGCGGCGGGCTTCACCGATCAGGCCGCGTTGGAGGTGGTGCTGGGGGTGAGCCTTGCGACCCTGTGCAACTTCGCCAACAACCTCGGCGCCGCGCCGCTCAATCCACAATTCGAACCCTATCGCTGGGACGGAGTCCCGGGCGTCGCGGCGGAATGACCGCGCGGTTCTGCGGCCTCGAGGTCGGACTTTCCGCCTGGCTGGACGCGAACGCGCTCAGCCTCGACGCAACCGGCGAGCTGGCGGCCGAGCTCTTGCCGCGTCTGGCCGGGAGCGGGGTCCTGGGCGTTGGCGTCGCCCGCGATTTCGGCGGTGAGGGCGGAGACGTGACTGACGCCGTGGCCGCCGTCGCGGCGGCCTCGGAGCGCTCGCTAGCTGCAGGTCTCGTGCTGTGGGGGCACCGCTGTTACGTCGAGTTCCTGATCCGGAGCCCCAACCGGTCGCTCCGCGAGAGCCTGCTGCCCGATCTGCTCGCCGGTCGTTCGGCTGGCGCGACGGGCCTGTCGAACGCGATGAAATCCCTCGCGGGGCTCGAAGCTCTGCAGATCCGGGCAAGTCGACAGGCGAACCGCCTGATGATCAATGGCGCGCTGCCCTGGGTGACCAATCTGCGGTCACAGGGTTTCCATGTCGCGGTCGCCGTCGCGGACGAGCGCGGACGAGGGGCGTTCGTCGCTTCGCTTTCGGGGAAAGACGCGGGAGTCGAGCGCTCGGCGGACCTGGAACTGATGGGGCTGCGCGGCAGCAACACCGCCGCCATCGCCGTCACCAACGCGAGGGTCCGCGCCGAACGCATCATCCACGCGGACGCCAAAGCCTGGTTGCCCGCCGTGCGCCCGGCGTTCCTTGGAATGCAGTGCGGCCTGTCTATCGGCCTGGCGCGGCGGGCCCTTGGCGAGGCGCGCACCAATCTGGGCTCGGGACGGGCGATGCTGGCCGAACCGATTGCGAGCCTTGCGGCCAAACTGGCCGAACAGGAAACCCGACTTCGGGAGGGGCTTCGTGCAGGCGTCTTCCAGGACCGTCCGGCGGTGTTGTTCCGCATCCGGATCGCCCTTGCCGAAATCGCCGCCGAGGCGGTCGGACTCGAACTGCAGGCTGCCGGCGGCCGCGCCTATCTGACGGGTCCCGGGGCCGGCTTCGGCCGCCGCTGGCGCGAGGCGGCGTTCATTCCGGTCATCACGCCAAGCCTGGTCCAGCTCAGGACCGCGCTCGCCGTTCAGCAGAGCGCGGCCTGAGTCCTACGGGCCTGGCGGCTTCCCAAGAGGGTCGAGGGTCTTTCCTTGCCCCGGGGACGCAACGGCCCGGGATGACAGGGAAAAAGTCCTTTGGCAGGCCGAACAGGTCGATGGCCAAACTCGGCCCTGGGCGTACAATCACGCTCAGACAGGCGGAGCCCTGTGGGCTCCGCGTCCTTGCCGGAGGTCGACAATGGCCAGGAAAATAATGGCCATCATTCCCGTCCTCGCCCTGATGGCGACGACGTCCCTCGCCCAGACGACGTCCTCGGCCCAGGACAAGAGGTCGCCTCTCGAAAAGGCCGACCCTCAGGTGAAGCAACTGCTGCTGCTGATGGACAAGAACCAGAACGGCAAGATCTCGAGAGACGAGTTCATGTCGTTCATGTCGGCCGAGTTCGATCGGCTGGACGTCGACCACAATGGCGAACTCGATCTCAAGGAACTGAAAGCCCTTCAGGTTACGCCGAAGCATACGGGTGGCGCTGGATCGAAGTAGCGAGAGACATCGACGGAGCGCGGGTGCGGCCGTGACTTAGGCCGCGTGGGAAGAGGACTCCTGAGCGTGCGATTTACCGAAGCGGAGGACGATCACATGATGATGGATTGGGACGGCTATCGCCGGCAGCTGACGACTGGGGTGAACGAGATGGGCCAGCTCAGCCCTGGTACGGTCAGAGGGTATGTCGAACTCAGCTCGGCCGGCGAGAAGAAGGATCTGCTCGGGCCAAAGATCCGCGAACTCATCGCCCTCGCGGTCGCGGTCACCACCCGCTGCGACGGGTGCATCACCGTTCATACCGAGGCCGCGCTTCGCCACGGCGCCACGCGGGAAGAGATCGCCGAGGCGCTTGGCGTGGCCATCGCGCTCAACGCCGGGGCGGCGCTGGTCTACTCCACGCGGGTGATGGACGCGGCCAAGGCGTACTCGGGAGCCCCCGCGGCCGCCGCCTGAGGCGCTGTTTTGTTGGGATTGGGGCGGTCCACGGCCTGGCCAGCTTGTTCTGATCTTCAATCGCGTGAGGCAGCGGCGGGGAGGAGACTGATGGCGCTTCGGCCGGCCTGTTCGCGGCCGCGGCGCAGGCGATCACGCTCATCTTCGAGTTCGACGAGCCCTGGACTGGCCCGATCCGGGTGTCCCAGGCGCCGCTTGATCGCGTCGCCGCATCGATCCTGAGCGCGCCATCGGGAGGAAACCAGGACGAGCTCAACCCCGAAAATTCGCGTGAGGATTATCATCTAACGCCTTGATACGACGCGAGAAGAGACGCAGGAGCGTTTCGCGTGGCCGGCGCCGTGTTTGGCAACCTGACCCCTCGTCCACGACGGAAAGGCTTGGAGCGGCGCGTGGAATGAGGTTAAGCTTGGTCCGTGGGCCACCGATGTACGGCCGGTGATTGAACGGAACAGGCTATGCTGAGGCTGTTCGGAGCTCTGACGCTGTTAATCGGCATCTACTACGTGCTCTTCGCCCCGGACGGCGGAAGCTTCAACCCTTCGTGAGCAGGCGCGCGGCGTTCCTGGCCGCGCTACTTGTGGCAGACCTTGTTCTGGGCGATGCAGCTGTTGCCGCAAGGCTTGCCGGTCTTACAGTGCGGCGCGCCGGCCATGGCTGAGGTCGTGGTACTAGCGGCGGTATTGGTCGCCGAAGCGGTAGCGGCTGGAGCCGAAGTAGCCGCGGGCGCGGCGGCCGCGGCCGGGCATTTCACGAAATGGCCTGTCTTGGGGTCCTTGCACGACTTGGCGTCTGAAGCGCCGGCGGCGAGGGCAAAAGCTAAGGCGACGATCAACATACGCATGGCGTCACTCCCCTGCGCAGACAGCCTGCGCCTCAAGGCCGAGAGCCGCAAGCGGAGCCATTCCGTACCAAAGCGCCGCCGTGCCGAATTTCCGCTCGACCTTGAGGAGTCTTAGGCGGGGCGCTCCAGCCAGGCCTGGGCGAGGCGGATGAAACCGGGGATGTCGATGGTCTCGGCGCGGGCGTCGGGGGGAAGGCCGGCAGACCGGCAGAGAGCTTCTCCGCCCAGGGTTCGCAGGGAGGATCGAAGCATCTTGCGGCGCTGGCCGAAGGCCGCGGCGGTGACAGTCTCGAGCGCGGCGACGACGCGGTCGTCCGGCAGCTCGAAAAGCGGGACGGCGCGGACGACGGCGGAGTCCACCTTCGGCGGCGGAGTGAAGGCGCGCGCCGGCGCCTCGAGCACGAGATCCACCGCGCAAAGGGCCTGGGCAAGGACGGAGAGACGGCCGTAGGCGTCCGAGCCCGGCGCGGCGGCGATGCGTTGGGCTACCTCTTTCTGGAACATCAGTGTCATGCCGGCTGGCCGCCAGGACTGGGTCAGCCACTTCACGAAGAGCGGCGTGCCGACGTTGTAGGGCAGGTTGGAGACGACGAGGGCCTCTTGCGGCAGTTCGGCGCCGCGCAGCAGGGCTGGCTCATCGGCCGCGAGCGCGTCCGCCTGGACCACCGTCAGGCGCCCGGGAGCGGCGGCGGCCAAGGTTTCCAGGATCGGCACGAAGCGCGGGTCCGCCTCGATGGCGAGGACACGGGCGCCCGCCTCGAGCAGGGCGCGGGTGAGACCGCCCGGGCCGGGTCCGACTTCCACCACCGCCGCTCCATCGAGGTCGCCGGCCAGGCGGGCGATCTTGCGGCAGAGGTTGAGGTCGAAGAGGAAGTGCTGGCCGAAGCGTTTGTCGGCGCGCAGTCCCTCGGCGGCGAGGGCCTCGCGCAGCGGTGGCAGGGCGGCGAGGTCGGGTCCCGCCCTCACCGGGTCTCGATGGTGGCGGAGTTGCGCAGGTCGCGCAGCTCGCGCTTGGCGATCATCGCCAACTCCTGGCCGTAGAGGCGGTCCTCGATCTGGTCATGGGTGAGCATGTTGGCGCCGCCCATGTGCTTTTCGCACACCGCGATCAGGTGCAGCCCGGCGTCGGTGCGGATCGGCTCGGAGATCTGACCGCCCTGCATCTTGTCCACGGCGTCGCGGAAGGCGGGCGCGAGGTCCTTGACTTCCGCTTCGCCGAGGTCGCCGGCCACTACGCCGGTGACTTTCTGGGCGAGCCCCTCAAGGTCGTCGCAGCCGTGCAGACGGGGGCGCAGTTCGTTCAACTTGCCGGCCGCCGTGGAGGCCTCCTCAGCGCTCGCGGTCTTGGGGAGGGCGACAGCGACCTGCTTGAGGTGGACCACCTCGGTTGCGCCACCGGCGTGGCGATCCTGAAGCAGGATGATGTAGACGCCGTCCTTCACCTGGATCGGCGCGGAGAGTTGGCCAGGCCGGAGCGCCTCGAGGGCGGTGTCGACCTCGGGGGCCATCTCGCCGGTGGTGATCCAGCCGACCTGACCGCCGTTGGCGGCTGACGGCGCGCTGGAGAACTGGCGTGCAACCGCCTGGAACGGTGCGCCCTTCTGGATCTGGGAGATCAGCTGAGACGCGCCCTCCTGGGCCTGCGGCATGCCGCCGGCGCGGTTGGCGTCGATGAAGATCTCGCTGATCTGGTACTGCGGCTTACCGGCGTCGCCCTCCTGGCGCTTCTGGAAGGCCTTGATCTGGTCCTCGCCGACTGTGAGGCGCTGACCGAAGCGGCCGCGGATCCAGCCGCGCCAGCTGATCTCCGCGCGAAGCTGGTCACGGAAGGTCTGCGCGCCGACGCCCTGGGCCGAGAGCTGCGCCAGGAGCTGGGTGCCGCTGGTGTTATTGGAGCGTGCAATCGAGGCGATTTCGTCGTCGACCTCCGAATCGGAGGCGATGAGGTCGAACTTCTGGGTCTTACCCTCCTCCTTGAGGTCCTGCATCTCAAGGCGCTCGTCGATGAGGGAGCGCACGGCCTCGCGCTGCAACTCTGGGATGTTCTCGTCGGTGGGCTGGATGCCCGACGTGACGATCAGCAGCCGCATGCGCTGCACGATGTCGTAGCTTGAGATGATGTCGTCGTTGACGGTCACCACCACGCTTTCCGAGAGCAGGGGCTTTTCGGCGGCCTGGCCGTCCGCGGCCGGCACGTCAGCCGGCGTCAGCGCCGCTTCCTGGGCCCAGGCGCCGGCGCCGGATTGGGCGATGGCGAGCGCGGCGAGCGCCGCGACCGATGGCAATAGACGCATGTCACGGTCTCTTGGGTGAAATCGATTGGACGCCGAACGCGGCCATGATCCTCGAGTTGAGGGGGTTTTGGAGGGTTCTAACGTGTCGTGCCAATCGTGGCGAGCGAAAGGCGCAGGACCACCGAGGTGGTGGGGCCAAGCGTCCCGTTGAACGTCTCGTTGTGCCGGTAGATCACCTCCACGCGGATGCATTCGTCGCGATAGACCAGGCCGAACTGCTGTTCCCGCCAAGCGCCCGAATCGATGATCGAATAGGAGGTCACGCCCCAGTGGCGGGTGAAGAAGGCCTCCCCGTGCAGGTCGAGGCTGTTGAGAGGCTGTCCGTTGGGAGAGACCGGCTCCTTCAGGTAGGCGATGTAGCCGTCCACCCGCGGCATCTTGAAGCTGACCCC
>DASXGQ010000027.1:0-21180 GCA_036488995.1 Caulobacteraceae bacterium
TGCTCTGATGATCATGCCGCCAAGAAATTACTGACAGATCAAAGTTGAAAATCGAAAGATCCCATGGTGCTCATCGCCGCCGCTGGGGCGCTGGCGTTCGCTCTCATTCTGGTCGGCCGGAGTGTCCGCAAGGGGTCGAAAGCTGCCGTTGGCGTCATGCCCAGAAGCGGACATGCCGGTCCACAGCACATGGTCGGTTGTCCCCGCTCGCATCATGCCTAGAAGCGGACGGATTCGACACCGGCGAGGAAAGGAGCCTGCATGGTCATCGTCCGCCCTGCGCTCCTTCCCGATGACGCTGCCGGCATTGAGGCGATCGACACCTCGTTCACGACGCGCCAAATCTACGAGGTGAGCGTCGTGGGGGACGCGATCTGCCTGACGCTTCGTGAGCTGGAGGCGGTGCTCTCCAAGCGGTTTCCCCTGGACGATCTAAGGAGCGTCGAGCGGCCGTATGATCATGCATGGGTCGCCCTGGACGGCGAGCAAATTGTCGGCTTCGCCGCGACCTCGTTCGAACCGTGGAACCGGCGCCTGGTGCTCTGGCATCTGTATGTGAGCCCATCGCACCGAGGACGTGGTGTCGCCCGCCAGCTTCTGGAAATGGTCGACGACCATGGCGTCGAACGCGGCGCGCGCCACATCTGGCTGGAGACCAGCTCGCTCAATGTACCCGGCTTTGCGGCCTACCGTGCGCTGGGCTTCTCGCTGACGGGAGCCGACTTGACCCTGTATGACGGGACGCCGGCTGAGGGCGAAACCGCGATATTCTTCTCGCGTAGTCTGAACACACCCCGCTGAACTGCTGCGTCGGGTTGAAAGCGGCCGCTGGGACTGAGAATGAGGGGGGCAGAGCGCCCATGATCTTGAGCAGGACCCCCCTCACGGTCCCTCCACCAGCCGATCGAACGTCCTCTCCGCAATCGCCGCCATGCGGGGATCATCCACCAGCCCCGCGTCCAGCAGCATGACCCCGTACAGGACCGCCCAGCCCCGGGCGCGACGCCAGGTGGCCTCCGAGACGGAATGACATGCGGTCATGGCCCGCTGGCGCGCTTGCCGGTCTGGCAGAAGCATCCAGATGGCGGCGAGGTCCGATGCGCGATCGCCCTGGGCCATGTCTCCCCAATCGATCACGGCGGTGATGCGCCCGGCGGCGACCAGCACGTTTCGGGGGTGCGGATCGCCTTGGATCCAGGTTGGCGGCGCGTCGTTCGGGGCGGCCAGCGCGTCGGCCCAGATCGCTCTGATCCTGGCGTCAACACGGTCGGTCTTCCCAGCCAGGTTCGCCGCACGCCTCTCGAACACGTCAGCCCGCTCCGCGAGCGGGACGCCCCGGTAAGGATTGCGCGGCGCATCCGCCGGGGCAGGCCTGTGCAGGGCCACAAAGAACTCGGCGAGGACTTCACCCTGATCCGAGTTGGGCGGTGAAAGGTCCGCCGTCTCCCCCTCGAGCCAGGGCGTGACGCTCCAGAACCACGGGTAGCGTCCTTCAGGAACGCCGATCCGCACGGGCGCGGGAACGCGCAGCGGAAGCTGGCCCTCGAGACGCGGCAACCAGAGTTGTTCGTGTCGCAAGAGTTGGGCCGCGACCTGGCGCTTTGGCAGGCGAAGGGCGAGATCCTCGCCCAGCCGGAACATGGCGTTGTCCCACCCCGAGGCCACCGGCGTGATGGGCAGGTCTGCAAGGTCCGGATGCTGAGCCGCCAGAAGACCACGCGCCAGGTCGGCGTCGATCTCGATCTCCGCGGCGGGTGTTCCCGCAGAAGCGATCTGGCCCGTCGTGGTCATGGCGATGAGGTAGCGCGATCTTGAAGGGTTGTCCGCACAGCCGCTCAGGCAAAGGCCGACCCACCCCCGGACCATGCTGGCGAGGAGCCGAGATCAGGGTTCTTTCGACGAACGGCTGAGAAGCCACCAGGCGCCAAGGCCCAGCGCCACGTCGAGGATCGCGAACGCCACGAAAAGGTGCGGGAACACGCCGGCGAAGGCCAGGGTCAACAGCACGAGCGGAACGAGCACCCCCCGGTCAAACACGGTGGCGGCCACGAACTGTCTCGCGCCAGTGCGCGCTCCGAACAGGTAGAACCAGCCGATGACCATCACCGTCATGCCCATGGCGCGCATGAGGCCCTCTTCATGCCCGACGAACGCGCGATCCCTGAAGAGCGTCTGCGCCGCGCCCGGCCACACCAGCAGCAGCACCCCGGCGGCGAGGTAGACCAGACCACCGACGACAGTATATTTTGACGTCAATGGCAGGTCGGCTGGGCGCTCAAGCAAATCCCGGACCAGGGACATCACACGCCTCCTTTACAGCGCGGAGTGGCCACGATGCCGGCCCGCGTCATTACTTTGAACACGCGGCGACGACGATCGGCCATGGGGTGTATTCTGGAGGCAACCTGCAGGAACGTATGACAGTCCAGCCTGCTTGCGGCGCATCCGCTGGGGCGGACCTGTGCAGGGCCAGGGAGAAGTCGGCGAGGACGTCGCCCTGATCCGAGCAACCTGGCCGACCGCCCCGCCCGAAATCGGACTCTCGCAGCGGCAGGACGGGGTGGAAACCGGTCGCCCTACGGCCTGGGCCAATGCACGAATTCGAGCTTCAAACCGTCTGGGTCGGCGAAGAATACTGCATAGTAACCCGCTCCATATTGCGGATACTCCGCTGGCGCATCCAGAACGGTCGCGCCTATCCGAAGCAAAAGGTCATGCATACGGTCCACGTCTTCGCGATTCTCCGCGGTCCACGCCAGATGATGAAGCCCCGGCGAATAGCGGTCGTGCCTGCGGCGGCGACCTCGGCCTTGTGATTTCAGGATGCCGATTGAACAGAACCCTCCGTCCGGCCTCACGAGATCGAATTCGTAGCCACGGGGATACGCGCCTGCGCGGCGATAACCCATGAAACCCAGCACCGCCTCGTAGAAGGAAAGCGACCGTTCAGGGTCGAGCACTGTCAGATCGACGTGATTGACCATTCCACGCATTCGCCGCCCCTCGAGAGGTCCGCAGGCGCTGCAGATTAGCCGGCCTGAGAGCGAATGGCAGCTGTGGGTCGCGACCGGCCCCTATCAACTCACCCTTGGCGACGTCACGCGCCGCTCGTGCGTACACGGACGCATTGGTCGGGTGCGTAATTTGGCGGCCGAATCCTACGGCGGCGCCAACCCGTAGTCCCTGAGGACGGCGCGCGCCTCGACATGATCCTGAGTCCCGAAGCCCTCGGTGAAGCTGGCCAGCAACGGCTTCAGCACATCCTCGGCGGCGCCACGTCGACGGCGCGCAAGGCTGGTGGCGGCCCGCAGGGCCCAGGCGCGGGCGCCCTGCTGCTGCGCCACCGCAAGCGCGGCCTCGAACAGGGCCACGGCCGTGGCTGCGTCGCGCGTGAGCTCGCCGCGAACGCGCTGCACTTCGCTCCAGATCCAGCGCTCGCCGGTGTCTTCGACGCGTCGCAACATCCGGTCCGCGAGGTCCCGGGCGACGTCCTCGGCCCCGGCGGCGCCCAGGCGAAGCGCCAGCTCTGTCAGAACACACGCAAACCGAGGATGACCGCACTCCGGCGGCAAGGGTCTGGCCAGGAACGATCGGCCGGGTCCAGCATCGCCCCGGTGCGCGGCGATCGTCGCTCGAAGGATCTGCACCCACGTGCCGTTGACGGACCAGCTGCCGTGGGCGACGCAGTCATCGATCATATCGGCGTAGTGGTCTGCCCCAGTCAGGTCGCCGATCAACATCGCGAGCGGGGCGCAGGAGTCCGCCAGCACGTCTGCTTGGTTGCCGAAGATGCCGGTCGCCCTGGCCCGGTCCAGGTTGTCTTGCGCCACCGCCATGCCGGTGTCGGGCATGCCATCAAGCCAAAGAAAGCATTGGAGCGTGTTGGCCAGTCGGGATGTCAAAGTCGGACCTAGCGCTTGCGCGCGATCGATCGAGGCGCGAGCGGCGGCAAGGTTGCCTGCGACCAGCTCGGAAACGCTGATCATCTGTTCGGCGATTATTTGCTCGGAAAGATCCCCATGCCGTTCAGAGAGATCACGATAAAGCAGAGCATGTTTCCGTGCTTTTGGAAGGTTCGGTCTGACGCCAATGTATGTGTTCCAGATCTGCAATCTGGCGCGTAACTGGGAGGGCGAGTCGCCGAAGCCGTTCGCAAGTTCCAATCCCCGGGTAGCGGCGATCTCGGCCCGGCTCACCTCGTTCGAGTAAAGAGCTGCCCAGCCCATTGCGATGTTGAGCGTCATCTCATCACGGCTGTCAGGCTCGACGACCGTCAAGGCCGCCTCGATTCCGCGTGTGCTTTGTTCCTCTGTATCGAACTCGAGCCAAAATGGGATGGACGCAAGCGTCAGCGGGACCGTGAACGACAGGTCGCCGCTCGCCGACAGCGACCAGTCAAGCGCGGCTTGAGCGTCCTGCATGCGGTTAGCGATGTCGTCCGCCCACTCGACCGTCCAAGGCGCCTTGAGCTGGGCTTCCTGGTTTCTGAGATCACCCAGTGTCCAGGCCGCATGCCGGGCCGCTGCCGCCGGCAGCTCACCGGAGGCCTCCAGCTTGAGCCGGGCGTAGTCCCGCGTGGTGTCCAGCAACCGATATTGGACACGGTTGCGCCCGCGGTCAGCTGAAACGAGGCTCTTTGCAATGAGACCCGCCAGGGCTTCCCGGGCTTCGGCCGGCGAGGGTTCATCGGCGGCAGCCTGGGCGGCGTCCAGAGGGAACGAGCCGACGAACATCGACAAGGCGCGAAGCAGCCGGGCTTCTTCGGGGGACAGGAGATCGTAACTCCAGTCCAGCGTCGCGCCCAGGGTGAGGTGACGCGGACGGGCCGTGCGCCGCCCCTGCCAGGACAGTCGCAGCTGGCTGTCGAGTTGCGTCCGCGTCATCGCCAGACCGAAGGCGTGAACCCGACCGGCGGCGAGTTCGATCGCCAGGGGGATTCCGTCCAGCTTGCGGCAGATGTCGGCGACAAGCCGCGCGTCAGCGGGGCCGGGCTCGATCTGGCCTCCGCCGGCAATTACGCGCTCGACGAAGAGCTGCGCGGCGGGATAGCCACGCACCTCCTCGAACGACAACGTCTCCGACGGCGGCGGGGTCTCGAGCGCCGCCAGACGATGGACCTTTTCGCCCATCGCCCTCAGAGGCTCACGGCTCGTGGCCAGGATTTGGCACTTCGGCGCGGATTGGCAGACCGCCTCGGCCAGGGCGGCCGCGCCGGCGACCACGTGTTCACAGCTGTCGAGGATCAGCAGGAGGCGACGCGACCGCAGTTGCAAGGCGACGTCCGCGACCGGATCGCCTCCCAGGCGGGTGAGTCGCAGAGCCGTGGCGACCGCACGGGCGAGGTCGTCGTCGCGCCGCTGGATCGAAAGATCGACGAAGGCCACATCGCCATCGAACGCGCGCGACATCCGTTGGGCGAGCGCCAGCGCGACCGTCGTCTTTCCAATGCCGCCGGGGCCGACAAGGGTGACAAGCCGCTCAGCGGCGACCATTCGCTCGAGAGCGTCGACCACTGTCTCGCGTCCAATCATTCGCCCAAGAGCGGGGGGCACGGGAGGTCGATCGGGCGGGCCAGGCGTCGAAGCGGCGGGAGCGCCGTCCGCTTCCTGCAGCACCGGGACGACGAAGCAATACCCTCGGCCGGAGACGGTGGAGACGTAACGGGCGCCTGGATCAACCTCGGCGAGGGCCCTGCGCAGTTCGCCGATTTGGACACGAAGTGTGGCCGGCTCGACGTTGACCCCATGCCACGCCCTGGCGAGCAATTCGTCGGGGCTCACCACCTCGTCTTGATGCTCGAGCAGGCACAGCAGGACGTCCATCGCCCGACTGCCGAGGGCCACGGGGACGTCATGACAGACCAGCAGCCGTTCGGCGGTCCGAAGCTCGAACGGACCGAAGAGGAAGCGATCGCCCGGTCTATGTTCGCCAGTCGCGCTCACACGCCAGCGATCCTCCGCGGGTAGGCAGCTTCAGGAGCCGTCTCGCCCGGGGCAATTGAACAAAGCGTAAGCCGAACAGGCAAGGGTTTCCGGGCGCTGTATGCTCAGGCCGGTGGCCTTACGGCCGCGCTTGTTAGTCTTTTCTGGTCAGCTTACTGATGCATTCTGACGGAGCCGCAGCTGACGTGAACCTCTTGGATCGCGATCTTGAAAGTTCCGGCCAGCTTCAGGGCCAACGTTTCAAGGACATTCTCGACGCCGCGCCCGTCGCGGTCGCGGTTTCGGAGCTGCGGCCAGCGGAGCGAATCGTCTACGTCAACGACGAGTTCGAGCGTTTGACTGGTCTGGCGGCAAGCAGCCTTCAGGACGGATCGTGGGAACAGGTTCCAGGCCTTTCCACGGAGGAATCTCACGAAACCCTCGGGGCGACCGCCGTCGAGAGGCGGGACTATCTCGGCTCATTCATCATCGATCGCGATGGGGACGCCGTCACTGTGGATGCATGGTCGAGCACCATAGAAGATGACGAAGGCGCGCTGTTTCGGTTGGTGGCTCTCGTAGAGTTGGATTCTTCCCCGGCTCTCGCCGAACTGGAGCGGCAGGTCGAAGAAAAGGATACGCAACTTCGCGAGCTGCAGCATCGCGTGAAGAACAATCTGCAGATGATCACGGCGCTGATCCGCGCCGAAGCCAAAGGCGTTCCGGATCAGACAACCGGCGAAGGATATGAGCGTCTGGCAGGCCGCGTCGAAGCGCTGGGCGTGCTTTATCGTGCGCTAGCTGAGTCGGATCAGGACGGCGCCGTCGATCTCGGCTCCTACCTTTCCCAGGTCGCATCGGCGATCATGGCCGCACACGGCACCGAGGGCATCCACCTCGATCTCCAGGTGGATAGCTGGCCCGTTTCGATCAACGTGGCCATGCCCCTGGGGCTCGTGGTCAATGAGCTGATGACGAACTCGCTCAAGCACGCGTTTGAGGGACGCGAACAGGGAACCATCAGCTTGCACGCGAGCAGCGGTCCCGAGCGCTGCAAGGTCGTCATCGCAGATAACGGACGCGGACTGCCTGAGGACAGCGCGTGGCCGAGACCAGGCAAGCTCTCGTCCCTTATCGTCCGCTCGCTGCTTCAGAACGCCAAGGCGACTTTCGATATCGACTCAGAGCCTGAACAAGGTGTCCGCGTGAGTTTTGAGTTTCCGGCGTCCGTCGAAGGTAGTCGTCACCTGTCTTCCGAGCAAACTCTCTGAGTTGTTCGAGAGCTTCTGGCGACCGGCGCGCCGTCGGCCCTTCGACCGGCGGCGCTTATCAATCGGCGCCCTAGATCAGGCTGCAGCGGAGAGCCCGGATTGCCGGCGTCGCGACCGCAACGCCACGCCGATTCCGCCCAGGCCGAGCAGCATCATGGCCCAAGCGGCCGGTTCGGGAACAGCCACAGTGGCGGTGAACGCCCCGGAGTTGTTACTCCACTGAAAGCCGTCGACGGTGGCGAGATAGAATTTGGTCGTTCCGACTGGCGCGATCAACGTCCCGCCGTTTCCGACCTCGAACACCTGGTCGCCGCCACCGGGAGTAAGGAAGACGCCGACCAGACTGTTGATTGGCAGGTCGCTATATCCAGCGACGAGTTCCGTGAAGCCGGTCGGTGTGAATGCGCTCGAAGAAATCCCGCCGCCGCCGGTGGGTCCGTTGGCTGGGATACCGGGCCCGTTGCTGACGGTTCCGGTAACGTTGCTGATCGTCACCTTCTGGCCGGCCGTCACCGCAATGCCCACCGGCGAATCGGCCGGGGCGGAATCCACAATGCCGCCACCAAAGTCGACGGAAGCGCCGGACGGAGCGCCCGCGAGGAACGGATCAGACGTTCCAGGGACAACGTAGGTCCCCGCCCAGGCGCCGCCAGCAGCCAGAGTCAGGGCCGAAACGGCCACAATCGTACCGATTTTCATAATGCTCCCTCCCAGAAATTGCGGCCCCAGCATAGTGGAGGTTGTTCACCTGACAACCCTATTTATATGAAATTAGATATGATTTTCGATGCTCGCCGTGGGGCGCCAGGCGTCAAGGTCCAGTTTTGGTCCGATTTGCGCCCGATTCTCACCTGCATATTTGGCGTCGTAACGTCCGCTTACAGAATTAGCGAACAGGGCTCCTGTCGCTGACGCGGCCGGGGTGGATCGGGCCGCAGATCCATGGTGCGCCTCCCAGAGCCTTTTTCGGGTGGGTGTGAGCCCTCATCACCGACAGCAAACATCGACATCTTGAGCAGAGGCCTGAGGCTGCGACCCGGGGCCCGAACTTGGCTCGTCCCAGGCGCATGCCGGATTTTCCCGCCGCCGGCGCTCTGCCAGTTCCCTTGAGCCCACATCAGCGAGCTGAGCTCGCGGCGCCGCAAGTGAAGGACCAGCCCATGCCCTTGCACCGTGCTGACCACCACTCAGCTGAGGCTTACGACGACATCTACGCCGTCGCGTCGGCCCGGAGCCTCCCAAAATACCGCCTTCCGAACGATCCCACCGATCCCGCGTCGGTTTACAACCTGATCCGTGACGAGTTGCTGCTGGACGGAAATTCCCGCCAGAACCTCGCGACTTTCTGCACAACCTGGGCCGAGCCTCAGGTGCGCGACCTGCTCGCCGACGCGTTCGACAAGAACATCATAGACAAGGACGAGTACCCGCAAAGCGCGGAGATCGAGAGCCGTTGCGTTCATATGATTGCGGACTTGTGGCATGCGCCACGATCCTGGACGACCGTCGGATGTTCAACGACCGGCTCCAGCGAAGCGGCCATGCTGGGCGGCCTTGCCCTGAAATGGCGGTGGCGCAAGGCGCGGCAGGCCAAGGGTCTGCCCTCCGACCGCCCCAACCTGGTCTGCGGACCGGTGCAGGTGTGCTGGGAGAAGTTCGCCAGATACTTCGACGTCGAGCTGCGCCAGGTCGCGCTCGAAGGCGACGCCACGGCGCTGCGGCCGCAGGACCTGAAACACTTCTGCGACGAGAACACGATCGGCGTGGTGGCCACCCTGGGGGTGACCTTCACCGGCGCCTATGAACCGGTCGCGGACCTGGCGCAGGCGCTGGACCAGTTCGAGCGCGACACCGGTCTCAACATCCCGATCCACGTGGACGGAGCCAGCGGCGGCTTCGTGGCGCCATTCATCCAGCGTGAGTTGGAATGGGATTTCGAGATTGAACGCGTGAAATCAATCAATGCGTCGGGCCACAAGTTCGGCCTGGCCCCGCTGGGCGTCGGCTGGATCGTCTGGCGCTCGCGCGAGGACCTACCGGAGGAGTTGATCTTCAGCGTCGACTACCTGGGCGGCGACATGCCGACTTTCGCCCTGAACTTCAGCCGACCGGCTGGCGAGATCATCGCTCAGTACTACAACTTCCTGCGGCTGGGCCGTCGCGGCTATGCTCGGATCCATCAAGCCTGCGCCGAGACCGCCCGGTGGATGGCTGACGAGTTGGCGAAACTGGGGCCTTTCGAGATCATCTACAACGGAGACGGTGGTTTGCCGTGCGTTTGCTATCGGTTGACCGAGGGCGTCGAGCACGGCTTCACGCTCTACGACCTCTCCGACCGGGTGCGCATCGGGGGCTGGCAGATCGCGTCATACCCCTTGCCGGCAAACCGGCAGCAGACCGTTGTTCAGCGCATTCTGGTGCGCCACGGCGTCAGCCGTGATCTTGCGTTCCTGTTGCTCAATGAGATCAAGCGTTCGCTCGACCATCTTCAAGCCAATCCCATTCCGAAACCAACGTCGGGTCCGAGCTTCAGCCACAACTAAAATGATCTCAGGCGCCTTGGCCTCATGACGCGAAGACCCGACGGAGAGTTGGGCTACCTTAATCCCCCCAGAGGAACGAGCTATGAGCGGCGCCGTCGAGGATCACTACGAGCGCCTGCTGGCGCGCGGCTTCAGGCCGCCAGCGACCAGAACTCGTCCTCAGTCTGCTGGTCCCCCTGGTATTGCCAGAACTGGATCAGTCGACCGTTCTTGACGGTCCAGACATGAACCTGCGGGGAGGACCAACTGCGCCCGGCGCGTTGGGCGCTCTCGGTGCATAGCACCACCACCTTGTCATCCTTGGCGAGCACGTCATCGACCTGGATGCGGAACGTGCCGCCGGAGAGCGCCATGAAGCGCTCGAAGAAGCCGACGACCTCGGCATGGCCTCGGTAGTCGCCCGAGAGCGGTCCTCGGCCGGGCACGTGCCAGAGGATGTCGTCTGCGAAGAGTGCGAGCACGCCAGGCACATCTCCGCGACCAAATGCGTCGTAAGCGTTCTTGATCAGCGTGGTGTTGGCGTCTGCTGACGCCGCCGTCGAAGTCGTCTCTGCCACTGTCTGAACTCCGCACTGTAACAAAGCGCGCCAGTAAGCGACCATTCTTCCTAGGCCGCCGCCGACTCCTTGAAGAAGTTGCCGGAATCGATCCTCACCATTTCCTGGCCGGGTTCGTAGGCGACGCCGACCGGATCGCCGCCGTCTTCGACGACCTTGATCTGTTCCAATAGCTTGCGGCGCAGCATGCCGATGCCGATGTCGCTGCGGACCAGATGCTCCTCGGAGTGGAAGCTGATCTCGCCCTGGCCGCACTGGGCCTCGAAGTCGCCTGGATAGTCCTGGTGCTCTTCCTCGGTGAGGTCCAGCCAGGCTCGTCCGTCAGGGGTGAGCGGGATGCCGAAGCCGCGTCGGGGCGCATCGTCCTTGCGCCGCACGGTCACGATGAAGTGGATGAAGTTGGTGTCGTCGACCGGCAGGTGCCACATCACGTTGCGCGAGCGGCCGGGCGCGAGTTCGATCGACGGCACGGCCGCCACATAAGGCAGCATGGCGACGCTGGTGCGCACCATCGAGCGGCCGTCGGGCAGGTCGCGCCAGGCGTGGTAGACCGTACCCAGCGGATGGTCCTCGAACTTCACCGTGGGCATCACCTTGAATCCCTCGGCAAACTGCGCGCCGCTGAAGGTGGAGTGCAGAACATAGACATGGAACGGGTCCATGATGTTCTCGAACACCTGCAGCCAATTGTAGGGAACGTAGTCGACCCGGCCTTTCATCCGGCCGTCGCCGTATCCAAAGGCGGGTCCGCCCGAGCTGCTCAGCTCCTCGTCGGGCCCGAGCCCCTCCAGCACGTCGAAGCGGGGCAGCAGCGGTATCTTCTCGGGAGGCCCTAGGTAGGCGAACACGAGGCCGTAGCGTTCCTCGACCGGATACCAGGGCTGGCGATGATTGGCGCGCGCTATGCCCCCTTCCGGCTCGCAGGGCTGCTCGAGGCAGTTGCCCTGCACGTCGAAGAGCCAGCCGTGGTAGCAGCAGCGGATGCCGCGCTCTTCGACGTGACCGTAGTAGAGCGTGGTGCCGCGGTGCATGCAGCGGGGGTAGAGGAGCCCCGGTTTTCCCTGGCCGTCCCTGAAGAGGATCAGGTCTTCGCCCAGCAGCCGCACCTTCCGCGGCCGCGTCGTGGCTTCCTTCGACGTCGCGACGGGGTGCCAGAAACGCCGCATGTATTCGCCGCACGGCGTCCCGGCCCCGACCCTCACCAGGCGATCGTTGGACCACTGCGGACCTCGCCCGTAGGCGGTTCCTTCGGGTTGCGCGGGCCGTCGGTCGATAACCGTCTGCTGCCCCATGGCGCTCCTCCGATGGCTTCTTTGCCACGAGGCTAGTCCCGGCAGAGCCGACCGTCCATGCCGGCGCTGAGGCGGCGATTCCGGGTGTCAGAAATCGTCGGCGGCCTTCAGGTTTTTCTGCTGCGGCGCGCTTCCTCCTGCTGACAAAAACTGACACACCGCCATTGTATGTCAGCAGGGCGACCGAAGGAGCGGGTCGCCGACGCGCCCGGGGCGGGCGCGAATCCTGGAGCGAGATCATGCAGGACAAGATCGAACCCCGTCAGATCGCCGCGGCCTACTACACGGCGTGGACCGCCGGCGACTTCGACGAGATGATGAAGTGGGTTTCCGACGACGTGGTCTGCGAAACGCCGTCGGGCCTGCTGGCTGGAGCGCGATCCTTTCGCAAGTTCTGGGTCGACTTCGTGACCCGGTCGGTCAAGCAAGTCGAGCTCATCGCCCTCTTTGGCGACATCGACTCGGCAGTGATCCTGTACAGCTGCGACCTGGCGTGCGCCGCCGATCAGCACGTGGCCGAATTGATCAGGATCAGGAACGGAAAGATCTCGCACAGCCTGATGATCTATGACCGGGCCGACGTTTCGAGCTTTCTCGCAGGGGCCGCGCCCCGTTTCCAGGGCGCCCTGACCCCGGCCTGGTAGGCCGGGGTTGGAAGGGCTGGGGCTCGAAGCAAACAGGTGTCCAGGACCCATAGGCTGTTCGATCTCATGCAGGCGCTGCGGCGGCGGCGCGCGCCGGTGAGCGGCGCTGAACTGGCCCAGGAGATCGACGTCTCCCTGCGCACGCTGTACCGCGACATCGCCTCCCTGCAGGCCATGGGGGCCGAGATCGAGGGAGAGGCCGGCGTCGGCTACATCCTTCGTCCGAGCCTGCTGTTACCGCCGCTGATGTTCAGCGAAGAGCAGATCGAGGCCCTCGCCGTCGGCGCCCAGTGGGTCGCGCGAAAGACGGACCAGAACCTGGCCAACGCGGCGCGCGACGCCATCGCCAAGATCGCCGCGGTCCTGCCCGACGACCTGCGCGAGCGACTGCACGATGACGCCCTGCTTGTCGGCGGTCGCCCCGTCGCCAATACGGGGCTCGACCTCACCCTGGCCCGCCAGGCCATGCGCGAGGAACGCAAACTGAAGATCGCCTACGTCGATCCGGAAGGTCGGCGCTCGGAGCGGGTGATCTGGCCCTTCGTCCTGGGCTACCTGGAGGCCACCCGACTGCTTGTCGCCTGGTGCGAGCTACGGGTGGACTTTCGCACGTTCCGGACCGACCGGTTCGAGCATGCGGAACTGCTGCCTGACCGCTATCCCCGTCGAAGGCGGGATCTGGCCAAGCAGTGGCGCACCCTGCTCCTGTCCGATTCCGCGTCCCCGCTGCGCTAGAGCGTCACCCGCGACGATAGCGAAAGGGCTTGCGGGCGGGTTCGTGGGGAAAAGGTCGTTGTTCCGCCTAGCGGCTCAGCTCTACGTCGCCCCATAGTCCGCGATCGCCAAAGGACGCCGGGGGATTTCCCTTTAGAAAGCAGAAAGGTGCCCTGAAGTAGGTTGGGAATATGAAATAGAGCCCGTCAATGACGACCTTCAATAGATTCCTCCGGTATTCAAGTGGATGCTCTGGATCGTTTATGAATCCTAGAAATGATCGATCTGGCGTCAGTAAAATTGTTCGTTTTCCGTCGTCAGAATTCTCCATTACGTAGGTATGAAATTGAAATTTCTGGCTACACACCTCTACTTGCCAGGATTGACTTTCAATCTCCGGCCCGCGCGCGCCCCGCGACCTGATGTGCATTCCAGTTTCGGTGTCGAACGCTTCGTTTCCGTATTTCCCGCCGAGTTCAAACGGCATTTCCAACCTCTTCCGCCCGCCGGAATAATCTCCCTGAGCGGTGGGTGACCCGTCAATCGCCATATGCTGGCGCGCGCGAACGGCCACCTTCCGCCTTGGGGTGCGAAGCGACGCCCCCTCTCGGCTGAGGAGGGGCCGTGACGGCGGGTAGACCCGGGATGTGCTAGGGTCGGGCGTCTGGGGAGGTCGGTATGCGGCGGCATCTGGCGGAGGTGAATATCGGGCGGGTGCTGGGCGGCCCCGACGATCCGCGCATGGCGGACTTCTTCGACAACCTGGCCCGTATCAACGCCCTGGCCGAGCGCATGCCGGGCTTCGTCTGGCGGCTGAAGGACGAGACCGGCGACAGCGCCATGGCCCTTCACTGGCCCGGCGATCCGACCATGAACGTCAACCTGTCGGTGTGGGAGAGCCCCGAAGCGCTCGGGCGGTTCGTGTTCCAGACCGTCCACCGCAACATCTATGCCCGCAAGCACGATTTCTTCGAGACGCCCGAGCGGCCGACGTTCGTCCTGTGGTGGGTCGAAGCGGGGCATATCCCGACGCTGGCGGAGGCCAAATCGCGCCTCGACCACTATCGCGCGCATGGCCCAAGTGACGACGCCTTCGGCTGGGCCGACCTGCCGGAGGCCAGGACCTGGATGGAACGCCGCTGCGCCTAGCCGCCGCTGCACAGCTCTCAGTGTTGCATTGCCAGGCTCGAAACGGTGAAGTCCGGTTGGCGGGCGCGGCGCAAATGTGCGCCTCCGCAACCGTGCGAGGTCAGGATGCCTTCACCGCCATTCCCGCCTGGGTTCAGCGTTCGAGACATCCCGACGAACGACGCCACGATCCATGTGCGGGTCGGAGGGCGCGGGCCTGCGGTCGTCCTTTTGCACGGCTTCGGGGACACGGGTGACATGTGGGCGCCCATGGCGGCCGACCTGATGGGTGACCACACCGTGGTCGTACCCGACCTTCGCGGTCTTGGTCTCTCTTCGAAGCCCGCCAGTGGTTTCGACAAGAAGACACAGGCGGGCGACGTGGCCGGTGTCATGGATGCGCTGGGCGTCCGCGACGCCGATCTTGTCACGCATGACATCGGCAACATGGTGGGGTTCGCCTTCGCCGCCATGCATCCGCACCGTGTGAAGCGCTTCGTGCCCATCGATGCGCCGGTCCCCGGCGTCGGGCCATGGGAAGAGATCCTCAAGAACCCGCTGCTCTGGCACTTCCGCTTCGGCGGGCCCGACATGGAACGCCTGGTCGCCGGCCGCGAGCGCATCTATCTCGACCGGTTCTGGAACGACTTCGCAGCCGATCCCCGCCGGATCACGGAAGAAACGCGGCAGCACTATGCGGCGCTATACGCTCTGCCTGGGGCGATGCATTCGGCCTTCGCGCAATTCGCCGCCTTCGACCAGGATGCGATCGACAACCAGGCTCTCATCGCCAAGGGCAAGCTTGGCATGCCGGTTCTCGGGCTGGGCGGGGAAAAATCCTTCGGGCCGCAGATGGCCGAGGTCATGCGCGACGCGGCGACAAACGTTCAGGGCGGCGTCATCCCGGACGCAGGCCATTGGGTGATGGAGGAGAACCCCGAGGCGACGATTACGCTCGTCCGCGCGTTCCTCGCCACCGCGGACTAACTCGCATTCGAGAAGGCCTGGGCATGATTTGACGGCGCTCTGAGGGAATCCCCCAATGGGTCGTCTCGCAAGGTTGGACTAGGCGACTGCAGGGACTCCCACTGCAGAAGGTGCGCGCCATGGATCGCCGCATGTTCCTGGGCGCGGGCGTTACGACCCTCGCCGCCCTGGCGCCGCTCGCCGCGGCCCCCGCCGACCTCCCGAAGTCCTGGGACGGCCTCGTGCTCGTCAAATCGAAGAAACTGGAGGCGGTCTACCTGGCCCCGGGCGCCGACTTCGCCCCCTACACCAAGGTCCGGCTTGGTCCCACCTCGGTCGCCTTCCAGAAAGACTGGAGGGAAAACTACAACGAACAGGCCTCTTTCGACCTCCAGCTGTCGGAGGCTCAGGCCGAGCAGATCATGACCTCGGTGCGCAAGGGTTTCGAGTCGATCTTCGCCAAGGCGTTCACCAAGGCCGGCTACGCCGTGGTGGATACGCCGGGGAAGGACGTCCTCCAGCTGAACTCCGCCGTCATCAACCTCGCGATCACCCAGCCGAACGTCCAGGCCCCCGAAATGTCGGCCAACTTCTCCAATACGGCGGGCCAGGCGACGATGATCCTGGAGGCGCGTGACTCCCTGACCGGCGCGCTGCTTGGCCGCGCGCTGGACGCAGAGGTCGCCGGCGATTTCTGGGAGATGCGCAACAGCGTGACCAACTACGCCGCCTTCACCCAGGTGGGTGAAAAGTGGGCCCAGGCGAGCGTGCAGGGCCTGGAGAAGCTGCGCAGCAACGCCTCGCTCGCCCCGCCGGCGCCGAAGGCCGCCGCCGCAGCCGGCGCGGCCAAGCCGGCCGCAGCAAAGGCGGGACCGCCCCCGCCCTGATGAGGGCTTGGCCGTGGCCGTGCTGAGCGCGGCCATGACGGGGGATACACCGCCCAGGAGAGGGGCCGCGCACGCTCGACGTCATGCGCCGCTACGGCCTGACGATCGCACCGCCGAAGCCGGGGAATGAGGGCGTGGGAGCGCCCGCCCGTTAAGTGCTGAGTCACGCTAGGGTGCGCCATGCCCTCCTCCCCCTCGGTGCTCCTGGACCTTGACGGCACTCTGGTCGATTCACTGCCCGGCATCCAATCAAGCTGCCGGGTCGCGCTTCACGCACTGGGCCACGCGCCGGAGCCGACCTTGCAATTGTCAGGACTCATCGGCCCGCCCGTCGAAGATGTCATGCGGTTGCTGCTCGAGCCGTATGGCGATGATCGGGTCGCGCAAGCCGTGGCGGCCTATCGAGCCGACTACGGCCAGAATGGCTTGTTCAATAGTCTTCCCTACCCAGGGATTGCGCGCGCCCTGGCGGACATGAAGCAGTCAGGCGCACGCCTCTATCTCGCGACCTCCAAGCGCACGACCTTTGCCCTGCGAATCCTCGAACACTTTGATCTCGCCGCGTTCTTCGACGGCGTCTACGGCTCTGAAGCTGACGGCTCTTTCGACCACAAGCCCGAGCTTATCGCCCACATCCTCGAACAACGTGCGCTGGCGCCCAGCGACTGCGTGATGGTCGGCGACCGTCGATACGATATCGCAGGAGCTCACGCCAATCGGATGCGCGCTCTTGGCGTGCTCTGGGGATATGGGACGCGAGATGAGTTGGAGGCCGCGGGAGCGGATGATCTTGTCTCAGAACCGACAGACCTTGCGACAGCCGCCCTCGCCATGGCCACTGATAAGAAATGAAAGCTTGCGATACGAAATGAGTCCCTTCTCCCCTTGCGGGAGAAGGTGGCCTCGCGCAGCGAGGTCGGATGAGGGGTCTACGCACCTTTCAGCTGACGGCAGCAGTTTCCCAACGTCAGGGGGGAGAAGATCGACCACGGACCTCACGGACAACACGGACGAGTGAAGAGTTAAGAGGGCCCCTTCGCCGCGATCTATTCGATCCAGTCGATGTTGAATCTCGTCCGTGTGGTCTGTGAGGTCCGTGGTCAATAAACGTTTCAAGGCCTCCGCCTTGCGGATCGGAACGCCTACCCGCCCGCGTCACGCCGTCGCCACGCGCTGAAGCAACCCCACCGCAATCGTCAGCATCATCAACCCAACCCCGATGTCGAGCGCTCGCCACCCGGCTGGCCGCGCGAAGAGCGGGGCGACGAGGCGGGCGCCAAAGCCCAGGGTCGAGAACCAGCTCAGGCTGGCCAGGACCGCGCCGGTCATGAACCAGGGCCGTTCGGGCGGCGGCAGGCTCGCCCCGACGGCGCCCGTCAGCATCACGGTGTCGATGTAGACGTGCGGGTTGAGGAAGGTGAACGCCGCCGTCCCGGCCAGGGCGGCTCCAAGCGCGATCGCCGGCTGGGCCTCAACGACGAGCGTCGAAGGACGCGCTGCGCGTCGTAGGGCCAAGACGCCGTACCAGCTGAGGAAGGCCGCGCCCCCGAAACTCAAGGCCAGGGACAGGCCGGGAACGAGGCTCAGCACGGCGCCCAGGCCATTGACGCCCGCGACGATGAGCACGGCGTCGGACGCGGCGCAGAACAGGACGATGGCGCCGACGTGCTCGCGCCTGAGCCCCTGCCGCAGGACGAACATGTTCTGCGCCCCGATCGCGATGATCAGGCTGCAGGAGAGGGCGAAGCCCTTGGTGAGGGCGGCTAGCAGGGAGGGGCTCATGGCGCCTTGATGGCGCGGCCGGCGGCGTTAGTCTAACTAAAGGGCCTTACGCTGAATTAGGTATCCTTAAGATGCTCGACTACCCCTCGCTGGACGCAGTCGCCGCCGTCGCGAGGGAAGGCAGTTTCGACAAGGCCGCGGCCGCCCTCGGCGTCACGCCCTCGGCCGTCTCCCAGAGAGTGAAGGCGCTCGAGGAGAGAGTGGGCGCGGTGCTCCTCACACGAGGCGTCCCCTGCCGCCCCACCGCTGTGGGCGCCAGGCTTTGCGCCCATCTCGAGCAGGTCCGGCTGCTGGAAAGCGACGTCGTCGCCGACCTGCCTGAACTGGGGGGTCCAGCCTCCGATCCGGGTCTGGTCAGGATCGCGGTGAACGCCGACAGCCTCAGCACCTGGTTCCCCCTGGCGGCCGCCGCCTTTGCCGCCGAAACCGGCGCCCTGCTCGACCTCGTCCTCGAGGACGAGGCTCATACCGCAGATCGCCTGCGCACGGGCGAGGTGGCGGCGGCCGTGACGGCGGACCCCGTCCCGGTCGCGGGGTGCCGGACCTATCCCCTGGGCGAACTGACCTACATCGCGACCGCCAACCCGCAGTTCATGGCGCGCTTCTTCGCCGAGGGCGTCGATGCGCGCAGTCTCCAGCGCGCGCCGATGCTGCGCTTCGACCGCCGCGACCAGCTGCAGGCCCGCTGGGCGCGCGAGGCGCTGGGCGTGCGGATCTCACCGCCGACGCACTGGGCGCCCGCCACCTACGGCATGCTCGACATGGTCCTGGCGGGCCTGGGTTGGGCGATGACCCCGCTCAGCCTGGCCGAGCCGCACCTCTCCGCCGGACGCCTGGTGGAAATGCCGCCCCGCCGACGGATCGCCATCCCCCTATACTGGCAACGCACCCGGCTCAGCGCGCAACTGCTCGAACACCTCACGCGCGCCGTCCGGAACACCGCCTCGGAAACCCTCGCGCCTGTGGTTCGCTGAATTGGGGCGCAGAGCGAGGGCGGGGCGCCTGATCCTCGCTTCGCTGCGCTCGCTTAGCCCCGGAAAGACGGCGTCGAGAGTGGTCTCGAACGCGCCAAAAACGAGACGGGCGACGGCCGCAACCGTCGCCCGTCAAGGTACGCACTGAGAGGGTCAGTGGGTCTCGGCCAGCTTCACGAGGGAGGCGGGCCGGCCGCCATTGAAGGACGCCACCATCTTGTCGTTGAGACGCCCGACAGCACTGTCCACGCTGTCGTTGACGCAAGTGCGCCAGCTGGCCTGGGCGCCGATGTCACGGATATCCGGCTCATCGCCGCACAGGTTCCGCGCGGTCATCTTGAGGCGTTGGTACATCGCCTTCGCGCCATCGTGGCTTGAGAGATTGAGGTCGCTGTACTTGACTATCGCCGAAGATGTTTGCGCAGTCTCGGCAGACGCGCTCGCGGCCGGGGCGGCGACGAGAAGCAACGCCGAAGCACTGATTGCGAGGGTAAGCATGGAGGTATTCATCTGAGTCATCTCCAATTCGCTTCGAAAGTGAAGCGTTGAAGAAGACTTAGTCCTTTGGTCGCGCGACCGATGTGACCCAGGTCACCCGACGCTACACGTGCGACGCCGCCCCGATCAGCTCGGCCAGGGACTGGGGCTCGAGGACCCGGATGCCCGATGGGCCGAGCTCCACCCAGTCCCGTCGCGCCCAGCTGTTGAGCTTGCGGTTCACCTTTTCCCGCGAGGCGCCAAGACGCCGGGCGATTTCGGTCTGGGTCAGACCAACCAGCGATCTGTGACCCATGGCTTCCAGAAGCAGGCGCGCCAGTCGGCCGCCGAGGTCGAGCGTGCGCATGGCTTCCATGGCGGCGTTCGCGGCTCTGATCCGCCTGGCAAGTTCGGCGATCAAGGCCACCGCTGCGGCCGGTTCGGCGCGCAGCGCATCGATCAGCGTCGAGCGGGGAATCCGCCAAAGCATCGAGCGCCTGACCGCGATCATGTCGGCGGACCGCATTCCACCGTCGAGCGCGGCCATTTCACCGATAATCGAGGCTTGGCCAAAGCTCGCAAACCGAACCTGAACGCCTTCGAGCGAACGGGTGCTCACCTCGATCTCGCCTTCGAGCACGATGAAGATGGCGTCGCCTGGATCGCCCTGTTGGCAAAGCAAGGCGCCCGGCTCCAATGCGATCAGGGAGCCTGATGCGGCAACGGTCTGTCGCGTCAAAGGCGACAGCGGCGACAGGATCGGACTCGCCGTCATGGCGGCGTCCAGGGTGCGCTCCGTCGAAGTCATTTGATCTGCCATCGCAGCCCGGCCCGCCCCGAGTTGGCCAAGCAGAGTAACATGAATGATCGCCTTCCTAAATCTAGGATAGTCGTGAACCTTCCAAGATGAAGTAAAGCTGATAAGTTGCCTTTGCGCGAAAGGATTTCGCAAATGACAAACAAGTCCGTTCCCTTACGTCACTGCTGGACTTCGTCGCCGATCGCGCGAACATGAGGCATGCTGCTGACGCGCGCCTTTGCGGGATTCGCCTTCCTCTTCGCGGTCATCGCCGTCGCCTACTTCGGCCCGGCGGGGACACTGCGCGACGCACGCGCATGGTCCATGCTGGCGGTGTTCTTCGGATGCGCCGGAGTCATCACGCTCTGGCTGTGGTTTCACGACAAGGCGCTGCTGGAGCGGCGAGTAAAGGCGGGGCCGGGCGCGGAGGCTGACCGGGCGCAGAACATCGTCCAGGCTCTGGCGGGGCTCGTCTTTCTGGCGACATTCGTCGTTCCGGGGCTCGACAGGCGTCTTGGCTGGTCCCACGCGCCGGCCGCCGTCTCGCTCGCCGGCGATGCGATGATCGCCGTCGGGTTTGCGATCGTCTTCCTGACTTTCCGCGAGAACACGTTCACGGCCGGGACGATCGAGATCGCCGAGGGCCAGCACGTGATCGACAGCGGCCCCTACGCCATCGTCCGCCACCCCATGTACGCTGGCGCGATCATCCTCGTCCTCGGCATTCCCCTCGCGCTCGGCTCATGGTGGGGGCTCATCCCGGCCGCCCTGCTCGTTCCGGTAATGGTCTGGCGCCTCGTGCGCGAGGAAGCGTTCCTGGCCGCCAACCTCCCCGGCTACGCCGCCTACCGCACCCGCGTCCGCTACCGCCTCGCGCCAATCGTCTGGTAGCCGATCCTCGAGTGAACCACCAAGACACGAAGAACACCAAGAAGAATAACCACGAACCTCACGAACTACACGAACAAGAAATAACATGACCTCGGGCATAAGGCGTGCGCGAAGCGGAATAAATAATGTTCGTGAGGTTCGTGAGGTTCGTGGTTAAAAAAATGCTATGCGCCTTCGGCGGATTCATAAATCTTCTGGAGCGAACCCCTCTGGTGAGACAGTTTAATTAGCCACAGTGGTTGTTATGGGCGCCGCACGCAGGGACCGCGGGCGGCGGGCTGTGGACGACTGTGGATAAGCGGCGTGTCTGGCTTCGAACTCCTCTGGTGAGAGA
>DASXGQ010000237.1:0-9850 GCA_036488995.1 Caulobacteraceae bacterium
CGCGCCTGCGGCGCGACACCCTCCCATAAAGGGGAGGGACAGGAAATTAAGGCTGGATCAGAGCCGTCGCCGCCGTGTGCGCCAGGGGGTCGATGGCATAGAGCGCGAAGATGACGAGCGGGAAGGCGAACAGAGCCGCCCCGTACCCGATCACCACCCCCTCGGGCGCAGGCTGGTCCGTCGGACCGGGGCTGGCGTCCAGCCACATCACCTTGATCAGGCGCAGATAGTAGTAGGCCGCGATGACGCTGCCGATCAGGGCGATGACCGCTGCGGGCGCGAGGCCCGCCACGATGGCGGCCTTGAAGACGTAGTACTTGCCCCACAGTCCACTGAGCGGCGGCAGCCCGAGCCCGGAGAGGGAGAAGAAGGTGATGGCCAACGCCATGCCGGGGCGCTCGCGCACGAGACCCGCGAAGTCCGCGAAGGTCTCCATCGGCCGGCCCTGGCGCGACAGCACCGCCAGGCACGCGAAGAAGCCGGTGACGTCGATGACGTAGAGGGTCATGAACACGAGCACCGACTGCACGCCCATGGCGCCGCCGGCGGCGAGGCCGACCATGGCGTAGCCGATCTGGGCGATCGAGGAGTAGGCCCAGAGTCGCTTGAGGTTGGTCTGGCGCAGGCCCGTATAGGCCCCCACGGCGACCGACAAGATGGCCACCGCCACGATGACCTGACGCCACTGGTCGACTGCGCCGCTGAAGCCCTCCGTGAGCAGGCGGGCCAGAAGCATCATGGCGGCGAGCTTGGGAGCGCCGGCGAAGAAGCCGACCACCGGCGTCGGGGCGCCCTCATAAACGTCGGGCACCCACATGTGGAACGGCGCGGCGGAGACCTTGAAGGCGAGGCCGCAGATCACGAACACCAGGCCCAGCAGAGCGCCGATCCCCGCGCCATGGCTCATCGCCACGGCGATGGTGTCGAAGCGCGTTGAGCCGGCGAATCCGTAAATCAACGAGGCGCCGTAAAGGAGAATACCCGAGGAGAGGGCGCCCAGAACGAAGTACTTCAGACCGGCTTCGGACGACTTGCCGTCGTCGCGCTCGAACGCGGCGAGGACATAGAGCGCCAGCGAATGCAGCTCGATCGAGATGTAGAGCGAGATCAGGTCTCCGGCGGAGACCATCATGCCCATGCCGAGCGCGGCGATGATCACCAGGATCGGAAACTCGAAGCGGGGCTGGCCGCGACGCGCAAACCAGCCCTCGCCCATAGGGATCGCCGCGGCGCTTGCGAGATAGATTACGACCTTCGAGAAAACCGCGCCCTGGTCGAGGATGAGGCCGTTGCCGAAGGCACGCCCCATCGGGGCTACGACAGCAACGACAGCCGCGACGCAAAGCGAGGCGACGGAGGCGAAGGTGAAGACTGCGCTGCCCTTGCCCTGGAAGGCGCCCCAGACGAGTAGGATCAGGGTCGCGCCGACGAGCACCAGCTCGGGCGAGGCGACGGCGGCGGTCTGCATCGGCGTCATGGCGTAGCTTATCGGCGTCCCGTCGCGGCGTGGAAGGCGTCGACCAGGTGAGTGGTCGCCGTATCGGTGATTGAGAAGACCAGGCCCGGCTGGAAGCCGAGCACCAGGGTGGCGATGATCAGGGGCAGGAATATCACCGATTCGCGGCCCACCAGGTCGCCGATGGTCGCCAGCGAGGGATTGGTGAGCTGGCCGAAGATGATCCGTCGGTACAGCGTCAGGGCGTAGAGGGCCGAAAGGATGAGCCCGCTGACCGCGGCGATCGCCGTCCAGGTGGAGACCCCATAGGTCCCGGTGAGCGTGAGAATCTCGCCGATGAAACCACTGGTGCCGGGCAGACCGACATTGCCCATGGTGAAGAGCATGAAGACCGCCGCATAGACCGGCATCCTGGTCACCAGCCCGCCGTAGTAGGCGATCTCGCGCGTGTGCATCCGGTCGTAGACGACCCCGACGCAAAGGAAGAGGGCGCCCGAGATCACGCCGTGGCTGAGCATCTGGAAGATGGCGCCCTGCTCGCCCTGAATGTTGCCCGAGAAGATCCCCATGGTGACGAAGCCCATGTGCGCCACCGAGGAGTAGGCGATGACCTTCTTCATGTCGTCCTGACGGAACGCCACCAGGGAGGTGTAGACGATGGCGATCACCGACAGGGCGAAGATCAACGGCGTGAACTGCACGCTCGCGGCCGGGAACATCGGCACCGAGAAGCGCATGAAGCCGTAACCGCCCATCTTCAGCAGGATGCCGGCCAGGATCACCGAACCGGCGGTGGGCGCTTCGACGTGGGCGTCCGGAAGCCAGGTGTGTACCGGCCACATCGGCATCTTCACCGCGAAGGAGGCGAAGAAGGCCAGCCAGAACCAGGTCTGGAGCCCCGGCGAGAAGTGGTAGCGCATCAGTTCCGGGATCGACGAGGTGTGCGCGATCGAGATCATCGCCAGGATCGCCGCCAGCATCAGCACCGAGCCCAGCAGCGTGTAGAGGAAGAACTTGAAGGCTGCGTAGACGCGGTTCTGGCCGCCCCAGATCGCGATGAGGAGGAACATCGGGATCAGCTGGCCTTCGAAGAACACATAGAAGACGATGATGTCGAGGGCGCAGAAGACGCCGATCACCAGGGTTTCGAGGACCAGGAAGGTGATCATGTACTCGACGACACGGTCCTTGATCGAGCGCCAGCTCGCGGCGATGCACAGCGGCATCAGGAACGCGGTCAGCGGAACGAAGAGGACCGAAATGCCGTCGACGCCCATCCGGTAGCGCAGGCCGCCGAACCACTGGATGTCCTCCAGCATCTGGAAGCCGCTCTGGCTGGGGTGGAAGCTGGCCACGACGGCGACCGACAGGACGAAGGTCGCCAGGGTGGTCGCCAGGGCGATCCAGCGCGCGGCCGACGCCATGCGCTCGTCATTGGCCGGCGCCAGGCCGCGCACCAGGAGGATGCCGGCGACGCCGAGCAGCGGGAGGAAGGTGGTGAGGGAGAGGATGCCGCTCATCGTGCGAAGGCCCACAGGGCGTAGGAGAGGAGCCCGGCGACGCCGAGCAGCATGACGAAGGCGTAGTGGTACACGTAACCGGTCTGCACGCGCGCCGTCGCCTTGCCGATGGCATAGCTGGCGGCCGATACGCCGTCAGGACCAAGCCCGTCGATCAGGCGCTTGTCGCCGCCCTTCCAGAACAGGTCGCCCAGCACCTCGGCGCCGCGGACGAAGATGAGATGGTAGAGCTCGTCGAAGTACCACTTGTTGTACAGGAACGACCAGACGAGGCCTTTCCGCGCGGCGATGCGCGCGCCCATGCCCTCGTGGAGGATGTAGGCGTACCAGGCGGCGACAAAGCCGATCGCGGTCACCAGGAGAGGCGCCCAGGTCACCCAGGCGGGCATGTGCTCGATCTCGTCCAGCAGATGACCGCTGGTGATGGTGGAAAGCGCTCCCCTCCAGAAGCTGTCCCGCCCACCGCCGATGAAACCGTGGTCGAACAGGCCGCCGGCGAACGTCGCGCCAACGGCGAGCAGCAGGATCGGGACGAGCATCGACCACGGCTCCTCGTGAGGCTCGCCGTGGTGGGCGTCGTGCGCCTCGTCGGCGTGGCCGTGCGCCCCGTGATCGTCATGCGCCGCATGACCCCACTTGGCGTGGCCATGGAAGGTCATGAAGATCAGGCGCCACGAATAGAAGGAGGTCAGGCCGGCCGCCAGGACTCCGACCACGAAGGCGAACATCCCCGTCCCGTCGCCGCCGCGCCCGGCCATGAAGGCCGAATTGATCAGGGCGTCCTTGGAGTAGAAACCGGCAAAGCCGAGGTCGAGGCCGGGAATGCCCACGCCCGTGATGGCCAGAGTGCCGACCAGCATCACCGCGTAGGTGATCGGAATCTTGTTCCACAGAGCGCCCATCTTCCGCATGTCCTGCTCGTGGTGCATCGCTCCGATGACCGCGCCGCAGCCCAGGAAGAGGAGGGCCTTGAAGAAGGCATGGGTGAACAGGTGGAACATGGCCGCCGGATAGGCGCCCACGCCCGCTGCGAAGAACATGTAGCCGAGCTGCGAGCAGGTCGAATAGGCGACCACCCGCTTGATGTCGTTCTGGGCCAGGCCGACCGTCGCGGCGAAGAGGCAGGTCACCGCGCCCACCACCGTCACGATGTCCTTGGCGATCGGGGCGTGCTCGAACATCGGCGAGAGCAGGCAGACCATGTAGACGCCCGCCGTCACCATGGTGGCTGCATGGATCAGGGCCGAGACCGGGGTCGGGCCTTCCATGGCGTCGGGCAGCCAGGTGTGCAGGAAGAACTGCGCGCTCTTGCCCATCGCGCCGATGAACAGGAGTGCGCAGGCCAGATCCATCAACCGCAGATCCCAGCTTCCGAATCGCCAGACGTGGTCGGCTATCACTGGAACCTGTGGGAACATCTCGGCGAAGCGGATCGAACCGAAGGCCCAGAAACAGGTCACGATACCGAGCACAAAGCCGGCGTCGCCGACCCGATTGACCACGAAGGCCTTGATCGCCGCCGAATTGGCCGTGGGCCTGTCGTACCAGAAGCCGATCAGCAGGTAGCTCATGAGGCCCACGCCTTCCCAGCCGAAGAACAGCTGCATCAGGTCGGAGGCCGTCACCAGGGCGAGCATGGCGAAGGTGAACAGCGAGAGGTAGGCGAAGAACCGCGGCTTCGACGCGTCCTCGCGCATGTAGCCCCAGCTGTAGATGTGCACGAGCGCGCTGACCGTGGTCACCACGACCAGCATCACCGCCGAGAGGGAATCGATGCGGACCGACCAGGTCGACTGGAACCGGCCGACGTCGATGAACGGCGCAAGGGCGACGGTGAAGCTGCCCCACTTGCCCCCGACCACGTTGAAGAAGGTCAGCCAGCCCAACACGCAGGAGAAGATCAGCAGGCCCGTCGTGACCGCCTTCGAGGCGGTGTCGCCGATCCGCCGGCCGAACAGGCCGGCGATGATCGCGCCGACGATCGGCGCGAAGACCAGCAGCGTGACGATCAGTTGAGGACTCACGCGCAGGTCTCCGGATGGTCGTACATCCCGCTCATCCCTTCATCACCGAGGCGTCATCGACCGCGATGTCGCCCCGCCAGCGGAAGAAGGTGACCAGGATCGCCAGGCCCACCGCCGCTTCGGCCGCGGCCACGGTGAGGACGAACATGGCGTAGATCTGCCCCACCACGTCGTGGAGGAAGACCGAGAAGGCCACCAGGTTGATGTTCACCGCCAGCAGGATCAGCTCGATCGACATCAGGATGACGATCACGTTCTTGCGGTTCACGAAGATGCCGAGCACGCCGATGGTGAAAAGGATCGCCGCGACGGTCAGGTAGTGGGTCAGGCCGATGGTCATGCGTCGATCCCTTCGCCGGACTTGATGGTGACGATACGCATCCCCGATTGCGGCGTGCGGGCGGTCTGGTCGGCGACATTCTGGCGGCGCGCGTGGGCCTTGTGCTTCAGGGTCAGCACGATCGCGCCGATCATCGCGACCAGAAGCACCATGCCCGCGGTTTGGAAGAAGTAGAGGTAGTCCGTATAGAGCACCCGGCCGATCGCCTCGGCGTTGGAGAACGCACCGACGTGGGTCATCGGCCCGGTCGACGCGCCCGCCGCGCCGGAGTGGGCGACGCTGGCGGCCACCAGGACCATCTCGCCGGTCAGGATCATGGCCACGACGATGCCGAGAGGCAGGTACCTGGCGAATCCCTGTCGCAGCTCGGCGAAGTCGACGTCGAGCATCATCACCACGAACAGGAACAGCACCGCGACGGCGCCGACGTAGACCACCACCAGGATCATGGCGAGGAACTCGGCGCCCAGCATCACGAAGAGGCCGGCCGACGAGAAGAACGCCGTGATCAGGAAGAGCACGGAGTGCACCGGATTACGGGCGAAGATGACCGCCAGGCCGGCCAGCAGAGTGACCGCGGCAAGCACATAGAAGGCGGAGGCCTGCAGGACCATCGGCGACCTTGATGACTTTCTTGCTTCTCTGCGGCGGGTCCGGCGGACCTCGCTCCCCGCCGGGAGCGGCCAGGCCGTCGCAGGCAGGGGTTGTTAACGGTAGGGGGCGTCCAGTTCCAGGTTCTTTGCGATCTCGCGCTCCCAGCGGTCGCCGTTCGCGAGCAGGCGTTCCTTGTCGTAATAGAGCTCCTCGCGGGTCTCCACCGAGAACTCGAGGTTCGGACCTTCCACGATGGCGTCCACCGGGCAGGCCTCCTGGCACAGGCCGCAGTAGATGCACTTCACCATGTCGATGTCGTAGCGGGTCGTGCGGCGCGAACCGTCCTCGCGAGGCTCGGCCTCGATGTAGATGGCCTGGGCCGGGCATACCGCCTCGCACAGCTTGCAGGCGATGCAGCGCTCCTCGCCGCTAGGATAGCGACGCAGGGCGTGCTCGCCGCGGAAGCGCGGCGACTGGGGATTGCGCTCGTTGGGATAGAGCACGGTCGCCTTGGGCCGGACCATGTACTTCATGGAGAGCCCGAAGGCGCCGATGATGTCCATCAGAGCCGCGCCGCGGATGGCCTGTCCGATTCGCTGGAACATGCGATCCTACCTCCTCGCCCCGACGCAATCATAACTGGACAGATCCTGGTCGTCGTAACCGGGGCGGAGCTGCAACTGGCCGCCGCGCTCCTGGCAGGCCTTGGACGCCCGGGCCAGCGCATCATAGTTCGCCGTCCCCTGCCCCACGCCCGAGGCGCAGCCGGCAAGGGCGGCCGCAGCGAAGGCCGGCAACGCTACGGACATCGCGGTCTCGCGCCTCATGCGGCAGGTCCGAACACACGCCACGCGCCGATCAGGGCGACGGCGACGAGGGAGGTCGGCAGGAAGACCTTCCATCCCAGGCGCATCAGCTGGTCGTAGCGGTAGCGGGGAACGATCGCCTTCACGACGGCGAACAGAAAGAAGAAGAAGATGACCTTCAGGAAGAACCACATGAAGCCGAAGAAGCTTGCGGCCGTGGGATTCCAGGAGTGCGTGAATGGCGTCGGGAACGGCGCCTGCCACCCGCCGAAGAAGAGCGTGGTGATCAGGGCGCACATCAGCACGATGTTCGCGTACTCGCCGATCATGAACAGCAGGTACGGCGTGGAGGAATATTCCACCTGATAACCGGCGACGAGCTCGGACTCGGCCTCGGGCAGGTCGAACGGGGGACGGTTCGTCTCGGCCAGGGACGACACGAAGAAGATCACCGTCATCGGGATCATCACGAGCGCCGCGGGAAGGTCCTTGAGCCCGCCGCCGCCCAGTACGTTCCAGTTCCAGAACCCGCCGGCCTGGCGTTCGACGATGGTGTTCAGGTTGAGCGAGCCAGCAAGGAGGATCACCGTGACGATCACGAAGCCGATCGAGACTTCGTAGCTCACCATCTGCGCGGCCGAGCGAAGACCGCCCAGGAAGGGGTACTTCGAGTTGGACGCCCAGCCGCCCATGATCACGCCGTAGACGCCCAGGGACGAGATCGCGAAGAGGTAGAGGACCCCGACGTTGATGTTCGAGACCACCCAGCCGGGCGCGAGCGGCATCACCGCCCAGGCGCCGAACGCCAGGGTGAACATGATCAGGGGCGCCAGCAGGAAGATCGTCTTATCCGCCCCGGCGGGGATGACGATCTCCTTGAGCACGAACTTCAGGAAGTCGGCGAAGGACTGCAGCGTGCCGAAGGGGCCCACGACGTTGGGCCCTTTGCGCATCTGCACGCCGGCCCAGATCTTGCGGTCGGCGAGCAGGAGGAAGGCGAGCGAGAGCAGGATCCAGATCAGGACCGCGAGGATCTGCCCGACCGTGAGCAACAGCCATCCGCCAGGGGTGGACCAGAACATTCGAGCCGGCTCCCCTACTCGGCGGCGATCTTGAGGCCCGCGGCCAGGGCCGCGCATTCGGCCATGGTCACGCTCGCCCGGCAGATCGGGTTGGTGAGGTGGTAGGCCCGCACAGGGCTCAGGAAATCCGCGTCCTCGATCTCGCCGGCCTTGCCGAGACCCGAGAGGTCGAGCGGCGCGGCCACAGACCCGGGCGCATAGTCGATCCGGCCGAAGGTCGGGTGTTCGGCGAACAGCTTCTCGCGCAGTTGCGCGAGGCTGTCGTACGGCAGGGTCGCGCCCAGCCGCGCCGAGAGGGCGCGCAGGATGGCCCAGTCCTCCCTCCCCTCGCCTTTGGGGAACACCGCCCGCTCGGCGCGCTGCACGCGGCCCTCGGTGTTCACGTAGATCCCGTCCTTCTCGGTGTAGGCGGCGGCGGGCAGGATCACGTCGGCGCGGTGCGCGCCGCGATCGCCGTGGGTGCCCATGTAGACGACGAAGGCGTCGGTCTTGCCGAGGTCCATCTCGTCCACGCCCATCAGGAACAGGACGTTGAGAACGCCGGGGTCCATCATCTGCACGGCCGTCAGGCCGCCCACGCCCGGGACGAAACCGAGGTCCAGGCCGCCCACGCGCGAGGCCGCGGTGTGCAGCACGTTCCAGCCGTTCCAGCCGTCGCGCACGACATTGAAGGCGCTGGCCGCGCGGGCGGCCGCAGCGAGGGCCGCCGCCCCGTCGCTGCGTGACAGGGCGCCCGCGCCGAGGATCATCGCGGGCCTCTGCGCGGCCTTGAACGCCTTGACGAAATCGTGGTCGCGCTCGGCGAGGCCGCTTAAGGTCTCGCCACCCGAGCCGAGGTGGTCGTAGTCGTAGGTGAGATCTGCGGGCCGGCCGATCAGGCCAAAGCGCGTGCGCCCCGAGAGCCACATCTTGCGCAGGCGCGCATTGAAGACGGCCGCCTCCATGCGGGGATTGGCGCCCACCAGCAGCACCGCGTCGGCCTTCTCCAGGCCCTCGAGGGTCGAGTTGAACAGCCAGCTCTCCCGCGCACCGGTCCCGAGGGGGGAGCCGTCCGTGCGGCAGTCGAGCGAGGTCGCGCCAAGACCGCCGAAGAGATCCAGCGCCGCCTTCATGGACTCGGCGTCCTGCAACTCGCCGGCGATCACGCCCAGCCGCTCGGGTCTGGCGGCGCGGATGCGGTCTGCGACCACGCCCAGGGCCTCGTTCCAGCTCGCCGGGCGCAGCTTGCCCTTCTCACGGATCATCGGCTGGTCGAGACGCTGCCGGCCGAGGCCGTCACAGGCGTAGCGGGTCTTGTCGCTGATCCACTCTTCGTTGACCGCGTCGTTGGTGCGCGGCAGCACCCGCAGCACCGCCTGGCCCCGCGCATCCACGCGGATGGCGCTGCCCAGCGCGTCCATGACGTCGACGCTGGAGGTCTTGGTCAGCTCCCAGGGCCGGGCGTTGAAGGCGTAGGGCTTGGAGGTCAGAGCGCCGACCGGGCACAGGTCGATGATGTTGGCCGAGAGCTCACTGGTCACCGCCTGATCGAGATAGGTGGTGATCTCCACGTCCTCGCCGCGGGAGATCAGGCCGATCTCCGACACGCCGGCGACCTCGGTGATGAAGCGCACGCAGCGCGTGCACTGGATGCACCGCGTCATCACCGTCTTGATGAGCGGGCCCATGAATTTCTCTTCGACCGCCCGCTTGTTCTCCTCGTAGCGGGTCGCGTCGCGGCCGTAGCCCATCGACTGGTCCTGCAGGTCGCACTCGCCGCCCTGGTCGCAGATCGGGCAATCCAGCGGGTGGTTGATGAGCAGGAACTCCATCACCCCCTCGCGAGCCTTCTTCACCATCGCGGAGTTGGTGATGATCTCCTGGCCGTCGGCAGCCGGCAGGGCGCAGGAGGCCTGGGGCTTCGGCGGCCCGGGCTTCACTTCCACCAGGCACATGCGGCAATTGCCGGCGATCGACAGGCAAGCTCGCTCAGCGTAAACCGTAGTCTTTCGCCCGCCGGCATTCGCTAGAGGCCCTGCGCAAAGCTTG
>DASXGQ010000064.1:0-9383 GCA_036488995.1 Caulobacteraceae bacterium
CCTTGCGCCGGATCAGCACGCGCTGGCCGTCGAGCGAAAGGGAATAGGCGTCGACGTTCTCGGCGACGACGGCGTCCTTGCGCGTCTTCAGGTCGAAGAAGCGCAGGGCGGCCTTTTCGCCGTTCAGGGGCCCGGCGATCAGGTTGAGCGGCTGGGTCAGGTAGTAGATCCGGTCCCCCCGCACATCCATCTGGGCGAGCTCGGAGGGCTCGATGGGCAGGGCGACCGCACGCGCCATCAGGCCGTCCACGTCGATGCGGATCGGGGGGAGGGGCCCCGGACGATCGGGCGCCGGCTTGCCGCCCTGCGCCTCGTGCGCGCCGTGCCGGGTCAGGGCCGCGGGCTTGATCGCGCCGGCGGCCGTCTGCGGTGGGCTGGGCGCCTCTGGCGCCGGGCCGGTGTCGGCCTCGTCCGAGCGCGGCGCCATGGGCGAGACCGTCTCCTTCGAGAGCGGGATCGCATAGACGCCCAGGGACTTCAGCAGCGCGAAGTCGAACTCGTTTTCCGATTGGACCGGATTCTCGTGCCGGTTGGAGGCGAAGTAGAGGTACTTGCCGTCGGGCGACCAGGCCGGGTTGAAGTCGGCGTTTGACCCTTCGCCGAGACGCGTGGCGCGGCCAGTCGCGATCTCGGTAAGGTAGATGTCGCTTCGGCGCTGGCCGGCGGACATGCTGTAGGCGATCCACCGCGCGTCGGGCGAGAAGGCGGCGTCATGGATCTCGGTGAGCCCGTCCTTGGCGATCATGTGCGGATCGCCCCCGCCGGTGGGGACCAGCCACAGGCGATGCTCTCCGTCTGACACGGCCAGCAACTTCCCGTCGGGCGAAAAGACGGGCGCGTAGAAATACCCGTCCTTGAAGCGGGTGAGCACGGTCTCCGGCCCGCCCTCGGCCGGGCGGATGGCGACCTGCTGCGAGCCGCCGGCGTCGGTCGTGTAGGCGACGAGCTTGCCGTCGGGGGACCAGGCGGGATGATCCTCGTCCGCGCCCGGCGTCCCCGTCAGATCGCGCGTGGCGCCTTCCTTGGTCGGGATGCTGAAGATGTCGCCGCGGGCGGAGACCAGGGTGCGCTGGCCGTTCGGCGCCAGGGCGAAGTCCGGATTGCCCGCGGTGTCCTTGTCGCGGATCTGGTCCTTGACCTCGGCCGCGCGCAGGCGCGTGCGGGGATTGTCGTCGGGGACCTGGACGGGAACCTCCCGCACCTGTTCGCTCGGCAAGTCCATCACATAGAGCTTGCCGGCCTGCTGGAAGGCGATGGCGTCGCCGCCAAGGGCGGGGAAGTCGATATCGTAGTCGGTGAAGTGGGTAACCTGCCGCGCTTGCCCAGTCTGCTCGTCATAGACCCAGATATTCGCCCGGCGGTGCTCGTCGCGGTCGGCGAGGTAGTAGATCCGATGGCCCCACCACATGGGCGAGGTGTTGGTGCCCGACCAGTTGGTGATCTGGGTCAGTTTGCGGGTGTTGAAGTCGTAGGTGAACACCTGCTGGGCGAGGCCGCCGTTGTAGCGCTTCCAGGTGCGGAAGTTCCGGAAGATGCGGTTGTAGGCGATGGTGTGGCCATCGGGGCCGTATGTCGCCAGTCCGACGGCCCCGTCGATCGGCAGGGGCGTCGCCAGACCACCGGCGACCGGAACCTCGTAGAGGTTCGCGCCCCAGTCGTTCCACGCGTCTCGCTTGGTCAGGAAGACCACCGCCTTGGAGTCGGGCGTCCAGGTGACCACCATGTTGTCGGGGCCGTGCCGCCCGCCGGTCCCTGCCTCGGACGCGGGATGGTAGGTCAGGCGGCGCGCCGCCCCGCCTGCGGCGGGGATCACCCAGACGTCCGTGCCGGCGTTCGACGCCTCGGTGTAGGCGATCCACCTCCCGTCGGGCGAAACGCGCGGCAACATGTCCTGACCCGCCGCGCTGGTCAGCCGCTCGGACGTCCCGCCGCTCTTGGGGACCGACCAGACATTTCCGTCGGCCACGAAGACGATCCGCTCGCCAT
The DNA here is from genome assembly GCA_036488995.1 of Caulobacteraceae bacterium. GTDB lineage: Bacteria > Pseudomonadota > Alphaproteobacteria > Caulobacterales > Caulobacteraceae > Acaudatibacter. Next base: position 1,987 of record DASXGQ010000064.1, read on the forward strand.
AGGGCTGCGGGAACCTCGGCAACGCCGCCTGCGCCGCTCCCGCCATCAGAGCCGCCGCCGCAGTCGCCGCCAGCCACCGTGTCATTCTCGATCCCCGTTGGTCATTTGCGGCTTTTTCTTATGGCCGGAAGCCAACTTGGCCGAGTTACATCTTTGCCATCTGGATGTCGGGTCGGCCCTCTTGTCACGCTCGATCGACACTTTGCTCGCCCAGATGGGCCGCAAAGGTTCATTATAGTTTTCTCGCGCTGGGGTGGCGCTCCAAGTGAGGAGAGGACGACATGAGCGGCGCATTCAAGGTAGTGGCGATCGCAGGGATCGCCGCGACGGCGATGCTGGCTTCTTCAGCTCAGGCGGCCGATATCGTCGTGAAGGTCGGCGATCTCGATCTCTCGAATCCTCAGGACGCGAAGGTATTCGAGAACCGCATGAACGTGGCGGCCCATGAACTGTGTCAGACGGTGCATTTCATCGGCACGCGGGTCCCCCCCATGACCGCCTGCCGTGCGGATGTGCGAGCGGAAGCCAAGGAGGCGCTCGACGGCGGGTATCCGCAGTTCGTGGCGGTGGCTCGAACCGCGGGCCGTCCGGAGAGCTAACCGCACTCGGCGTCCGTCTCGGGCCTGGCTCTCTGGCCGGGCCCGGGCGGGCGACCGGGAAAGCTCGCATCTAGATCCTGTTCGCGGCTGGCCGCGCCATGCCGTACAGCGCGGCGCTGGAGGCCAGGATAGCGCCCAGGATGACAGCCGACATTGGCCGGGCCGTGCCGTCCGCGAAGATCGCCGTGAGGCTCGAGATCAAGGCGCCGGCGGCGAAGGACGCCGCGCCCATCAGGGCGGAGATCGATCCGGCCCTCAGAGGATCGGTGTTGAGACCTGCAGCCTGGGTGTTGGCTCCCACCAGGCCGAACGACGAGACCACCACGAACAGGGGGATGAGCACCCCCCACTCCCCGCCAAAGCCGGTATAGGCGTCGACCGCCAGAACGGCGGCGAAGACGATCGAGGCCGCCCGCGAACGCATGAGGATGAATTCGGGGCTGTGGCGATGCAGCAGGTGGGCGTTCACCTGGCTCATGCCGATCAGGCCTATGCCATTGATCCCGAACACCACGCCAAAGAGGCTCGGCGGGATGTGATAGGCGGTGATCAAGAGGCCCGGCGAGGCGGAGACATAGGCGAAGATGGCCGCGCCATTGAACGCTCCGGCCAGGATGTAGCCCATCAGCATGCGATGACGCAGCAAGGCGAGATAGGCGCGGAAGGGATGCTCGGACCGGGCCTTGGCCTCGGTCTCCGCCGAGCGCGTTTCACCCAGGGCGAAGAACACCCAGGTCCCCGCGATGAGGCCAAAGCCCGTCATCACCCAGAAGATTGCACGCCAGCTCGCCACGGCCAGTAGGCCGCTGCCGACCAGGGGCGCGAGGATCGGGGCGAGACCCATGACCAGCATCAGCTGGCTGAGGATCCGCGCGCCCTGCCTGTGTTCGAACCTGTCGCGCACGACCGCGCGGGCGATCACCTGACCTGCGCATCCGCCCAGCGCCTGCAGGAACCGCGCCACGACGAGCGCGGGCAGGGAGGGCGCGAGCGCGCAGGCGGCCGAAGAGAGCGTGTACAGCGCCACGCCGAAGAACAGCGGGCCGCGCCGCCCCCAGCGATCCGACGCCGGGCCGTAGAAGAACTGCCCCAGCGCCATGCCGAGGAAGAAGGACGACAGGCTCGCCTGCGCCGCGTCCGCCGGAGCATGGAAGGCGCGCCCGATCGCCGGCAGGCCCGGCAGGTACATGTCGATCGAGAGAGCGCCGAACGCCGTCAGCGATCCCAGCAGCGCCACCATCGCCCAGGGTGTTTGGATCCGCGCCGGGGCTGCGGTCTGGGCTGGAGCGGCGGTCATGACGCGCAGATAGCGCGATCCGTTGGGCAGGACAGCATTTTCGGTGGCCGCCGCTCCACGTTGCAGAATTTACCCGGAGCGCCGGCGTCCTCGCCGGCCAACGGCTTCGCCGCCGCCTTACTGTCGAAGGCACATCACAATCGACGCCGCGGTCGCAAAAAAGAGCCGGCGAGGACGCCGGCGCTCCGGGTTCTTTCACTGGGCGCCCGGGATACCCGCGCTTCTCTGTCGGCGCGCGCCATGCCAATAACGGGGCCAAAGAACCGAGGAGGCCGCCCGCGTGACCCTGCAGTACGACCTCTACTGGTCCTTCCGTTCACCCTATTCCTACCTGCTCACCCCGCGCCTCGTGGGGCTGGAGCGTGAGTTCGACGTGAGGGGGAACATCCGGCCGGTCTATCCCCTGGCCGTGCGCACGCCAGAGTTCTTCGACACGCGCGATCCTCTGTGGGCGCCTTATCTGCTGCGCGACATCATGCGCGAGGCGGAATACCTGGGCATGACCATCCGCTGGCCGCGGCCGGATCCGGTCTACATGGACCGTGCCACCGGCAAGTACCCGCCCGAGCAGCCGCACATCCACCGCCTCACACGCCTTGGCGTCGCCGCTGCCGAGCGGGGCAGGGGATTTGCCTATCTCGACGCGGTCGCCCGCGTGATCTGGAGCGGCGCGACCGACAACTGGCATGAGGGCGACCATCTCGATCGCGCGGCGGAGCGCGCAGGCCTCGACCCGGCGGAGCTCTCCCGCGCCGCCGACGAGGAGGCCGAGCGCCTGCACGCTGTGATCGAGGACAGCCAGCGCGCTCAGCGCGCCGCCGGTCACTGGGGCGTGCCGATGATCGTCTTCGCCGGCGAGCCCTTCTTCGGCCAGGACCGGTTCGATCAGTTCAAGTGGCGACTCACCCAGCACGGTCTGGCGAGGGTTTGAGGATCCCCGCCACACGGCGCATGCCGTGCGGCGGTCGATCCGATCGGCGGGCGCTACTCGGCGGCCTTGAGTTTGGGGATGGACCCAAGCTTCACGCCGTCCGGATAGTATTTCCATCCGTCCCTGACCTTGATCCGGTCGTCCCAAGGCAGCTTGTAATTGCCGTCAGCCAGATCGCGCACCCAGGTCAGATAGTTCTCGCGCTCTCCGCCGACCTTGCCCACGTAGCCGCGGTTGCCGACGTTGAAGATGTTGTTCTCCAGCGCCCAGTTTTCGCGCGCCTTGTCGGAGAGACGCGGGAACAGCTCGGCCGTCACGATCTCCCAAGGGTTGCGCTGGCCCTGCTGGATGACGGTCCCATCATAGTTACAGACCGTCCCCTCGCCGAAATAATAAAATACTCCGTCATACCCAGCGAGATTGACAGAGATAGAATACATCAGATTTTGCCAGGCATTCGACCGGTTCGTCAGAATCCACTGGTCGTTGACCTGAGTAGAGTAACCGGAAATCCGGATATAGACGTTGGCGCCCTTGTACGCGGCTTCGCGGGCCAGCTCGGGAAACATGCCGTCATGGCAAATGCAGACCGCGAGCTTCGAGCCCTTCGGTCCATCGCAGACCGGCATGCCGAGATTGCCCGGATACCAAGGTTCGATCGGCACCCACGGCTGCAGCTTGCGGTAGTGCAGCGCGATTTCCCCTTCCGCGTTGATGATGATCGCGGTGTTGAACGGAGCGAGGGTCGGATCTTCGTTGCGCTCCATCAGCGAGAACACGCCCCAGACCCGGTTGCGGCGGCACGCCTCTTTGAATTCCCCGATTTCCGGAGACTCAAGCGTAAGGAGCATCTCATCGTAGCTCCAGATCGCGGTATTCAAGCCCTGAGTTGAATATTCAGGAAAAACAATCAAATCAAGATCGGGGTAGCCTGCCTTCGTGCTATCCACGGCTTTGCAAATTTGTCTGACTTGAACCTGAATATCTTCAGGTCCGCTGATTACAGGGGCAGGATATTGGATCATCGCCACGAGAAGGGCTTCTTCCCACGCGCTCACGCTGCCTGTGCTACCCATGTGGTACTCCAGTATGAAAATGCAGAAGCGTGGAAGATTTCGCGAGAATGGATCCTTTTCGTGGTTCACATTTGGTAATTTGAAGGGCAAAAGCCGCAACGTCTTCCGGAGATCTCAGATGAGTTACGGTCGGACACGTATTATTTGTCGATTTATGCTCAAATTTGACGGCGAGAGCTGTGGTCTATTCAATCAATTCAAATGGCGTTCTGGTTAGCACGGGCGCCCGCTTTTATGGCGCGGGCTTGAGAACGAGGGGCAGGCCAGCGACCACGAGCACGACCTCCTGGGCCATCTCCGCCACCCGCTGGTGAAGTCGGCCGGCCTCGTCGCGGAAGCGCCGGGCCAGAGCGTTGTCCGGCACGACGCCCCAGCCGACCTCGTTGCTGACCAGCCACAGCCGCGCCGGACACTCGGAAATCGCCACAGGCAGGGCGTCGAGGCGCGCCCCATGGTTATCGTCCTCGGCCAGCATGGAGTTGGAGAGCCAAAGCGTCAGGCAGTCGACGACCGCTATCTCGCCTGGCGCCAGCGAGTTCAGCGCGCCGGCGAGGTCCAATGGCGCCTCGAGGTTCGTCCAGCGCTCGCCGCGCTCGGCCAGGTGCACGGCGATGCGCTCGGCCATCTCCGCGTCGCCGGCCTCGCCGGTGGCGATGAACACGGGCCGGCGGCCCGCTGCGGCGGCGGCCGCCTCGGCCATGCGCTGGGCGTAGCGGCTCTTGCCCGACCGCGCGCCACCCAGGATCAGGCTCGCGCCCACCGGACCTCTCCGTCTGCTGCGTTGACCGAGTCGCTCGCCTCGACCTAAGTTCGCCGCGCGTCAGGTTCCCCGAAAGGGGATCAAAAGGGAACGGGGTGAAACACCCCGGCTGCCCCCGCAACTGTGAGCGGCGAGTCCGCCCGTCATACGCCACTGGGTCCTTCGGGTCCTGGGAAGGCGACGGGCAAGGCGATGACCCGCGAGCCAGGAGACCTGCCCGACGCGGTCGTCCTTCGTCCGGCCGGGGTGCGCCGAACGAAACGGGTCCTTCCCGTGTGGCGGCAATCTGCCACCGCGCCCCGCGGTCGGCCGGTCGTCGGGCTCCCCCGGTGGCAGGTCGAGCAGCGGCGCGCTTGACCATACGCGGAGATCCCGTTGCGCACGTCGTCGTTCCTAACACTATCCATACTTGGCCTGGCCGCCCCTGGCGCGGTTCTGGCTCAATCCCTGCCGCCCACGCAGGCCCCGTCACCCGATGTCGGCGGAGCCGCCGCAGCGACGGCCGTGGAGGCGGTGGTCGTCTCGCCAAACCGCTCCCCCACGCCCATCGACCAGGTCGGCCAGTCGATCACCTTGCTGACCCTGCCGCAGATCCGCGCGGATCAGGAGACCACCATCGCCGACATCATCGCGCGAACGCCGGGCGTCAGCATCGACCGCGCAGGGGGGCCGGGGGAGACCACATCGGTCTTCATCCGCGGCGCCGACTCCGACCAGACCCTGGTCCTGATCGACGGGGTGAGGGCCAATGACCCGTCCGATCCGGGCGTCGGCTTCGACTTCGCCACCCTGCTCACCGGGGATGTGTCGCGCATCGAGGTGTTGAGGGGTCCGCAGTCGACGCTCTACGGCAGCGAGGCGATCGGCGGCGTGGTTAGTGTGATCACGAACGAGCCCACCCGTCCGCTGCAGGGCGAGCTGCAGGCAGAAGGGGGGACCTACGGCACGGCCTATGCGAGGGCGGCGATCGGCGGCAAGGAGGACCACTTCTCCTGGCGCCTTTCGGCTTACTCCGACTCCACCGACGGCATTCCCGCCTTCGACCGGTTTCTCGGTGGGCGGGAGGATCGTGGCTTCCACACCCAGGGCGCCTCGGGACGGCTGCTGGTCGACATCATTCCGGCGGTCCAGTTCGACCAGCGGTTTTATTACGTCCACGCGCGCAATGAGTTCGACGGGTTTGACACGCCGACCGGCAATTTCGGCGACGACCTGGAATTCGGCCGCTCGCAGCAGTTCATCGACTACACTGGCTTCAATGTCTCGGCGCTCGACGGGCGACTGAAGAACCGCTTCGCGTTCGAGTACAACGACGTGAGCCGGGTGAACGAGGATCCGCAGCAGATCGGGACCAAGTTCACCTTCCTCGACACAGGCCAGGACTCCACCTTCGAGTACGAGGGGACCTTCGCTCTGGCGAAGCTTTGGAAGGTCGTGTTCGGCGCCCAGGCCGAGCACTCGATCATCGACACCGTTTCGCCGCCGTTCAATCCAGTCACACTGCACGCCGATCAGGATATCGACGGCGGCTACGCCCAGCTGACCGGAGAGCCGGTATCGGGCCTCACCCTCACCGGCGGCGTCCGCGTCGACGCCCACACCACCTTCGGCGCCCACGCCACGGGCCAGGCCTCGGCCGCCTGGCGGTTGAACGACGGGAACACCATCCTGCGCGCCAGCTTCGGCCAGGGCTACAAGGCCCCCTCGCTCTACCAACTCTACAGCGAGTTCGGGAACGTGAACCTGCTGCCGGAAACGGCGACAGGATGGGACACGGGGATCGAGCAGCATTTCTTCGCCAGCCGCGTCATCCTGCAGGCGACCTATTTCAACCTGTCGAGCGACAACCTCATCGAGTTCGTCGAGTGCGTTGGCGTCTCCACGCCGGCCTGCCTGACGCACCAGGTCGCCGGAGGCTTCTTCGACAACGTCAACAAGGCCTTATCGCGCGGCGTGGAGCTGCAGGCCGAGGTCAAGCCGACCGCCGCCCTGGATCTCACCGCCAACTACACCTTCGATGACGCCGAGGATCGCTCGCCCGGCTCGCCGACCTTTGGCGACGAACTCGCGCGCCGGCCGCGCAATCTCGCCAACCTGGCGGCGAGCTATGTCTGGCCCTGCAAGCTGACCACCACGGTGGCGGTGCGCCACGCCAGCCACAGCTTCGACGACGCCGCCAACACAATCCTGTTGAAAGGCTACTACCTGCTCGACCTTCGGGCCTCCTATCCGTTGCGCCACAATGTCGAGCTTTATGCGCGGGTCGAGAACGCCACCAACACACGCTACGAGACGGTATTCCAATACGGGACCCTGGGCAGGGCCGCCTATGCCGGAGTACGGTTCGATTTCTGATCCTGGCGCCCTGGCTGTCCACGGCGGGCGGCTGGCGGCGGCCCGCGCGCGCTTTGCGGCGGCCCCGGAGCCGTGGCTGGATCTTTCGACGGGGGTGAGCCCGTGGCCCTATCCGGCGCCGCGGGCGAGTTCCGCCGCGCGGGCGCGCCTGCCCGATCCCGAGGAGACCCGCGCGCTGGAGGCCACGGCGGCCGTCGCCTTCGGCTGTTCGCCCGACCGGGTGCTGGCGACGCCCGGCGGCGAGGCCGCCATCCGTCTCGTCGCGGCCGCGATCGGCGCACGGACCGTGGCGATCGCTTCGCCCACCTACGGCGGCCATGCCGCGGCCTGGCGGGAGGTCGGGGCGGAGGTCCTTGAGATTCCCCATGCGCAGCTGACA
>DASXGQ010000156.1:0-16089 GCA_036488995.1 Caulobacteraceae bacterium
CCCGCGCGAGAGTCCGGGTCGGTGGTGGCGCACCACCATCCGGGTGCGCCTGGGGATTGCTCTCACCCTCGCCCTGGCGCCGGTGCTCGTCCTCAGCGTCGCCCAGTCAGCACTCAACTACCGTCTGGAGATGCGCGACCGGAAGGCGGAGCTGGTCGGGGCCGCGGAGCGCAGCGCCTCGAGCATCCGCGCCCGGATCCTCTCTGGCGCCGTCCTTCTCCAGACGATCGCGCCCGGTTCGATGGGCTTCGATTGCGCCCAGCGGCTCGCCGAGATCCGCACGCGCATACCCGGCTATCAGAACCTGATCCGCTTCGACTCGATCGGTCGGGTGGCCTGCGCGGCCGCCACCGCGCCACCGGATCCTGCGCGCCGGTACCGGCCATGGTTCCGCGACCTGGCCCAGGGCGGCGACATGACCATCACCGCCTTGCCCGGCGTGAGGTACGCCAGCGAGCCTGTCGTGCTCGCCAGCGTCAGGGCCCAGGACGCCGAAGGGCATTTCGAGGGCGTTCTGACCGCGGTGCTCAGCCTGGCCAGCCTTCAGCCAGAGCGCCCGGACCGCTCGGCTCCGCCGCAGTCCGACGTGGCGGTCATTGATGACCGGGGCGCGTATCTCGCGAGCACCAGCCTGGCGGCCTTCCCGGCGACACTGGGGGCGCATCTGGCCGGGGCGGGACGCACCGAGCCGCAACTGTGGCTGGGCCGCAGCCGTGGCGGCTCAATGCGGATCTTCACGTCATCGCCCCTGGTTGGCCACAACGTCTATGTCCTTCTCTCGGCGCCCTACACGGTGCTGTCGTGGGCGTGGGTGAACCCGTTGTCGGCCCTGCTGCTGCCGCTGCTGGCCTTCGCTCTCGCCCTCAGCGCGGTTTGGGGCGTTGCGGACCGCGGGGTGGTGAGGTGGATCGCCTATCTGCGCCGGATCGCGGCGATCTATGCCCGGGGCCGCTACAGCGTCCATCCGATCAAGGCCATGTCCGGACCGCCCGAGATCCGCGACCTCGCCCGGACGATGGACGCGATGGCCGGTCTGATCGCCACGCGCGACCGAGCGCTCAAGGAGAGCCTCTCGGAGAAGGACGGACTGATGCGCGAGATTCACCACCGGGTGAAGAACAACCTTCAGGTGATCTCGTCGCTCCTCAACATGCAGCAGCGCGCCCTCGCCGATCCGGCGGCTCGCGCAGCGATGTCGGATACGCGCCAGCGCATTACGGCCCTCGCCCTGATCTATCGCGCGCTGTACCAGGGGGTCGATCTCCGCCGGGTGGACCTGAGGGAGTTCCTCGAGGACCTCATCGCGAACCTGGTCACCACGGAGACGGCCGGAGGCGGTCAGATCGAGACGCATCTGTCGATCGATCCGCTGATCATCGATCCGGACCGGCTGGCGCCCCTGGCCCTGTTCGCGGTGGAGGCGATCACCAACGCCAAGAAACACGGCCTGGGGGACGCGGGCGGAGCGCTCACCGTCGATTTTCACGTGCGCGGCCAGGAGGCGGAACTCACGATCACTGACAGTGGGCGCGAAGGCGTGGAACCGGCGGTGGGCGAGGGCGTCGGTCGCACTCTGATGACCGCCTTCGCCCGTCAGCTCGGAGGGACGCTTACGTTCCAGTCACACATGGGGGAAGGACTCACCGCCCGGCTCGTCTTCCCTGCGCCATCGGGCGTCGACGAGCTGGAGGACACGCCGTCGCCGAAACTTCAGCCGCCTGATCCGGTAGATTCGAGAGCCAGGGCCTGACTCAACGTTCGCATCTGTTCCGTACGAACGCGTCAGGCTCCAAGGCGGGCCTCGAGCGTCAGGGAGGTCTCGCCGAGTTCGACGTCCAGGGCGCCGCCCGCTTCGCGGATCGACTGGGCGACGAAAGCTCCGGCCGCCCACCGGCCGGGGGCCCCGGGCGTCGGCTCCTGGCGCCTTAATCCAGCGAGTGCTTCGCCATCGACACGCAGGCGCGGCCCGACGGCTTCCAGGCGCGCCCGCCACGCCCCGGTGGGCCGATCCAGCCACATCGTGGCCACCCCTCCGGTCGTCAGGGCCGTGGCGGCGAGCTGGGCGAAGGTGAGCGCGGCCTGACTCAGCGGGCCAGGCGCGTCAGGTTCCAGAGAGGCCCATCGCAGTTCGGCGCGGCGGCCGGCGAACGCAATCCGGGAAAGGCGTTCGAGCTCGGCCGGCCCCCCGATTCCCCGGCCGGCGAAGGCCGCGCGGCAGAAGGCCAGGCGCGCTTCCAGCTCCGCCGCGCTCTGTTGGGCGAGGGCGCGCGCCTCGGCCTGAAGCGCCGCTTCAGACGAGTCATCCAGCAGGGCGAGGGCGGCCTTCAGCCCCTGGAGCGCTCCGGCCATGTCGTGCGCCAGCAGGGCGGACAGGCGGGAGGCCAACAGGGTGGACGCAGGGTCGGCGGATGACATGCCGGCGAAAGGTTCGCTGATTTGGCGCTTTGGGAAAGCGGGCGGCGCCCCTAAACGCCTACGCCATGACAGATCAGGACATCGGGCAGCGGCTGGCGCGGATCGCGGAGGAGGCGGGGCGGCTCATCCTGCCCCTGTGGAGCGCAGGAGTGGAGGTCTCGCGCAAGGCCGACGACAGCCCCGTGACCGAAGCCGACCGCCGTGCCGAGCGGCTCATCCTCGACCGGCTCGAGGCGGCCTTCCCGGGAGTTCCGGTGGTCTCCGAGGAAGACGCGAGCGAGTTCGGGACGCCGGACGCAATCGGCCCGCGCTTCTTCCTGGTTGACCCCCTCGACGGCACCAAGGCCTTCGTGAGGAAGGACCCCAATTTCACGGTGAACATCGCCCTGGTGGAGGATGGCCGCCCCGTCGCCGGCGCGGTGGTGGCGCCCGCCAGCGGAGAGACATGGTTCACTTGCGCCGGCGGCGCCGCCAAGGCCGGGGCTCCGGGCGCAGAACCACGGGCGATCGTGGTCCGGGCAGGCGGCGACGATCCGCTGGCCCTGATCAGCCACACCATGAAGCCCCAGGAGCTGGCGAACCTGAAGGCGCGCTACTGTTTCGAGCGCACGCAGGCGATGGATTCGTCAATCAAGCTGGTGCGGATCGCCGAGGGGTCGGCGGATCTCTATCCGCGGCACGGCCCGACAATGGAGTGGGACATCGCCGCCGGCCACGCTGTGTTGGGGGCGGCCGGCGGCCGGCTAACGGGGCTGGAGGGCGAACCCTTCGTCTACGGCAAGGCGGGCGAAGGTTTCAAAAACGGCTGGTTCGTCGCGCGTGGCGGCTAAAGTCTTACGAAGCCGGGACCATCACGACATAGCCGAGGAAACCGGCGGCGAAACCAAGGGCGGCGACCCACACGCCCGCGGCGAGAGTCTTGACCGGATCATCGATAGGCCCGTGGTGCGTGAGCTTCATGGCGAAACACCTCCTTCAGGTCGCGTCAAACGCTTCTGATAATCAGGAGTTGCGTGTACGCCACGATCAGGCGTCGCCGTGGCGCGTCAGACGGGATTCCGTGCGATTAATCGGCGGGCGATGATGATCCGCTGCATCTCGTTGGTGCCTTCCCCGATCATCAGCAGCGGCGCATCCCGGTAGAGCCGCTCGATCGGGTACTCCTTGGAGTAGCCGTTGGCGCCGAAGATCCGCATCGCCTCTGTGGCGACCTCGAATGCGGTCTCGGTGGCGAACCACTTGGCCATGCCCGCCTCCATGTCGATCCGCCCACCTGCGTCATAAGCCCGGGCCGCGTCCTCGACGAGGAGCTCGGCGGCCCGCGTCTTGGCGGCCATCTCGCCAAGCTTGAGCTGGATCGCCTGGTGTTCGGCGATCGGTTTGCCCATGGTCGTGCGCACCTGCGCGTACGCCACCGCTTCCTGCAGGGCCCGCCGGGCAATGCCCACGCCGCGCGCGGCGACGTTCACGCGGCCGATCTCGAGGCCGCCCGTCGCCATGACGAACCCCTTGCCCTCCTCGCCGCCGACCAGGGAGAGCTCCGCGTCGCAGGCGTAGTCGGAGAAGCCGATCTCGCCGGTGTCGATGCCGCGATAGCCCAGCTTGGGGAGCTTACGGCCCCGATCGATCCCCGGCAGGTCTGCGCGCGTCTGCGGATCGCGGGTCGGGGTGATCAGCATCGTCATCCCGCGATGGCGCGGCTGAGCGTCGGGGTCGGTCTTGACCAGCAAGGCCAGGACGTCGCCCTCGACCACGTTGGTGATCCACAACTTCGAGCCATTGACGACGTAGCGGTCGCCGTCGCGACGGGCGACAGTGCGGATGCCCTGCAGGTCGGTTCCGGCGCCCGACTCGGTCAGTCCCAGCCCGCCGCGCAGCTCGCCGGTCGCGAACCGCGGCAGCCAATGCTCCTTCTGCTTCTGCGTCCCGAACTTCTGGACGATCATCGCCATCATCAGGTGGCTGTTGAAGAAGCCCGTGAGGCTCATCCACTCCTGGGAGATGCGCGCGACGATGCGCGAGTAGGTCGTGCCGGAAAGGCCCAAGCCGCCGTATTCAGGCTCGATCAGGGCTCCGTAGAGGCCCATCTCGCACAGGTCCTGCACCAACTCGTGCGGATATTCGTCCGCCTGCTCGTAGCGCGCGGCGACTGGGGCGACCTTGCGTTCGAGCCAGCGGTCGATCGCGTCGAGAAGAGCCCGTTCGTCGGCTTCGCTGATGGTCGCGGGCGCGTTCATTGCAGGGATCGCTCCTTCCGTGCGGGCAGGGGGATTTCGCCTCGTCGGGCCAGCCGCCCTCCTGCGCGCGCGGGCTTTGTGAACGCCGCCCGGTCGCAAGGCAACAGGACCGGCGCCGAGGCTCAACACCCTGTCATCATCGCGCAAAGAAAGCCCGCCATCGGCGAGACACGCAGTACGGCGCGGTGGGGAACATTGGATTGATCGTGAAACCTGGACGTCGCGGCCTCGCCCGCTCCGCCTGGGCGATGTCGGCTGCCGCCCTGTCGGCGGCCGCCTTCGGCGTGGCCGAAGCTGCGCCCCCATCGGGCGCCGCCCACGGATCGGCCCCGCCAAGCGCGGCCGCCGACGAAGCGGCTGACGCGCAAGACGCGGCGAATTCCAGCTCGACGGTGTCGGAGGTCACCGTGACCGGTCATCCGCCGCCCGAGTACGGAGCCGTTGTCGGGGACATCAAGCCGGAGCTCCAGCTCAGCCCCTCGGACATCCAGTCCTTCGGCGTGAGCACGGTCACCGAACTCCTCAGTGAGCTGGCCCCCGAGACCCGCAGCGATCGCGGCCGCAGTTCGGAGGCGCCCGTGATCCTGGTCAACGGCCGCCGGATCTCCGCGCTCAACGAGGTCCAGAACATCCCAGTGGAGGCGATCCTCCGGATCGACATCCTGCCCGAGGAGGTCTCGCTCAAATACGGCTACACCGCCGATCAGCGGGTGGTGAACATCGTCCTTCGCCGCCGATTCCACGCCACGACGCTGGAAGGCCAGGGCGGCGCCCCGACCGAGGGAGGCGAGATCACGGGCCAGGCCGAGGCCGACATGATCCACATCCGGCGCGATGACCGGCTCAACCTCGACCTCAAGTACGAGGGCTCGAGCGAGATCACCGGCGCCGCCCGGGGGATCGTCGAGCCCACGCCCGCCCAGCCGTACGACCTCATCGGCAACATCGTCTCGACGACGTCCGGCGCGCAGATCGATCCCGCCCTGAGCGCCCTGGCGGGCCGGCCTGTCACTGTGGCCGGCGTGCCCCCGGGTGTGACCGGCCGCCCGATGTTGCAGGACTTCCTGCGTCCGCCAAACACCACCGACGTCGCCGACGATCGCACCCTTTCGCCAGAGACACAGAGCCTCACCGCCAATGCGGTCCTGACCCATCCCCTGCCTCACGGCATGATCGGCACGATCAACGCCACCCTGAGCGCCAGCCAGAGCGTCGCGATGCAGGGCCTGCCAGGCCTGGCCCTCACCATTCCGACAGGCGATCCCTTCTCGCCCTTCAGCCAGGCGGTGGTCGACGACCGCTATGTGGACCAGCCCCTGCGTCAGTACGTGAACACCTGGAGCGCGCACCTGGGCGGCACGCTGAACAAGGACGTGGGCAGCTGGCGGCTTTCGCTCACCAGCGCCCTCGACCACTCCGACAGCCAGACCGACACGGACGTCGGGTTCAATCCCACACTGATGCAGTCCCTGCTCGACGCCGGCTCGATTGCGTTCAATCCCTTCGCGGCGATCCCCTCAAACCTGCTTCAGGCCCTGCCGCAGAGCTACGCGCGGTCGATCACCGACTCTGGGAACTTCCAGGTCCTCGCAAACGGGCCGCTGCTCAAGGAGCCGGCGGGGAACATCTATGTCAGCGCCAGGGCCGGCGACACCCAGAGCTGGCAGGCCGCCTATTCGGCGCTCGCCAGCCGCACCCAATCCACCTATCTGACTCGCAACGACCTCAACGCCCAGCTCAGCCTGGACATCCCGCTCGCCAGCCGGGACGAGGGCTTCCTCCCGTTCCTCGGCGAGCTGTCGATCAACGGCAACACGGCGATCGACCGGCTGTCGGACTACGGTCGGCTCGTCTCCACCGGTTATGGGGTCAACTGGACGCCCATCCCCGGCTGGAACTTCATCGTTTCGCACACCAACGACCAGCAGGCGCCCACGGTCCAGCAGCTGGGCGGCCCGATCGTCATCACGCCCAACGTGCCGATCTTCGATTATGTGACCGGCCAGTCGGTCCAGGTGACCGAGATCACCGGCGGGAACCCCGCCCTGAAGGCCGACAATCGGAACGTCCTGAAGATCGGCCTGACGGTGAAGCCTTTCACCAAGCAGAACCTCACCGTCACGGCCAACTACATCAAGAGCGACATCGACAACCCGGTCCAAGGCTTCCCGGCTGTGACCTCGCAGATCGAGAACGCGTTTCCGACCCGCTTTCTGCGCAACGCCGAAGGCGAACTGGTGGAGTTCGACGACCGGCCGGTGAATTTCGGCCGGTCAGAGCGGACCGAGCTGCGCTGGGGTTTCAACTACTGGCGCCCTGTCGGGCCGCAGCCCAAGCCGCGCTTTGGTCGCCGGGCCTTCTTTTCAGGCGGCGGGGGACCAGGCCAGCCACCTGGCCCGCCAACCCCCGGAGGCCCGCCGCCAAGCGGTCCCGGGGCCGGATCCGGCGGCGCACCCCCTTCGGGTGGCGGCGGTCAGACGCCGGCGCCCTTGCCCTCCGACAGCGGTCGGGGCGGCGGGGGCGCCTCGGCGGCGGCCTACGGCGGCCGCGGATCCGGTGGGGGAAGCGGCGGTGGCCGGGGAGGTGGTGGGCGTCGCGGCTTTGGCTACAGCCTCGACCGACCGACGCCCGGCCGTCTGCAGGTGGCCGTCTATCACACGATCTATTTCAGGGATCAGCTGCTAGTCGCGCCCGGCGGCCCGACGCTCGACATGCTCAATGGCGCGCCGGCCGGTTCCACCGGAGGTCAGTACCGCAACGAAATCCAGGGCCAGCTCGGCTTCACCTACACCGGATTCGGCGCACGCCTGAGCGCAGACTGGAAGAGCGCCACCTTTGTCAGCGCCGCCGACTCGCCAACCGGGGCCCTGGCTTTCTCCGGGATCACCACTCTGAACGTCAGGGTGTTCGACAACCTCGGTCAGCAGCCCTGGGCGTTCCGCAGCCATCCCATCCTCAAGGGGGTGCGCGTCAGCCTGTCGATCGACAACCTGCTCGATCAGCGGATCACTGTGCGCAACAACGCCGGACTGACGCCGCTCAGCTACCAGCCGGGCTATATCGATCCGGTTGGGCGGACGGTGATGCTGAGCTTCCGCAAGCTCATCTACTGAGCCGCGGTCGTCTCCTTCAGGCCGATCGTCCGGCCCGGTGCGCCAGCGGCGTCGAAATAGGGCACGCCGCCGGTCTCCTGCCAGTCGAGGATGGTGACGAAGCCGTTGGCGGCGGGCGCCGAGCGCGTGGCGTGCGCCTGGGCCTCCGGCACGGCGCCGCCAGCGAGCGCCTCGTCGATCACCCGGCCTCGCGCCGCGCCTCCGCCGCCAAGGTCCACACCCATCAGGCGCGCCAGCGTCGGGGCGATGTCGGCGTTGCTTACCGGCGCCGGATCGCGGAAGCCGGCTTTGAAGTCGGGGCCGACGGCGGCCATGAAGTTGTGGGTGTCCTGCCGCCCGAAGGTTCCATGGATGCCCTGGCCCTGTTGCAGGTCTGAATCGGCGACCTCGGCTCCGCAGATCTCGGGATCGTCGCAGCCGGTCCCGAAGCTGCGGAAGCTGACGAGGATCTGCGGCCGCGGCGTGACGGCGGTCCCGGTCATGCCGATCGCGCTCACCGGCAGGGCGCCCGGGATCTCGCCGAGGGCGTCGTCGACGAAGATCGCGCCGGTGTAGTCCTGGGTCGTCAGGAAGGCGACGATGCCCCGGGCGAGCTCGGCCGAGCCGCTCGGGATCCAGATCTCGTCCGCCCCACCATTGAAGGCGATCGCCACGTCCGGATGGGCCGGGTCCTTGCCCAATAACGCCCCGCCCTTGGGCCGGAAGCCTTCGCGCAGGTTCACCGGAAAGCCGAAGGCGTCGTTGAGCGGCAGGCCAAGCCCGCGCGAAAGATCGATGGCGAGGAACCCCCCAGGCAGGAAGCCAGCGGGCGTGTCGGGATAGCGCAGCTTCGCCGCCCCGCTGGTCTTGCTCTGGCGCGACTCCGTGGCGAAGCCGTGGTCGGCGGTGACGAAGACGTCCGTGGTCTTGTCCAGGCCCAGCGCCGCCAGGGCGTCTCGCAGCTGCTGGAGGTCGTCCGAGGCGTTACGCACGCCCTTCATGCTGGTGGGCCCGTTGATCCCGGGCGTGAGGGTGTTGAGGCTGTCTCCCTCGTTGTGTTGGGTCCCGTCCGGATCGCGGGACCAGAACACCATCACGAACGGCTTTCCCGAGGCCTTGAAACGCGGCAGCAGCACCTTCGTCGCGACGTCTGTAAACCAGGCCTGTTGTTCGACATTGGCGACCTGGACGCCGGGCATGTTGTAGGCCCCCGGAGAGGTGTTGAGGCCCCGGTCGGGCGCCGCGGCCGGCAGGCCCGCGGCCTTGATCGCGGCGGTGATGTCGCGGTCCAGCGGCAGGCCGTCGCCGCCGGGCCAGTTGGTCAGGTCGTCGATGACGATCGTCCCGTGTCCGTCGCGTGCGGCGACCGCCTGGATCGCCGTGGGCCCAAGCTTGCCGATGGCCGCGGTGTTCCAGCCCGCCTCTCGAGCAGCGTCCAGCAGGCTCTTCTGGTGCAGGTAGTCGCCGCCGAATCGCTGGTCGAGCAGGCCGAGGACCACGTCGTCCTCCAGCGGCTGCACCGGCGAGCTGTAGGGCGGCGTCCAACCTGCGCCGAAATAGAGGACGTTGCCGAAATCGCCCGTGTCCCCAAGGCGATGTCCGGTGGCGATGGCCGAGGCGTTGGGCGTGGTGATGGTGGGGAAGAGGGAATGGCTGTTGATGAAGTCGACGCCCTGTTCGCGGACCGCCTGCAGGCCCGGCGCAGTGTGCGCGTCCACGATCCGCGAACGCAGGCCGTCAGCAACAAAGATGATCACATTGTGCGGCGTCTCCGCGCCCCACGCGCCAGAAAGGCCGGCCATGGCGAGGGTCCCTGCGACCAGCGCCGCGCCCAGGCCCAGTCTCAGCTTCATCTTCCCTGGCTCCCCCGCCCTGCACATCCGCAGAGCCCCTAGCAGCCCTCCATGACGGTTTCGCGAGCCTCCCGTCACCTCAGGGCGCGCAGCGACTAGGCGAACCCGGCTCGTCACGCCATAAGACGCACCAAGTTTCGCGAGGCCCTCTCATGCCCCTGGACGCCGGCCAGACCCAGAAGACCTTCCATTGGGACGATCCGCTCGATCTGGCCGATCGCCTTTCCGAGGAGGAGCGCATGGTGTGGGAGAGCGCCCGCGCCTATGCGCGCGAGAAGCTTCTGCCGCGAGCCGTCAGCGCTTTCGCCCAGGAGCGATTCGATCGCGAGATCATGACGGAGATGGGCGAGCTGGGTTTCCTAGGCTGCACCCTGCCCGAAACCTACGGCTGCGCCGGGGTCAACCACATCGCCTACGGCCTCATCGCCCGTGAGATAGAGGCCGTGGACAGCGGCTACCGCTCGGCCATGAGCGTGCAGTCGTCCCTGGTCATGTACCCGATCTACGCCTTCGGCTCGGAAGAGCAGAAGCGCCGCTGGCTGCCCGGAATGGCGCGGGGCGAGATCGTGGGCTGCTTCGGTCTCACCGAAGCTGACGGCGGCTCCGATCCGGCGTCGATGCGGACGGTGGCGCGGCCTGCGCCCGGCGGTTTCGTCCTCGACGGCGCAAAGATGTGGATCACCAATGCGCCCATAGCCGACGTGGCTCTGGTCTGGGCCAAGCTCGACGGCGTCATCCGCGGCTTCCTGGTGGAGCGCGGGGCCGAGGGGTTCTCGACGCCGAAGATCGAGAACAAGCTCTCCCTGCGCACTTCGGTCACCGGCGAGATCGCCCTGTCAGGCGTGTTCGTTCCCGAGGACGCCATGCTGCCGGACGTGCAGGGCCTGCGGGGGCCGTTCTCCTGCCTCAACAAGGCCCGCTACGGCATCGCCTGGGGCGCCATGGGGGCGGCGGAATTCTGCTTCCACGCCGCCCGCGACTACGTCGCCTCGCGCAGCGTGTTCGGAAAGCCCCTCGCTGCCCGCCAACTGGTGCAGAAGAAGCTGGCCGACATGTCCACAGAGATCGCGCTCGGCTTCGAGGGCGCCCTGGCCCTGGGCCGGCTGCTCGACCAGGGCGCCTGGGTTCCCGAAGCGATCAGCCTGATGAAGCGCAACAACTGCGGCAAGGCGCTCGACATAGCCCGCGTGGCCCGCGACATGCACGGGGGCAACGGCATCAGCGGCGAGTACCATGTGATGCGCCACGCGGCGAACCTCGAGACGGTCAACACCTACGAGGGGGCGCACGACGTCCACGCCCTGATCCTGGGCCGCGCCATCACCGGCGAAAACGCGTTCTGACATGACCGAAGGGGTGGCGGAGGCGTCGCAGACGCACGAACACGGCGGGGTGCGCGAAGCGTCGATGGGGACGGTCATCGCCGCCTCGTCGCTGGGCGCTATCTTCGAGTGGTATGACTTCTTCGTCTTCGGCGCCCTCGCGCCGGTGATCGCCAAGAACTTCTTCAGCGGGCTGGACGCGACGGCGGGACTGCTGGCGGCTCTGGCCTTGTTTGGCGCCGGCTTCTTCTTCCGGCCCATCGGCGCCCTGATCTTTGGCCGCTTCGGCGACCAGAGCGGGCGCAAGGGCGCGTTTCTGGTCACCGTGGCGATGATGGGCGGCGCGACGATCGCCATCGGCCTGCTGCCGACCTGGCCCCAGGTCGGCGTGATCGCCCCCATCCTGCTCATCCTCATGCGCATCCTTCAGGGAATCGCCCTGGGCGGCCAATGGGGCGGAGCGGCTGTCTATGTCGCCGAGCATGCGCCGGTGAACCGACGCGGCGCGGCCACCAGCTGGATCGCCGTCGCCGCCGCGCCGGGCCTTGGGGGCGCCCTCTGCGTGATCCTCCTCGTCCGCGGCCTGATGGGCCAGGCCCAGTTCACCGATCCGGGCTGGACCGGGGGTTGGCGCATCCCCTTCCTGCTCTCGACCGCGCTGCTGGCGATCTCGGTCTGGATCCGCCTACAATTGTCCGAGAGTCCGACCTTCCGGGCGATGAAGTCCGCCGGCCGCGTCTCCAAGGGTCCTCTGGTCGAGGCCTTCGGGCGCTGGGAGAACCTGAAGCTCGTCCTGATCGCCCTGGTGACGATCATGTTCGCCCAGGGGGCGGTCTGGTACACGATCTTCTTCTACGCCGAGCAGGTGTTTCTCGAGCGGTTCATGAAGGTGCCGTCGGAGATGGGGACGGGCCTGCTGATCCTCGTCACCCTCGCCAGCGGGCCGCTCTATGTCGTCTTCGCGCGGCTGTCGGACCGGGTGGGCCGCAAGTGGGTGATCTGGGGCGGCATGACCCTGGCGCTCGTCTCGTTCTTCCCGGGGTTCAGGGTCATGGCCTTGCTCGCCAACCCGGCCCTGGTGCAGGCTCAGCAGCGCACGCCTGTGGTGGTGATGGCCGATCCGGCGCACTGCTCGTTCCAGTTCGACGTGGTGGGCAAGGCGCGCTTCGCCACCTCATGTGACATCGCCCGTTCGACTCTCTCCAACGCCGGGATCTCCTACCGCACGGAGACTGCGCCGGCGGGGACGGTGGCGAGCGTCCACGTCGGAACGCACGTCGTGCCCTCGGTGGAGGGCGGCGCGCTGTCACCGGCGGCGCTCAAGGGGGCGTCGGCCGACGTCAAGGCCCGGCTGACCGCGGCGCTGAAGGCCGAGGGCTATCCCACGTCGGCCGATCCCAAGCGGATCAACTTCTGGGGTCTGGTGGCGGTGATGATGGTGTTCGTGGTCGCGGCCACCGCCCTCTACGGGCCGATCGCATCCTGCCTGGTGGAGCTGTTTCCCGCGCGAGTGCGGTACACCGCCCTCTCGCTGCCCTACCACGTGGGCACCGGCTGGGTCGGCGGCTTCGTGCCGGTCAGCGCCTTCGCCATCGCCACGACGACGGGGGATATCTATGCTGGCCTCTGGTATCCGATAGGATTCACGGCGCTCAGCGTCCTGACCCTCCCCTTCCTCCTGCCCGAGACGCGCGGCCGCTCGCTCGACGCCTGACGGCCTCGGAGGGGAGTCCGCTTGACTCCAACGGACTCCGTTCTAGAACAAAATGAGAACAAAAGGAGTCCGGGCATGTCCCCCGCGGGCCGCCTCGCCCATCTGCGCGCCAAGCTCGCCCTCATCGAGACGGGCCATGCGCCTGCGGCCGCCGTCCTGCCATTTGGCGACGAGCGGATCGACGCCATCCTGCCCGGAGGAGGCCTGCCGCTGGGCCGCTGGCACGAGGCGGCCGGCGAGGGGCTGGAGATCGAGACCGCCGCGGCCACGGCCGGCTTCGTCGCCGCCCTCGCCGCGCCCCTGGCCGGGCGCGGGGCGGTTGTGTGGGTCATGCGGCGCGACGACCTTTTCGCCCCGGGTCTCGCCAGCCTGGGCTTTCCGGCCGAGCGGCTGATCCAGGTGCGCGTGCGCAGCGAGGCCCAGGCCTTGGCCGCCCTGGAAGACGCCCTCGCCGCCGCCGGCGTCTCGGCGGCCGTGGGCGAGGTGGAGGATGTCGACCTCACCGCCGGCCGGCGCCTGCAGCTGGCCTGCGAGACCCACGGGGCGACCGGCTTCGTCCTGCGTCGCCGGCCGTTCGGCGGGGCCCGGCGCGCCCAGGCCGTCGGCACGGCGGCGGCGAGCCGCTGGAAGATCGCGCCGGCCCCCAGCCAGCCTCCGCCAGGGGAGCCGGGCCTGGGGCCGCCGAGATGGCGGGCGGAGCTGGAGCGCTCGCGCGGGGGGCGGACGGGGGCCTGGCTGATGGAGAGGTCCGATGGAGCGTTTCCTCTGCGCGTGGTCGCCGAACTGGGCGATCGCCAACTGGCGCCGGCGGAACCCCTCAGCCTCGCCGGCTGAGCCCCTCGCGCTTGTCGTCGCCGGGCGGGGCGTTCGCCGGCTGGCCGCTCTGGACGAGGCGGCCGCGGCGGCGGGACTGTTCATCGGCAAGACAGCGGCCGACGCCTGCGCACTCGTCCCCGAGCTCGTGGTCGCCGACGCCGATCCCGCCGCCGACCTCGCCGATCTCGAGGTCCTGGCCGACTGGTGCGCCCGCGTTTCCCCGGCCGTGGCTTTGGATCCGCCCGATGGTCTCTTCCTCGACGTGTCGGGCGCCGCCCACCTGTGGGGCGGCGAGCGCGCCCTGATGGACGATCTCGGCGACCGACTCGCAAGCCGTGGCGTCGCCGTCCGCCTGGCGATGGCCTCGACGCCCGGCGTCGCCTGGGCTCTCGCGCGGTTCGGCCCGGATCGGGCCAGCGTTCCGGCCGGGGACGAGGCCCGGGCGCTCGCCCCGCTTCCCATCGCCGCCCTGCGTCTTTCCGAGGCCGCGGCGGCCCAGCTCCCGCGCCTGGGTCTCGAGACGATCGGCGCCCTCGCCGACCTTCCGCGCGGCGCCCTCACCCGGCGCTTCGGCGGCGAGGTCGTGCAGCGGCTCGACCAGGCGCTTGGCCGGGCGCGCGAGGCCCTTGTCTTCCGCCGGCCGCCGGAACCGTGGTTCGCCCGCCTGGCCTTCGCCGAGCCGATCAGTGCGCCAGAGGACCTCGCCCGCGTCACGACCGATGTCGCGGCCCTGCTCTGCGGGCAGTTGGAGACACGCGGGCAAGGCGCGCGCCAGTTCGAACTGGCCTTCCACGGCGTCGACGGCCAGGCGCGGCGCCTGCAGGCGAGGCTTTCGCTGGCCGGCCGAGATCCGCGCCGCCTCGCCCGCCTGTTCGCGCCGAAGCTCGAGACGGTGGATCCCGGCTTCGGCATCGAGGTCGTCACCCTCACCGCCGAAGAGGCCGAGCCCCTGGGCGCGCGGCAGGCGAGCCTCGACCCGGAATCCCGTTCCGCGGTCGAGGAGGAGTTGGCGCCCCTGATCGATCGTCTGGCCAACCGCCTGGGCGAGGCGGCCGTCTGGCGGGCCGAGCCTCATCCCAGCCACATCCCCGAGCGGGCCAGCGTGCGCCGCGCGGCCCTGGCGCCGTCCACGGCGGCGGACTGGCCGCAGCGCCCGCGGCCCCTGCGCCTGCTGGGTCGCCCCGAGCCGGTGGACGACGTCCTCGCCCTGGCCCCCGATGATCCGCCCCGCCTGTTCCGCTGGCGCGGCGCCCTGCACCGCGTGCGCCGGGCGGAGGGGCCCGAGCGGATCGCGCCGGAGTGGTGGCGTGCGCCCTTCGAGACCGCCGGCCTTCTCCCCGCTCGCGATTACTATCGGGTGGAGGACGAGGCGGGAGCGAGGTTCTGGCTGTTCCGCGCCGGCGCCTATGGCGGTGAAACCCCGCCCAGGTGGTGGCTGCACGGGCTGTTTTGATGGCCTATGCGGAACTCCAGGCGGCGACCAACTACAGCTTCCTGCGCGGGGCCTCGCATCCGTGGGAGCTGGTGGTCACGGCCAAGGCGCTCGGCCTGTCGGCGATCGGCGTGGTCGACCGCAACACTCTGGCCGGCGTCGTGCGCGCCTGGGCCAAGGGTCGGGAGATCGGCCAGAAGGTGGTCGTCGGCGCGCGCCTCGACTTCGCCGACGGGACGCCCAGCGTCCTCTGCTATCCCACCGACCGCGCCGCCTGGGGCCGGCTCACGCGGCTGCTGACCATCGGCCAGAGGCGCTCGCCCAAGGGCGAATGCCATCTCGAGCGGTCCGACCTGTCCGACCATGGCGAGGGTCAGCTGCTGATCGTCCTGCCGCCGCCCCGGCTGGACGCGGCGTTCGAGGCAGACCTGGAGGATCTCGCGCGCGTCTTCGCCGGGCGCGCCTGGCTGGCCGGTTCGCGCAGCTTCGCCGCCCAGGACCTCAAGCGGCTGCACCGCCTGGACGCCCTCGGCCGCGCGGCGGGCGCGCCGCTCGTGGCTGTCGGCGATGTGCTCTATCACGGACCCGAGCGGCGGATGCTGCAGGACGTGGTCACCTGTATCCGCGAAGGGGTGACCATCGAGACCGCTGGCCTCATTCTCGAGGCCAACGCCGAACGCCATCTCAAGCCTCCCGAGGAGATGGCGCGCCTGTTCGCCCCGTGGCCCGAGGCGCTTGCCCGCACCGAGGAGATTGTCGAGCGAATCGGGTTCGACCTCTCCCAGCTCCGCTACGAATATCCCGACGAGCCGGTTCCCCCGGGCAAGACCGCCATCGGTCACCTCACAGACCTCGCCTGGGCAGGGGCGAAATGGCGTTTCGGCGAGACGGTACCCGACAAGGTCCAAAAGCTCCTCCACGAGGAGTTGGCCCTGATCGAAGAGCTCAATTACCCCAACTACTTCCTCACCGTGCACGACATCGTCCACTGGGCGCGGGATCAGGGGATCTTGTGCCAAGGCCGCGGGTCGGCGGCGAATTCGGTGGTCTGCTTCTGCCTGGGCGTCACCTCGGTCAATCCGATGGAGCCCGATCACGACCTCCTCTTCGCCCGGTTCATGTCGCGGGAACGGGACGAGCCGCCGGACATCGACGTCGATTTCGAGCACGAGCGGCGCGAGGAGGTGATGCAGTACGTCTACCGCCGC
>DASXGQ010000162.1:0-22254 GCA_036488995.1 Caulobacteraceae bacterium
GTGACGATATTCACCGTCATATTTGGCCATTTCGCGAAGATGCCGTCTGGCCATGTTCCCTATCCCGTCTTCGCCTTCACGGCTGTCCTGCCCTGGACCTACTTCGCCGAGGCCGTTCGACGGAGCTCGACAGGCCTCGTCAGCGACTCCGAACTTATCCGCAAGGTGTTCTTTCCGCGTCTGATCGTACCGCTTGCATCGGTGGTCAGTCCGCTGGTCGACTTCGCGGTCGGCTTCCTCGTGCTGATGGCCCTGTTCGCCTGGTACGGGGTTGTGCCGACCCCATTTATAATTCTGCTGCCTGTGTTCCTTCTTGTGGCGGCCGCCCTGGCCCTCTCGATAGGTCTCTGGCTTGGGCCCCTGGGGGTTCGCTTCAGGGACGTGACGCACGCGCTGCCGTTCCTGATCCAGGTCTGGCTCTATGCTTCGCCAGTGGCTTATCCCATCACGATTGTCCCTGAACGCTGGCGGCTACTCTACAGCCTCAATCCGATGGTGGGGGTAATCGAGGGCTTCCGGTGGGTGCTGCTTGGTGCGGAACATCCAGACTTGAGAGCCATGGCCATAACCTGCGTATTCATCGTGGCGTCTTTGGCTGGCGGCTTGATTTACTTCAGAAAGATGGAGCGGTCCTTTGCCGACATCATCTGAATCGGCAGGCCGGATCGCAATCCGGGCCGAGGGCCTCGGAAAGGAATATCGGATCGCCGGCGGGCTTCGGCGGGAAGACACCCTGCGCGACGTCCTGGCGTCGTCTGTCGGCTCGGCCATCCGGAGAGATCGCAAGTCAAGGTCGAACCGGGAGACGTTCTGGGCGCTGAAGGACATCTCGTTCGAAGTCCGGCAAGGCGAGAACGTCGGCATTCTCGGGCTGAACGGCGCCGGCAAGAGCACCTTGCTGAAGATCCTTTCGAGAGTGACGGCGCCCACCGCGGGCCGGGCGCAGATCCATGGCCGCCTCGGATCGCTGCTCGAGGTCGGCACTGGGTTTCACGGCGAACTGACCGGCCGCGAGAACATCTTCCTGTACGGCGCGATCCTGGGAATGACGCACGCCGAGATCAGCCGGAAATTCTCCGCGATCGTGGCCTTCTCCGGGATCGAAGAATTCATCGACATGCCGGTCAAGCGCTACTCCAGCGGCATGTACGTTCGGCTGGCCTTCTCGGTCGCAGCCCACCTGGAGCCGGACATACTGCTGCTTGACGAGGTGCTCGCCGTCGGCGACCTGCCGTTCCAGCGCAAATGCATGGAGCTCGCGAAGGACCTGCAGAACCGACGCGCGACCATCCTTTTCGTCTCGCACAACATGTTCAGCATCAAGAGCATGTGCGATCGCGTCATCTACCTTCAGGGCGGCAAGATTCGCTTCGACGGCCCGGCCGTCGAAGGCATCGACCTTTACGAAGCCGACTGCCAACTGGGGCCAGTTCCCTGGGCCAAGGCCGAGGTCGGCGATGCGCCGATCGGGATCACCGGCGTCATGGTGGCGGACGAGGCTGGCGCGCCCAGATCCGTCTTCGATCACGGCGAGCGGATGCGGCTACGGTTCGAGTTCAAGCTGCTGCGGCCCGTGGAAGCGCCGAATTTTGTCGTCGCGTTCGTCCGTTCCGACGGTGTGGCCTGCTGCTGCTACAGCACCGAGCTCGATGGCGTCTTGATCGATGTGTCGCCTGGCGAAGGAATGGTGGAGTTGCTTACCCCGCCGCTCTCGCTCGTCGCCGAACTCTACACCATCCAGATTCTGGTTCGGGAAAGCGGCTTTCAGAAGCTCATTTGCGCTCAAGTCGGCGCCAACTTTCATGTGCGACATCCGCTGCTGGACATAAATTTCGGCGTGTTTCACGAGGCGGGCGAGTGGCTTTGCGAAAACGAGCCCTGCCCGGCGACCCTAAGGACGCCTGCGATGGAGGCGGCTCCATGAACCCCGCCGGCATCGACGTCATCGTCCCCTGCTACAACTACGGGCGCTACCTTCGGCAATGCACCCAAAGCGTTCTGCAGGATACGCGCCTTCCGATACGCGTCCTGATCATTGACGACGCCTCGACCGACGGCTCAGTTGAAGAGGCCCGGAAGATCGCGGCGGAGGACAGTCGCGTCGAGGTCATCGCGCATCGCTCGAACCAGGGCCACATCGCCACCTACAACGAGGGGATCGCCTGGGCCCGGGCGACGTACATGCTGCTCCTCTCGGCCGACGACATGGTCGCGCCTGGCGCCTTGGCGCGAGCCGTCACGCTCATGGAGGCGAACCCGAACGTCGCGTTCGCCTACGGCCGCGCAATCCGGTTTTCGAGGGAGGAAGAGCTCAAGGAGATCCACGGGAGCACCGACAGCTCCGAAGTGGTCGTTCACCACGGCATGGAGTTCATACGGCGAATTTGCTCCAGGCCGGACAACCCCGTTGAGACCGCCACGGCGGTAGTACGCGGTGTCGTCCAGAAGAGAGTAGGCGGCTACTGCCCGCAACTGCCGCACTCCGGTGATCTGGAAATGTGGCTGCGCTGCGCCGCGCAAGGCGATGTCGCGGAGATCGGGGCGGTTCAGGGCTACTCTCGCATGCACGGCGCCAACATGCGCGATGCCTACTACGGCCCCCAGCTCCTGAGGGACTACAAGCAGCGCCAGGAGGCGTTCAGCTACTTCTTCCAGAACCACCGAGGCGTGATACCCGGCGCCAATCAGCTGCAGCAGCGCGCCTTCAGCAGCCTCGCCAATCAGCTTGTGTGGGAGGCGTCCTGCGCGATCGACCATCATCGGCCGCATGCGACGTTCATCGAATTCGCCCGGGAGGTTTGGCCGGACGTCCGCCGGACGCGGCCGTACCTGAAGGTGACCATCAAACGGATGGTCCGGGCGCTTCTGGACTATCGCGTCCGCGACAGGTCCCAGGCTGCCGCCTCCCGCGGGAGGCCCTAACCTTGTCGAGCGCGCAGGATCACATCCAAGTCTCGTTGATTCGCGCTGGACCGTCTCCTGGCCTTCATTGCGAGGCTCGGCCGGAGGCGGCGACGGGATAGTCGTCAAACGATCGCGTCCGAGGGGGCGCCGCCTGCGAGCCTCGCGGCTCGCGCAGTGACGCGCACGGCGCCGGCTTCGACGGCCGGACCGCCGGACCCCACCCCCGGACTCCGCTCATGAACCCGCGAGATTGTCCCCTGCGCATCCTCTACCATCACCGCGTGGCGGCGTCTGACGGCATGCGGGTCCACATCAACGAGGTGGTTCAAGCGCTTCGCGCTGAGGGCCATGAGGTGTGGGTCGTAGGCCCCGATGGGGACGGCGCCGCCCGCAGGGCGGGACAAGGAAGCCGTTTCGAGCGTCTGGCGGAGTTCGCCCGCGCCGCCCTGCCCGGGGCGCTCTACGAGGTCCTCGAGCTCGCATACAATCTCCCCGCCTATCTGCGCGTGCGGCAGGCGGTCCGGGAATTCGAGCCCGATGTCATCTACGAGCGTTACAATCTTTTCCTGCTGGCGGGACTCCTGGCGGCGCGCCGCGCGCATATTCCGATGCTTCTGGAGATCAACGCCCCGCTCCTGAGTGAGCGCTGCGCCACCGGGCAGTTGAGCCTCAAAGGGCTTGGACGCCTGTGCGAGGCGGCGCTCTGGCGCGGGGCCGATGTCGCCCTCCCGGTGACGAAGGCGCTGGCCGAGGAGGTACGACGAACGCGTGGCGCCAAACCCACCGAAGTCGCGCCAAACGGAGCGGACCCCGCCCGCCGTCCCGCCCCCGCGGCCGCACTCCAGGCACGCACGCGTCTCGGTCTCGATTCTGGGGACCTGGTGCTTGGGTTTGTCGGCTTCGTGCGGCCCTGGCACGACGTGGCGATGGCCGTGGACGCCCTTCCGCACCTGCCGCGGACGACCCACCTCGTGGTTGTGGGGGACGGCCCGGGCTGCAAGCACCTCGCCCATTGCGCCAAGGCGGGTGGAGTCGCGGGACGCCTGCATCTCATCGGCCGCGTCCCCCACGAGGAGGTCGGCGTGTATGTCTCAGCCTTCGACGTGGCGCTACAGACCGGCGCGCCGCCCTACGCTTCTCCGCTGAAGCTGTTCGAGTACATGGCGTTCTCCCTGCCGATCGTCGCCCCCGATCAGGCGAACATCAGGGAGGTGCTCGCCGACGGCGTGGACGCCCTGCTGTTCCCGCCCGGTGACGCCGGCCGGCTGGCTGAGGCGCTGAACAGGCTTGCCGCCGACCCCGAACTTCGGCGGCGGCTTGGCGCCGCCGCGCGCAAGCGCCTCGAGGAGACGCCGTTCACCTGGACCGCCGCAGCACAAAAGATCGCCGCCATGGCCCGACAAGCCGTCGATGCTAGACGCTGCGACGCCACCTCGGTCGTGTCGATGATGGAGTCGCCGGAGCCCTCCTGAAGCTAGCAGGCGGTCGCCCGCCGGCGGGCGGCGTCTCCGCCCCCGACTTCAGACGGCTCCATCGTGGCGTGGACCGCGCGACCGCGTCAGCCTGCACCGCGGCTTGATCACGCATATCGAAGATCCGCACCCGCCGTCCCTCGCCGGTGCGCTCGACCCCCCATAACCAAAGGGCGATCAACGTCGCGGCCGAGAGGTCGAACAGAAACAGCAAACCCGACACTCACGGCTCCCTCAGGTGAACTTCTGGTGAGAGCTTGCCTTGGAGGGCTGTTCGGCGCGTGCGCAAATGACAGGGTCGCAGACAGTCTCGTCGAAGCGGCCACCTATCATTTGCCGCAGAGGGGAGGGGCGCGCGTCAGGCATTTTGGTGAGCCGATGAGAGTGCAGGAGGCGCCCGCGTGCGCGACCTCGTTCTATTCGCAGGCTTGCTTGTCCTGCTCCCGCTGCTTTTGCGCAACGCCTTCATTGGCGTTCTCGCGTGGATCTGGATCAGCCTCATGAACCCGCAGCGGGAGGTTTATGGGCTGCTCGCAAATTTTCAGCTTAACGTGTGTGTCGCGGTGTTGACCCTTCTCGTGTGGGCGCTTTCCCGCGAGCAGAAGGCGCTGCCGGCGGACGGATTCGTAGTCTTTGTGGTGCTATTTTCGCTTTGGTCTTGTGTCTGCACCTACTTGGCTCTCGACCGGCAATTCTCGCTTCCACTCTGGGAGAGGACCATGAAAACCATGGCCCTCGTTCTCGCGGTGGCGATGCTTGCGCGCTCTCCTGCCCGGATCCAGGCCGTTCTATGGATGGTGGTGGCGTCGATCGGCTTCTACGCCGTCAAAGGGGCGGGTTTCGTCGTCCTCACCGCAGGTCGGCAGAAGGTGTTCGGCCCGGCGGACTCCATGATCGCAGACAACAACAACCTTGGACTCGCGTTAGTCGTCCTTCTGCCTCTCATCGGATATCTGAGGGCCGTAAGTCGGGGCGCGCTCGCCCGGATGGCGGCGCTGGCAATGATAGTTCTGTCCGTCGTGGCTATCCTTGGAACATATTCCCGGGGCGCCCTCGTGGCGCTTATCGCGATGGCGAGCTTCCACGCTCTGCGCTCACGTACGGGGATGATCCTGCTGGCGGTCGGAGCGGTGCTCGCTGCAGGCCTGCCTGCGATCGCGCCCGCGAGCTGGCGCGATCGCATGGCCACGATCGGTCACTACAAAGAGGACGCATCCTTTCAAGGTCGCGTGGCGGCCTGGAGGACCAGCGTCGACATCGCGAAGGCTCGGCCCCTCGTCGGCGGAGGCTTCGCCGCCGTCGAAAGCGATAAGGTGGCAAAGCTCTTCAGCTCGGCTGGCAGCCTCGAACATGGCAAGGCCGCCCACAGCATCTACTTCGAGGTTCTGGGGGACACCGGGTTCGTTGGTCTCGCGCTCTACCTGGCGGCCCTGGGCTCCGCGGCGGTGAACACCGTGCTGGTGCTTCAGTTTGCGAAATCCCGACCGGAGCTCGATTGGGCGAAGAAACTGGCTCGGGCCCTGCAGACGGCCCTCGTGGCGATACTGGTGGGCGGCTCCGCTCTCTCGATGGCCTATTACGACGGTTTTCTGGTCATTCTGGCGCTCTCGAGCTGCCTGCTCTGGGTGGTCTGGCGGAGCCGCGAAGCAACGGCCGCCTCGATCTATCGATCCCGCCCGTGGGCTTCCTCGGTTAGGCCGGCGGGAGCCGGCGCAGCCTCTGCAGAAGCCCCGAATCGAGCACTCGACGTGTCGTTTGAGAGAGTTGAGGCGGATCGAGCTTCCTAATCTTTGGCCTGACGCCGTCGCCACAATGGTTCAAGCGGCGTCGGTTCAGGCAGAGATGAAGGTCAGAGATGTCCGTTCTCGTGACTGGCGGAGCCGGCTATATTGGTAGCCACATGGTCTACGATCTCCTAGATCGTGGGGAGCAGGTCTGCGTTCTTGACAATTTGTCAACAGGGGTTCGCGATCTCATACCTCACGAGGCGTGTTTCTTCCATGGAGATATTAACGACAGGAACCTGGTCCAGTGGATCCTCGCGGACCGTGATGTGGACTCTGTCGTCCACTTCGCCGGCTCCGTGGTCGTGCCGGACTCGGTGAGCGACCCACTCGCCTACTATCGGAATAATACGGTCGGATCGCTCGATCTCCTGGACGCCTGCGTCGCCGGAGGGGTGAAGCACTTCATCTTTTCCTCAACCGCGGCTGTCTACGGGGCCTGCGAGGGGGGCTCGATCGACGAGTCCATCCCCACGGCGCCAATCAATCCGTACGGCAGCTCGAAGCTGATGACAGAGTGGATGCTGCGGGACGTAGCCCGGGCGAGCGACATGCGCTTCGCGGTGCTGCGCTACTTCAACGTGGCGGGGGCGGACCCTGCCGGCCGCACGGGCCAGTCGACGCCGCGCGCCACGCACCTCATCAAGCGGGCCTGCCAGGTCGCGCTCGGGCGCGCGACGCACCTTGATATCTATGGCAGCGACTTCCCGACGCCCGATGGCACCGGGGTGCGGGACTACATTCACGTCGCCGACCTCGTGCAGGCCCATGGGCTCGCGCTTGATGCACTGAGGTCCGGCCGCACGGGCGTCACGTTGAACTGCGGCTACGGCCGAGGCTTCTCGGTGCGCCAGGTGATCGAGGCGGTGGAGAGAGCCGCGGGGCGTCGCCTGGCCACCCGCGCCAGGGCCAGGCGCCCAGGAGATCCAGCGGCCGTGGTGGCCGACTCCAGCCGGTTACGCAGTGAGCTCGGGTGGCGACCGCGTTACGACAGCCTGGACGAAATCGTTCGCCACGCACTTGACTGGGAGGCGCGCACCGGTGTCGTTCCAAAGATCGCGCCAATCAGAATGCCCGCCAATTCTCTACAATATTTAGAGAAGTATGTTTGACGGGTGTCTCGTCAGAAGATACGATCCAGTTAAACTTGGATGGCGCTGTGGGACCGGAGGCGGGCTCATTTTTCCAGGCGCCTGTCGCTCTGACCATCAGGAGCGGCGGGCGTCATCTAAAAAGGCCAGCCGATGTGTCCGTCACATCATCCTAGCGTGCGCCTTCGCGCCGAGTACAGGATCGGCGATGTGGCGCCGGGGACGGCGCTGGCCGTCGCAGCGCATGCGACCGGCTGCGAGTCCTGCGCTCTCTTGTTCGGGGAGCTTCCCGCAACCCTCAACACGCGGTGGCTACCTGAGGCCGAGGGGCGCAAGCCGCTGAACGCGCGCCTGCCGCCCCTCCTCCGGGATATTCCGCGCACCCGCTGGCGCAATGTTGCGCCTGACGTCTCGGTCTGTTGCCTGCGCGGCGTCAGCGGGCTCGGCGAATCCGTGTGCCTCCTGCGTGCGGCACCCGGCGCAGACGTCGTCCTGCCGAGCCATGCCGACCTCGTCCTAATCCTGAGCGGTGGAGCGAGCTGCGATTCCGGCGCGATCGGCGCCGGCGATCTGATCGAGATCACCAGTCCTGCGCGTGGGATGTCTGATCCGCAGGGTTTGCTGGCGCTGGTCATCGGGGATGACGCGCTCTTTCGTGAATAGCCCTGAGTGGTCGCCTGGGCCTGATTTCTCGCCGGGCTCGCTCAGTCCAGTTCGATCCACCGAATTCTCTTCCGACGCCTTGGGTGTCAGGCGAAGGCGCGGCGGTCTGCGCACGTCCTCGACGGATCGGCGGGCGGCCCGCGGAACGGCGCAAGCTCGTCCGCGAAGGTCCCGGGAGATTGGTAATGGCACATGATCGCCAGGCGCTCCGGGTCCGCCAAGGTCACCGCGCCTGATTTGAAGGACACCAGGCCCTCCAGGCGCAGTTGTTTCATCGTCCGGTTGATGTGCACCACGCTGAGGCCCAGCGCGTCGGCAAGCACCTCGTGGGTGAGGGGAACGCGGAAGCTGTTCTCCTTCACGAGCCCCACCCTGTCCATCCGCTCGCGCAGATCGAGAAGCAGGTGGACCACGCGCTCGCGCGCCGAGAGCCGGCCCAGGCGCAGGATATGATCGTAGAGTCGCTCCTCGCGTTCCAGCGCCGCTTCGGCCACGGCCTGCGCGAAGAGTTGCCGCAAGGCTGGCTCTCCGGCGAGGGTGGCGTCCGCATCGATCACTTCGAGGCGGGACAGCGCAATCACGCCGCGAGATCCAATGCTCGTTGTGCAGCGCTCGTCGATCACCTCGCCCGGCAACATGAAGCCGAAGATTTGCCGGCGTCCGTCAGGCAGAATGCGTAACTCACACGCCCAGCCGGAGACCACGACCACGCGCCGACCGCCTCTGGGTGTGCTGGACAGGCGCACCTGTGCGCCTGGGCCGAAGCGCTCCACGCGGCGCCAGAAGGAGCGTAACCGGTCGACCTCGGAGGTCTGGCCGGCAAGCGAACTCAGGGTCGATGCCGCGTGGGCGAGGCGTGTGGCGCAAAAATCTTGAACGTTCATTGCCGCCCCATTAATCCCGCTACTCAAATTGCAATGACCTGACCTACGCCCGACCTCGTAGGGAACTCCACCGGCAGCCTCGGAAGCCGTAAATTCGATTTGAATGAGCGCTATCGCACATTCATTTGTCAAGGCAATTGTGACGCCAATGCCTGGGGCGAAAGGGAGCGCGCTCCCGGCGCTGTGGCGAAGAGGCCTTCCTCAACAACGCCTTGCGAACGGCAGAAAAAAGCGGCGTCTCCGGAGACTCCACGCGCTTCGGCTACCTCATGCCCGTTCATCGCGTCGTCCATCCGCGGTGGCGATCTTCGGCAGAACTCCGGCGGTATCGCCTCGTTTACTTCATATTTCGACCAAAATCGTGCTTGTGCCTCCCCTGAATTGGGGATCGCAACGTTTTTTTACAATTTGCAAAATGCATAGGCATCAGAAAAGGTGGCAGGCCTGCGAAGCGCACCTGCAGCAAGCCCCCCACATCGGGTGAGCCAGGAGAGGCGGGCGCCACGGCTCGGTCGCCGAATCTGGAACGGCCGCTGGCGCATATGAGAGACATCGGCTGCGTCAATTGACAGAGCCGCCCCGCGTCTATCGGGGCTGTCATTCGTGCGATCGAGGGAGGTCGCCGTTTCCATGGCGCGAAGTCGAAGAGACCTCAGTCCCAGGCTCAGGGCCGCGGCCGGTCCATCAGGTCTGGCAGGACGCCGCACGCAGGTGGGCGCGTCGTGAGTGAGCCGCTGGCGACGGGCGCAAACCAGGTGGCCGCTCCTGTCCAGAGAGGTCGCCCGCCGCAAAGACTATATTCTTTCTGGTCCGAGGAGGCGCCGCGTCGGCTCCTGGCCTGGCTTGACGCCGACCCGCGGCCACGGCTTCTCGCCACGGCGCAGGGACAGGTGATCTGGATGAGCGCCGCCGCCGCGGCTCTACCGCTCGGTGGGTTTCCATTCTCCCCTGACGGAGTGGAAGAGGCGGGCCAAGAGCGTCGGCTCGATCCGCGATTGCTCGCCGAAGTCGGCCCCGCCACCGGCCAGCTTCGCTGCGCAACAGGCAAACCTGAGTTCGGAGGTCAGCCCTGGATGGTGTGGACCTGCTTGCTCCCAGGCCCCGGCGGTCCCGTCCTGGCCGTGATCCTGAGGGCCAGGCGCGAGCGGCCAGATCTGGCGGTTCTCGCCGAGGTGGCGCGCCTCACGCGCGCCGAGATCCGCGTTGTCGAGATGATGATGAGCGGGACTGAGACCACCGCCATAGCCGACGCTCTGCGGATATCGCTCGAGACGCTGCGCACCCACGTGAAGCACGCCTACCGCAAGCTTGGCGTGACGACCCGCGGAGAGCTCTTTGCCGCCATGGCCGACTTCCTGCAGCCGTGAACGCTTTGGTGCGTCCACGATCCCGGCACGGTCAGATGGACTTCGCCCGTCACGTCGTGCATGCAGCGGCCGCTCCCCTCCTTCTTCTCGACCGAAATTTGCAGGTGATCGCGGCGAGCCCTGGCTATCTGCGCGCGTTCGCGGAGATCGATAGTCCCGAAGGGCGCCCGCTCGATCAGATCACCGGCGGCGCGTGGAGCGAGGCGCGCGTGCAGGCGCTCATCGCGCACGCCCGCCTCGGCGAGCCGATCACCGCCGTGGACACGGTGGTCGCTTGTCCAGAGGGAAGACGTCGGGTGCGGGTCGCAATCATGCCCACCCACCCCGAGACCAGCGGTGAAAGCCCGCTGGTGGTGGCGATCGAGGACCTGACCGAGGTCGCGGCGCGCGAGGCGAGGCGCGAAGCGAAGCTGCAGGAAACCGAAGCCTTGTTGCACGAGGCTCAGCACCGCACTGCGAACAACCTGGCGATGATCGCCTCGGTGCTCGGCATCAAGGCCAAGAGCGTCTCTTCTGAGGAGACCCGCAGCGAGCTGGAGGGCGCCCGTCAACGACTCGTCGCCATGGCCACGATCGAGCGACACCTGCAACTGGGGCGGCCAAATGACCCAACAGCCATGCGGCCATACTTGGCTGAGCTGTGCCGTCAGCTGAGCGCGTCTCTGGTCGGCGACGCGCGGCAGATCGATATCGTGGTCGACGCGCAGGCGGGCTCTCGGCCGCGGCGAACCGCCGTCATTCTGGGCCTCGTGGTCACCGAGTCCGTTATCAACGCGCTCAAGTACGCCTTTCCCGCCAATCGAGGGGGCCGGATACTGGTGGAGTACTGGGAGACCGCCGGGGGGTGGGGAGCGGCAGTGAGCGATGAAGGAACCGGGCTGAGGGGCGGCGCCGAACCGGAGAGCGGCGGACTTGGGATAGCCATCCTTGAGACACTCGCCCTTCAGTTGAACGCGAAGACTACCCTGACCAACTCTTCGGCAGGGCTGCGCGTCGAGCTGTGCTGCGAGGGACAGGGTGGCTGAATCCCGGGCGTCATGCGGGCGCTCTGTTAGGTCGGCAATCTTTTGGTCGAGGCGATCCAGTCCGACTCCGGCATGGTGAAAATGGAGCGGCGGGAGACACCGTAGCGTCGAGGCGGGGATTGCAGACCTCCACCTGCACTCACCTTTCGGCTGCAGAGGGCCTGCGCGGATTGCGGGAGGCGCCGCTCCACCACAGCCCACAGCGTACGAGCATTCCCAAAGAGCGGAGGGCCGTCCGGCAATCTGATTGCACGCCCAGATCCCGCCGAAGCGATCGCATCGCTGCGCGGACCGAGCTGCAATCAGGCGGCTGGCGCGGACGTCTGATCCATCATTCGACATGGTGAGGGCGCGGCCGCGGGGGTTTCCTGAGGCGTGGCGCCCGCGTTCGACGAAGGTGCGTTGGTCGCCGATCGTATTCTGGATTCAAGAGACCTGCCTTGAGCGCGCCAACAAACCTTTCGGGACACTGGGGCGGAGTGCGGCGCGCACGTTTGCTCCTCGGCGGGGCGGTCGCGGCTCTGGCTGCGTTCGGTTTGGCAGGTTCGGCGCTCGGGGCCTCCGCGCCGCGCCCGCCCGCAAACGCGGAGCGCGCGGAATATCTCATCGGGCCCGGCGATATGCTGCAGGTCTTCGTCTGGAGGAACCCGGACCTGTCGGTCGAGGCGCCCGTGCGCCCGGATGGGCGCATCACCATCCCGCTCGTCCCGGACGCCCAGGCGCAGGGCAAGACTCCGACGGAGCTGGCGCAAAACCTCGGTCAGTCCCTGTCGGCCTACATCCAGGATCCGATGGTCACGGTCATCGTGAAGAACATCGCTTCAGCTCGCAATGAAACGGGCGTGAGCGTGATCGGCGCGGCGGTGACGCCAAAGACCGTGCCTTACCGGGCGGGTCTGACGGCGCTCGACGTGCTGATCGAAGTCGGTGGGCTCAACACCTTCGCCAGAGGGAACGGGGCGACGCTCATGAGGCGCGAAGCGGATGGCTACCATTCTTACCCCCTGCGGCTGAAGGATCTGGTCAGATCGGGAGACCTTCGCGCAAACGTCGAGCTGAGGCCCGGCGATGTCATCCGCATTCCCGAGCGGCTGTTCTGAAAAGGCCGGCCATGCGACCCGGGGGAGTGACGCCATGATCGGTCAGTTTGTCGATCGCCTGACCGATGAGGTCCGCCGCATCTGGTGCTACCGGTGGCTGGTCGCAGCCGTGACGGCGACGCTCATGGTCGCGGCGGTCGCGTTCACCTTCAGCGCGCCGAACATCTACGAAGCATGGGGCCAGCTCTACGTCAGCCACCAAACGCTGCTGTCGGCTGCGGCCGAGAGCGCGTCGCTGGCGGATCTTCGGTCGAGCAACACGTATGTGGTGCAAAAGACTCTTCTCAACGATGACAATCTCGAGGCTGTCATTCGTGCGCTACGGCCCGGCCGTCGCATTACGGCGCCCGAATTGGGCTCGGCGACCGTCGCGCTCAAGAAGAACGTCCGTCTCGTCGACGGCGGCGACGGTTTCGTCGAGGTCCACTACACCGACACGGACCCGGACCGTGCTCAGGCCGTGGTCCGGTTGATCCTGAACAAGTTCATGCGCGGCTCCTATGAGCGCTCGAACGAGGACTTGCAGCTCGCCGGCGCCTTCTTGGACCAGCAGATTTCCTTAGTCGCCGACCTGATCTCGCAATCGCAGGCGAATATCGCCACGGCGCGGCGCCGCTGGGGAATGACCGCCCCCGAGGCGGGCGGGGGCGATGCGCTCGCCAGCGCGCAGCTCGTGGAGCGAGCTCCGGCCGAAGCGGTTTCGCCACCGCCGACGCCACCTCCGGCGCCCTCCCAAGCCGCCGAGCGGGTTAGCCAGCTGGAAGAGAAGCTCGCGTCGCTGCGGGCTGTCGATACCGAGCAGCACCCCGACGTGATTGCCGCCCGACGCCAGCTGGACGAGGCCCGCGTCCAGGGCGAGCAGGAGATGGCTGAGGTCGCCCCCAGCCCGTTGACGACCCCCGCACACGCGCCGCTTAGGCGCGTACAGGTCCGGCGGCGCGCCGCCCCGCCGCCGGAAGCCGCCGCGGAACTCGCCGAGCTGGAGCGCAAGGATGAGCTACTACGCGAGAGTTATCAGCAGCTTGTCGCGAAGCGGGCCGCGGCGCAGATGTCGCAGGCCGTTTCCGGGGCTGATCGCGCCGGAAAGTTCCAGGTCACCCGTGAGCCGGCCAGGCCGACCTTCCCTGCCGGACCCAACCGCATGCTCTACCTCGCCACGGGCGTCGTCGCGGCCTTTGGGGGCGGCATCGGCGCTGGTTATCTGCGCGCCGTCACCCGTGGGATCATGGTCTCGCCGCGGGACATCGAGGAGGTCATCCAACTGCCGGTGATCGGCACGGTTTCGTTCGAACCCGCCCTGGGCGCGCGCGTCCCTTCCCTCGCAAACTTCGACGTTCTTCAGCCGTCCGCGCGGCGAAAGCGGAAGTTTCGCATCAAGGCCCCGGTTGGAAGACCATCATGAGCGGCTTCAGCGAGATCCTGGCGGCCGTAACACCGAGAGATCGACACGATGCTGTCGATGCGGAGAAAGCCCGAGCCCAATCGATTTGCATGCCCGAGGGCGAACTGGAGCGGATGGGCGCTGTCCGTGCGCTTCGCCAGGACGAAACCTGCACACGTGAGGAGTTTCGAGTGCTCAAGCGGCATCTGATGGCGCGCATCCGCATGGCGCCCAGCGGCCTGGACCCGCGGGTGATCCTGGTCACCAGCGCCAGTCCGGGTGAAGGCAAGACCACCGTCGCGCTGGGCTTGGCCGTGAGCTTCATGCTCGAGCGCGATTGTCGAGTTGTGCTGATCGACGCCGACGTACGGACCTGCGAGCTCACGCACCGGATGAAGCTGAGCCGGGAACCTGGCCTCCTTGACTATCTCGACGACGAAAGCCTCGAATTGCGTGACGTCCTCTATCCGACCTCCACGCCCGGAATCTCCGCCGTTCCAACGGGCCAGCCGCGCGTCACCGCTCCCGAGTTGCTGAGCAACCCCAGGTTGGGTCGTTTCCTGCATGAGCTCCGTTTGAGCAATGACCAGACCATAGCCATAATCGACTCCAGCTCAGTTCTGTCCTGCAGCGAGACAGTGTCGCTCGCCAGCCATGCCGGACAGATCCTCTTCGTCACAGCCAAGGACCAGACCCGACGTCGGGACGTCGACGAGGGGCTGGCCATTCTGCACCGAGGGGCCGGCCCCTTAGACGAGGCCCGGATCGCGCTGGTGCTGAACAAAGCCGACCGGGGGCAATCCCCGGTCCGGTACGCCGCACGGCGCTGATCCGGGGCGTGGGGGATCATTATGCACCGGGCGGGCAGAAGCCCAGCGAGGCGCCCGGCGCGCTGGATAGCGGGATTGATCGCGCTCAGCTCAAGTTTGATCGGCAACCTCGCGCGTGCCGCCGAACCCGAGGGCGGGGCCGCGCCGCAACAGGCGCTCGTGCTGCAGCCGAGCGTCGAACTCCAGGAGACCTACACCGACAACGTGGCGCTAACGGCCCAAGACAAGGTCTCGGATTTCATTACGCGGGTGCTTCTGTCCCTGGAGGGGACACTCGACACCGCACGTTCCGAGGGGAAGGTCGACGCCAGCGTGGGGTATGACGCCTACGCGCGGCAGACCTTTCGCAGCGGTTGGTACGCTTACGGGAACGGTTCGGCCTCCTACGCCATCGTCCCTGACCTGTTGACCTTGGCTGCAGCCGGCTCGACCACCGAGGGGGCGATTTCGGCCTTCGGGGTGTCGGCCACGGACCGCCGCGGCGCCCCAAACCTGTTGCAGCAGACCACCTACTATGTGGGGCCCGAGCTGACCGGGCACACCCCCGACGGATGGGACGTGAAGGCCGCAGCGCGCTTTGCACAGGTCTTTTATTCCAACGCCTCGAGCGGTCCGCTTACCCTTCCGAGCAACGATTCGATCGGTCAAATCGTCGGCGATATCTCCAGTGACGCCACCCGGCGCCTGCAGCTGGAGAACTCGGGGGAGTATCTGCACGACACGCGGTCGTTCGTCTCTGTGAACGACATACAGTCCGCCTACTACCGGCTGAGTGATTTCCGACTGATCGGCCGCGTGGGTTACGACGTTGTCACGCAAGACCATGTGCTGCATATCTCGGCGCCGCTGGCGAGCGCGGGCTTCGAATATAAGCCCAACAGCACTTCGACCATTACTGTGGAGTCCGGCGTCCGGTACAACAGGCCGGCCTGGGCGGCGGACGCCACGATTGAGATTTCACCGCGGTTGCTTGCGACGGCCAGCTATGTCGAGCAGGTCCAGCCGGACCAGGTCTGGGTCGCCCGCTCGTATTTTGGCTTCACCCAGGCTGCCCAGAAACTCCCCCCTCCACTCGTACCGGCAACCTTCGGCGTGCCCCTCAACCTCGCCAACGTGACTTCTTTCAATCGAACCGCAAATTTTCGAGGCGTCTACCATGATGATGTGAACAATTTTAGTGTAACGACCGGGTGGAACAACAGCGAGTACCTCACCACGCCTGGGCAGGCCCGGTCTTTGCTCGTGAACGCAACTTACAGCCGTCGCGTGCATCCCGACCTTACCCTAATGCTTAGCGGGAATTACGCCTACACGCCCGAGAGCACGATCTATGGCTCGAGTCAGTCGGTAGGAGAATCCGTCCAACTTGCTTACCGGATGAATTCCCACACCGACGTCACACTGAACTTCTCGCAGACGCAGAACCGGCAGCTGGTCCCGGTGGGCGAACGGGTGACGGAAGCTGCGGTGTTCGTGACGCTCCGGAGGACCCTTTAGATGTCTGGCGCCGCCCCCCTCCCATCGCCGAAAGAAAACATGTCGGCGAACGCCCAGGGCTTACCGGGCGCGCCGGTGAACGCGCTCACGGTAGACGTCGAGGACTATTTCCAGGTCCAGGCGCTCGCCGGCGTGTTCCCGGTCTCCACATGGGACGCCTGCGAACCCCGCGTCGAGCGGAACACCGAGCGCCTCCTCGAGATCTTTGCGGACGCGCAGGTGAAGGGGACCTTCTTTGCACTCGGTTGGGTGGCTGAGCGGTTCCCGCAGCTCATCGGACGCATCGCCGCGGAGGGGCATGAGGTCGCGAGCCACGGTTTTGCCCACCAGCGGGTAGACGGCCAGAGCCCGCGCGTGTTTCGCAGCGATGTCCGACGCGCACGACAGGTCCTTGAGCAAGCCGCAGGAGCGGCCGTGCGCGGCTACCGCGCGCCCACCTTCAGCGTCGGGGCGCACACGCCCTGGGTCTGGCGCATCCTTGAGGAAGAGGGCTACGCCTACAGCTCCAGCATCTATCCGGTCCGGCGCGATCTCTACGGCGCGCCAGAGGCTCCATTCAGCCCCTACCGTCCCGCCGGCGTCGCCAGGCTGGTGGAGGCGCCCATCTCCGCCCTGCGTCTTGTCGGACGCTCCTGGCCGTGCGGCGGCGGAGGTTATTTCCGCCTGCTGCCTTATCCCGTGAGCCGGGCGCTCCTGACCGCCGTCAACGCCGACGCCGGACGCCGGGGGATCTTCTACTTCCATCCGTGGGAGATCGACCCGGACCAGCCGCGCGCCCGTGGCGCGCCGCTCAAGTCCAGGGTGCGCCACTATCTCAACCTGAGCAGGACGGAGGGCCGGCTCCAGCGTCTCCTGCGGGACCTTCGCTGGGACCGCATGGACCGCGTCTTCGCCGAGGAGCTCGGCGACGTCTCGGCGCCCGTCGCCCCGCCCGCCTTGGCCTCGCCCGCACGGCCGGGGCTGGAGGCTTTCGCGTGACCGGCTTCGTTGATTGCGAGTGGGACGCCTTCGTGGAGGGGCGTCCCGACGCCACCTTCTTCCACCTCCTGCCCTGGCGCGACATCGCCGCGGGCGTGTTCGGCCACCGCACGCACTACCTGGCGCGCAGGGAAGGCGGGGCGCTCGCCGCGGTGCTCCCCTTGATCGAGGTCAGGAGCCGTCTGTTCGGCCACGCCCTCATCTCCACCGCATTCTGCGTCGGCGGGGGTCCGCTCGCTGCGAACGGCAGGGAACTCAGAGACATCCTTCAGGAGGCCGAGCGCCTGGGACAAGACGTGGGCGTGGACTACATCGAGCTGCGGGACGTGCGCTGCGGC
This sequence comes from Caulobacteraceae bacterium, assembly GCA_036488995.1. GTDB lineage: Bacteria > Pseudomonadota > Alphaproteobacteria > Caulobacterales > Caulobacteraceae > Acaudatibacter. The sequence goes on from DASXGQ010000162.1 coordinate 17,315, forward strand.
GTGCAGGCCGAGCTCGGAGAGGGCTGGATCGTGCGCGACGATCTCTACGCCACCTTCGAGTCACCGCTTCCGGTCTCCGAGGCGGAGAACCTCAAGCAGATCCCGCGCAAGCAGCGCGCCGTCGTACGCAAGGCGCTGGAGCGCGATCTCACCACCACTATCGACAACGGTGTGGACGATTTCTTCGCGGTCTATTCGCGGACCATGCGCGACCACGGCACGCCGGCGCTTCCGCGGCGCTTCTTCCAGACCCTGAAGGAGGCGTTCGGCGACCGCTGTGAGATCCTTACCGTCCGCAATGAGGGCCGGCCCGTTTCGAGCGTCCTCAGCTATTATTTCCGCGGTCGCGTCCTACCCTACTATACCGGCAGCATTCCCGAGGCCCGGACGCTCGGATCCAACGACCTGATGTATTGGAAGCTGATGCGACGGGCCGCCGACCGCGGGTGCGCCGTGTTCGACTTCGGGCGCAGCAAGCGCGGAACCGGGCCCTTCAGCTTCAAGCGCAACTGGGGGTTCGAGCCGCGTACGGTCGCCCACCACTACCGGCTGATCCGCTCCCACCGCATGCCCAACGTCAACCCGACCAATCCCAGGTATCGGGCCATGATCGAGGCGTGGCGCCGCTTGCCCTTGCCGGTCGCCAACGCCGTCTCGCCCTGGCTCAGCCGCAGTCTTGCCTGACCTCGACGCGGTCATCCGCTCCACAAGGTCGTCGAGCTTGCGCAGCTGAACGTCCCACTGGTGGCGGTGTTCGACGAACTCACGGCCCCGGGAGCCCAGGTCCGAGGGCGCGTTTCCCTCCAGCACCTGGAGCACCGCCTCGGCGAAGGTTGCAGGCTCGTCAGCCGCCAGCGCCTCGCGCCCCGGAACCACTTCCAGCCCCTCGAGCGCTGCCGTGGTGGCTGCCACGGGCCGGGCAGTGGCCAGTCCCTCCAGCACCTTGTTCTGTATTCCTCGCGCGAAACGTAGCGGGGCCACGACCACCCTGGCTTCTGCAAGGTGCGGCCAGACCTTAGGCACGGCGCCCGTCACCTCGATTCCCGGCTGTCTCGCGAGCGCACGGACGGCTGGCGTGGGGGCCGCGCCGACGATTCTGAAGATCGCTTCGGGAGCGCGCCTGCGGATGAGCGGAAACACCTCGTGCGCAAACCAGCGCGCGCCCTCCACATTCGCGCGATAGTCCATGCGCCCGCACATGACGATGAGCGACCCGCTGGCGGGAGGAGCGGGAGGGAACGCCTCCAGATCGACGCCATTGGACATGACCCCGAGCTTGGCGGCCCACTGCGGTTGAAGGCGGGCCATGACCTGCCGCTCGGCGTCGCTCACGAGCAATGCCGAATCCGCCCTGGCGAGCAGGGCGGATTCGAAGGCGATGAGCTTGCGAGTTTCGCGGCGGAACAGCCAGGAGAGTGGCCAGGGCGCAGCCGCCGCATAGGCCGCCCATTTGGCGGCATCGGCGTCGACGAAGTCGACAAGCAGCGGCAAGCCGTCGGGCGGGCGACCCAGGAGGCGTTCGCCGAGCGCCGAGGAATAGAGCACGACCAGGTCCGGCCGGACCTCCTGCAGGACCCGATCGATCCACCGGTCGAGTTCGGGATGGCGGAAGCGCGCGACGCTGAGCGGGTCGCCGGTAAAGAGGGCGCGCGCCATGTTGAGCGCCCGCCGCCCCGGCCCCAGCCAGGGACACAGCACGTCCACGCAGACAAGCGCCGCCGGATCGAGCCGCGACAGGTCAGCCGCATCGTCGATCGGCGCGCCAAGCCAGACCTCGTGCCGGGCGGCAAGCTGCCGGAGCATGTGGAAGGCGCGGATCTTGTCCCCTTTGTCGGGTGGGAATGGGAAGCGGTGAGCCAGGAACAGGATCTTCGCCACGCACGGGCTCCATTCCATTTGACGGGGCCTGCTGACGCGCGCCCGCGCAGGCTCCGGAGCGGCCCTCATCACGGACCACCGGAGCGAACATGTGCGCGATCGCCGGTCTCTTCGATATCAAAGGGTCGAGGCCCTTCGACCTTGCGCAGCTGCGTTCAATGACCCTGGCCATGAGCCACCGGGGGCCGGACGGGGCAGGGGAGCACCTTGAGCCGGGCGTTGCGCTCGGCCACCGGCGCCTGGCGATCATTGACCTCGCCGGCGGCGCTCAACCCATGCGGACTCCCGATGGAGCCGTCACCGTGACGTTCAACGGTGAGATCTACAATTTCCGCGAGCTCCGGGACGGGCTCGAGACTTTAGGGGCACAGTTCCGGACACGAAGCGACACCGAGGTTCTGCTGTATGGCTGGCGCGCCTGGGAAGAAGGGTTGTTCGCAAGACTGCAGGGAATGTTCGCGCTCGCCTTGTGGGACGCGACAAACCAGCAACTGGTTTTGGCCAGGGACCGCTTTGGCAAGAAACCGCTGCACTACGCGATCGAACCTTCGGGGGTGCTCGCCTTCGCCTCCGAGATCAAAGGGCTGACGCAGCGTTCGGAGATCCCGCGCGATCTCGATCCTTTCGCCGTCGAGGACTTCTTCGCCTACGGTTACATACCCGACCCCAGGACGATCTATCGCGCCATCCGCAAGCTGCCCCCAGCTCACTTCTTGGTCGTCCGGCGGGGCGCCGAGCCGCGTATCCGTCCGTATTGGTCGCTCCTTGATCAATTCGACTCGCCTCCGGAGGTCTCGCCCGAGGAGCTCGTGGACAAGCTCAGGGAGGCCGTCCGCCGCCGGCTGGTCTCCGACGTCCCTCTCGGGGCGCTGCTGTCGGGAGGGGTCGATTCAAGTGCGGTCACGGCCCTGATGGCCGAAGCGACCGAGGATCCGGTGAGGAGCTTCTCGATCGGCTTTGCCGACCCTGCACACGACGAGACGCCTTACGCCCTGTCCGTGGCCGCCCGCTACGGCGCGCGCCACGAGGCGCTCGAGGTCTCGCCGGCCGACTTCGAGGTGGTGGATCGCCTGCCGCAAATCTTCGACGAACCGTTCGGCGACGTCTCTGCCGTGCCGACCTTGGCGGTGTGCGCCCACGCCCGCCGAGGCGTGACCGTGGCGCTTTCCGGCGATGGCGGCGACGAGGCCGTGGCCGGGTACAGGCGCTATGGGTTCCACATGGCGCAGGCCCGGCTGCGGCGGCGGCTGCCCGGGTCGATACGCGCTGACGTGTTGGGTCCGCTGGCGGAGATTTACCCGAGGGGCGCCTGGCTTCCGCGCGCCTTGCGCGGCCGCACGACCCTGAAGGAGCTCTCGCTCGATCCCGCCTCCGCCTATGTCCGGATGGTCCAGGCCCTCCCGCGGGAGATCCGCGAGCGGCTCCTCACGGAGGACTTCCGCCGCCATCTCGGGGGGTATGATGCGGACGACGCCGTGCGCAGCGCCTACAACGTCGAGGCGCCGCTCGATCCTCTGCAGCGAGCCCAGTACGCCGACGCGGTGACCTACCTGCCGGGAGACATCCTGGTGAAGACCGACCGCGCGAGCATGGCTCACAGCCTGGAGCTGCGCTCGCCGATGCTGGATCCGGACTTCTTCGCCACTGCGTTCAGCCTTCGGCCCGAACTCAAGCGGAACCGACGGCGAGGGGGCAAGGCGATCCTGAAGCAGGGGCTCGAGGCCTATCTGCCGAGCGAGATTCTCTACCGTCCGAAGACGGGTTTCGCTCCACCCATCTCGGAGTGGCTGCGCGGCGCCCTGCGCGAGCGCATGCTGGCCCTGCCGCAAAGCGTCCGGCTGCGAGACTGCGGAGTCCTCGACCTGGACGAGGTGCGGCGCATGGCGGAGTCGCACGCTGCGGGTCTGGAGGACAATTCAAAGCCCTTGTGGCTCGTCTGGGTCTTCGCCGCCTTCCTTCAACACGCCGAGGAGCTTGGGCGAGCGGGGGATCGACTCGCGGCTTAGGCGCTAAGACCCAGTATCGTCCTGGTCTCGCCGGCAAGCCTAGGACTTCCGAGAACTCGGCAGGTCCCTCGGCGTTGCTACTGATTCCGCGGTCGGGAATACGCCGCAAGAAACATGCGAACACTTTCTCTCGCGTGTTCTCGAATCTCTTTCGAGCTCGGAATCGCGCTGTCACCGAGCAACATCGTACGGTTGAGGGGCGCGGACATTATAAGCCAATTGAACTGGGTTGCAGCAAGCAGCGAATCCTCAATCGCGAGAGCTCCACGCTTCGTCAGCCGCTCGAAGTTCGCCGCAAGCGTTGCGATCGCCCGCCCAGGGCCGCCGGCGTAGAGCGCTGCGCCAAGCTCTGGAAAACGCCCGACCTCGCCGATCACGAGCCGGCGCAATTGCAAGATTCTGGGAGTGAGAACGACCTCGAGTTGGCGGACGGCGTAGTCCGCCAAATAGCTCTCCAGGTCGTCCCCATCGCCGAACTCGGCGACATTATTGTGCACGCGGTCGCTGGCCTCGCTGGTGAGCGCTGACGCCATGGCGACGAAGAGAGCATCCTTGTTCGAGAAATATGTATAGACGGTCTGCTTCGAGATGCCGGCCATCTCAGCGATTTCATCCATGCTCGCGCCGAGATAGCCGCCGCCGAGGAAGACCTTCGCGGCGGCTTCGAGGACCGCCGCGCGCTTGTCCGCGGACCTGTCGGCGCGACTGACGGCTTTCGACGCCGGTTTCCTGGCCATCATCGCTTCTCCGCTAAACGCCTGACTCGAATTGACCAATCATACTAGACCGTCTAGTCTAATCAAAGGTCATGTTCCGGGGACAACCGATGTCTGACACCGAGGGAAATCGCATCATGGTCGCCAGTCGATGAATGGCTTTCGCCTCACCGCTTCGTGCTCCTGCGGCGCTGTCGAGATCGAGGCCGTTGGGCGGCCGATCGCTGCGGTGATCTGTTATTGCGACGACTGTCAGGCCGCCGCGCGACAGGTCGAAGCGATGCCAGGCGCTCCGTCCTTTCGCCAAAGTGATGGCGGAACCTCTTTCGTTGTTTACCGA
>DASXGQ010000189.1:0-19991 GCA_036488995.1 Caulobacteraceae bacterium
CTACGCCAGCACCATCATCCTGGTCACAGCCGTGGGCATGGCCCTCTACGCCGTGATTTACGTCCTGCCGCAGTTCCTGGGCGTGATCGGCGGGGAGAACGCCGAACAGTCCGGGCGGGTGCTGTTCATCTCGGGCATCCCCGCCTTCCTGGTGATGCCGATCCTCCCGCGCCTGCTGGGCCACGTGAACGTCAGGGTCCTCGTGGGATGCGGCTTCGGCTGCTTCGTCGTCAGCTGCTTCATGAACATCCACCTGACTGACCAGTACCGCGGGTTCGAGTTCTTGATCCCTCAGCTATTGCGGGGCACGGGGCAGATGCTGGCGTTCATGCCGCTCAATCAGGCCTCGGTCGGCGCGGTGAGCCGGGAGGACACGCCGGACGCCTCGGGTCTCTACAACATGGCGCGCAACCTTGGCGGCTCCCTAGGTCTCGCCGCGATGGGTGTCTTCATCGATCGCCGGGTAGAGAGCCACGCGGACGCCATCCGCGAGACGCTCAATGCGAACTCGCCGCTGGTCCAGAATCAAATCGCGGGCCAGACGGCCGGCTTCGCAGTCAACAACGGCGGCGATCTCGCCTACGGGCACACGCAGGCCCTGGAGGCGCTGGCCGGGACCATCCACACCCAGGCTCTCGTGATGACCTATTCGGACTGCTTCTTCGTCCTCGGTTTCTGCATCATCGCCCTGTCGCCCCTGATCCTGCTTCTCCGCGCGCCACCGGCTCTCGGGGCGGGCCCCCCGCGGGCGGCCGAACACTGATGGCGGCCTCGATGATGCGCGCACGCCTCCTGGCTGGAGGCGCGATCCAGCTTGCGCTGGCCGGCGGCCTCGCCGGCTGCATGGTCGGCCCGAACTATCACGGACCGCCCAAGGTCACGCCCGAAGCGGTCAACGCCCCGGCCTTCCGCCGCGCAGGCCCCGACCAGAGCGCCGCCCCGCCGCCGCCGCGCTGGTGGACGTCGCTGGGCGACGCCGAACTCGACCGCCTGGAAACCGCGGCTCTCGCCGCCAGTCCCGACCTCGAGGCGGCCGCCGCGAGGGTGCGACAGGCTAGGGCCGTGCTGAGCCAGGACAAGGCGAACCTTCTGCCGTCGAGCGGCGCTTCGGCGATCTATCTGCACGCCAAGGGACTCACGAGCGCCTTCGGCGCCGCTCCGGCGGGTTCGGGCGGGCCCAACCAGCCGTCTGGAAGTCCGGTGACCCAGTCCTACGCCGCGGTCCTGGACGCCACGTGGGAGATGGATCTCTTCGGCGGTAATCGCCGGGCCGTCGAGGGCGCCCGCGCGTCGGCGCAGGCCTATCAGGACGACCTGCAGGGCGCGGAGGTCAGCCTCACCGCCGAGGTCGCTCAGGCCTACCTGTCACTGCGTGACGCCCAGGCCAGGCTCGACCAGTCGCACCGGGACGCCGATATAGAGGCCCGCACCCTGGCGATGGAGCGGCAGCGTCAGGCCGGAGGCGTGGCCACCGACCTCGACGTCGAGCGGCTCAACGACCAGGTCCTAAGCACCGTCGCCAATTTCGCGCCCCTGCAGGCCGAGATTACCGCTCAGCTCGATCGACTCGCTGTTCTCACCGGACGTGCGCCAGGCGATCTGGATCCCGAGCTGGTGGGCGTCTCGCCGGCGCCCCTGCCTCCGGAGAAGGTCAACGTCGGCGACCCGGGCGAACTGCTGCAACGACGCCCCGATGTGCGCGCCGCCGAGCGGCGCATTGAGCAGCAGACCGCCGTGGTCGGCCAAAAGACCGCAAACCTGTTCCCGAAGGTCCAGCTTCTCGGTGATATCGGTTTTACCTCGAGCGTGGTGGAGAGCCTCTTCACCCCCGCCAGCCTGCTCTATGTCGCCGCCCCCGTCCTTCAGTGGAGTCCGTGGGACTTTGGCCGCACCCGGGCGACCATTCGACAGGCCAAGGCCACGCGCGACGAGGCCGTGGCGGACTACCGCAAGACCGTTCTCACGGCGCTCGATGACGCCGAAACCTCGCTCGCCCGGTACGGCCGCCAGCGCGAAGCCGTTGTCGCCCTGACCCGGGTGAAGGCGTCGGCCGACCGCGCGGCCCAACTGACCGACCTGAGGTTCCAGGGGGGCACGGCGACCACCGTCGACGTGCTGGACGCCGAACGCAACCGCGTGCAGGCGGAGACGAACCTGGAGCAGGCGCAGGTGCAGCTCACTCAGGATTTCGTCGCGCTCCAGAAGAGCCTCGGCCTGGGCTGGCGGGAGTCGTAATCGAGCTCGGGGTGCGCTCGCTCAGGAAGGCGCGCCCGCTCCCCTAGAGCCCGACGAACGTCCACGCGGCATCGCCCGCTCGAGGGCGCGTCCGAGCGCGATCCGTTGGTCGACGGGAAGGTTTGCTGCGAAGTCGACCATGGCGTCCTCGACCCGGGCCCTGGCGGCGATCGTCTGGGTCCTGGCCTGGGCCAGCTTCAGCTTTGCAGCCGCCGGGTCGAAGCCCTGGCCCTGCATCGCCTGCCACACTTCCTGACGCAGGGCGCGGGCCTGCCGGTTGATCGGCCGCACCGCGCTTCCCTGATCGCGCAGCATGGACATGAACGCCGCGCGGTGGGTGCTGTCGAGGCTGTGAGCCGCCTGCCGCATCGCCGGCGCCGCGGGATGGCGGGCCACATAGCCTGCCAGGCCAAGGGCGCCGACGAAGGCGGCCGCCAGGAAGACGTTCAATACGATCGAGACGAAGAGCCCGATCCCGAGCGTTCGCTCTGTCATCAGCCCTCCGCGTCCAGGGGTTCGGCGAGCAGGCGGCCGGCGTCCACCGCCGGATCGGCGGAGACGACTGCGCGGACGGGCAGGACCTGGCGGGTCGCGGCCGCCACGCCGGTCACAGCGCCGGCTGCACAGGCGGCGGCGAGCGCCGCGGCCGCCGCCAGGCGGCGTGGGAGTGGCCGGCCGAGGGGCCCGGCCTGGCCCGATCGATGACCTGCCCTGCGGCGGCGGTCGCCGCCAAGGGCAGACGCCGCGACCGCAGTCCTCAGGACGAGGCTCGGCGCCTGAACCGGAGCCGCATCGAGGACCTCGTCCAGGCTGCGCGCCTCGTCGAGTATGGCGGCCGCCCCTGGATCGCTCTTCATGAGCGCGAGGGCGTCGCCTCGCCGCTCCGCGGGCCACCGCTTGGGGTCCGCGCCATAGGCCTCCACCAGGCGCGTGAAATCTGCGAGCTCCATCGTCACGTCCTAGTCTCCGTGTCCCGCAGGTCGGTGAGGGCGACGCGCAGGGCGCGACGACCACGCGAAAGCAGGCTCTCCAGCGCCTCTATGCTGACGCCCATGAGGGCCGAGGCGTCCGCCCCCGACAATTCCTGATAGTGGACGAGCGCCACCGCTTCCCTTTGGCGCGCCGGCAGCGCCGCGAGGGCGGCTTCCACACGCCGACCGACGTCCGCCGCGTGAAGTCCACGCTCGGGGCCCGGGCCCTCGTCCGCGAGGTCGGGCGGCTCTCCTCCGCTGCGGCGGCGCAGCCGCAGGCGGTCGTAACAGAGATTGAGCACCACGCGATGCAGCCAGGTGTCGAACCTGGCGCGTCCCGGTCGCCATGTCGCCGCCACCTTCCAGGCGCGCAGGAACGCCTCCTGCGCGACGTCCTCGGCCTCCACCGGGTCGCCGAGCATACGTCTGGCGAGGTTGAGCACCCGGGGCAGCTTTTCGCCGACAAGTTCCCTTACGGCCTGCGGGTCGCCCCGACCCGCGCGCAGTATGAGGTCGTCCTCGCCGTCGCTGGCCCCGCGGTTCAACCTCCACCTCGCACACGCCAGGTCCTCCATCCGCACCAGAGCGCGTCCCGCAGGAGTGGGAACTGGTTTTGCGACAAGGACGCGCTCAAACCGTAGAACCTAGACCACGCTGATCCTGCTCCGGTGATTCCCCCCGAGCGGGACGTGCTCCAGGGCTGTTGAACGGCCAGCGGGGGGAATTCCGTCGCCGGCGTCAACCCGTGACCAGGGTCGCGAACGCCTTCTGCACGCCTTGCCTTGTCTGGGCCATCCGGCGCTCGAGCTTCGCAAAGTCGCGGGCGCCTCCGGCCCGGGCCAGCAGGCGACGAAATCCCGCCGGCTCGTTCGTCGGATCCGCAGGATCCTCGAGCGCGATTTTCAACAACTGGGCGAGGTTGGTCTGGAGCAGCCAGGCGCTCTTCAGGTCCGCAAGCGAAGATTGCACTTCCGGGCGGGCCACTCCCAGGGCGTCGAGCGCCTCGCCAGTGTTCTGCCGGAGAGGCCCCCCGCCGGCGGCGCCTACGATCTGCAGGTGCTGGGCGCAGAACTCGATGTCCACAAGGCCGCCCGGCGCCAGCTTGAGGTCCCAGTCACCCCAGGCGGGGCGCTCGCGCGCCATCAGCTCGCGCATGGCGATCACATCCTCTGCGGTCTGGGCGGGATCGCGTGGGCGCCGGAGCGCCGCCTCGACGGCCCGACCGGTGCGGGCGCCGAACTCCGGCGTCGAGGCCCAGACCACCCGCGCCTTGCAGAGCGCCAGCAACTCCCAGGTCTCCGCCTCGGCTGCGTAGTAGCGCTCGAAGGCCGCGAGGCTGACGGCGACCGGTCCGGCGGAACCGGACGGGCGAAGCTGAAGGTCGACCTTGTAGAGCCCGCCGGCGGGGGTCATGGCGGACAAGGCGGCGATCAGCCTCTGGGTGAAGCGGGCGTAGAAGGTCTCGGGCGCCCAGCCCTTGAGCGCGCTCGCCGCGCCGGGCGCCGGAACATACACAGTCATCAGGTCGAGGTCCGAGCGCGCGCTCATCTCTCGTGCGCCGCAGGTTCCCAGGGCCACCACGGCCGTCTCTCCCTCCAGCACCCCACCCATACGCTCGGTCTCCGCCAGGGCGGCTGGGGCAAGTCCGGCGATCATGGCGTCGGCGAGGTTGGCGAAGGCGCGGCCTGCGGCCTCGGACGAGGCTCGACCTGCCAGGACCTGGGAGCCGATGCGAAATGCGCTGTCGGCGTACAGCCTGCGCGCCTCGTCCATCGCGACTTCGAAGCTCGACGCGCGGGAGAGGAGGGCGGAGGTGTCGGGCAGGGCGCCGATCTCCGCCGAGAAGCTGGAGTCGAGCAGGGAATCGAGGACCGAAGGGCGCTGCGCCAGCGTGCGGGCAAACCGCGGCGCGAAGGCCAACACCCTCACCAACAGGTCCAGCAGGTCAGGGTGCGCCAGGAACAGCGACTGTATCTGTATGCTGGAGGGCAGGGCGCAGAAGAAATCCCCGAATCTCGCGAAGGCGGCGTCTGGGGCGCCGCTCGCCTCGGCGGCGGCGAGCAGGCGCGGAGCCAATCGGGTGAAGAGCTCGCGTTCGCGCGCCGAGCGCGTGGCGCGGATGCGGCCGTGGTGCCAGCTCCGGATGTCGCGCGACACCCTCCCAGGGTCCGAGAATCCCATGCGCGCGATGGTGGAGAGCGTCTCGGGGTCGTCCTCGACCCCGGTGAAGACGAGGCTTCCATGCCGCGAGGAGAGGGGTTCGGCTTCAGCTTCGGCGAACAGTTCGCCATACCAGCGGTTCACGGCGCGCAGGGTCTTCGTGACCAGAGTGTCGAACGCCCGCAGCGTCTCGAAACCATCGAGGGCGGCGACGGCGCGTCGGGCCGGGTCCGACTCGGGCAGCCGGTGGGTCTGATCGTCGGCGATCATCTGCGCGCGGTGCTCGAGCCGGCGCAGCATCCCGTAGGCCTCTTCGAGCTCGGCGGCGGCTTCCCGCGACACCCTGTCGGCGCTGCTGAGCGCCTCCAGCGCCGCCACGGTCCCGCGCGCCCTCAGCGAGGGATCGCGTCCCCCGTGAATCAGCTGCAGCGTCTGGGCGTAGAATTCGATTTCGCGGATGCCCCCTCGTCCCAGCTTCAGATCGGCGCCTCGCGCGGTCAGCCGATCATCCACCTTCCATGCGTGGATCTGTCGCTTGATCGACTGGATGTCGGCGATCGCGGCGAAGTCGAGACTCCGCCGCCAAACGAACCCCTGCAACTCGTCCAGGAACGCACCGGCGAGGGGCATGTCCCCAGCGTGTGGACGCGCCTTGATGAATGCCGCCCGCTCCCAGTTCTGTCCGACGCTCTGATAGTAGACGAGCGCGCCCGGGACGCTGACCGCGGGCGGGGTCGACAGGGGATCGGGTCGCAGCCGCAGGTCGACGCGGAACACGTAGCCGTCAGAGGTGCGTGACTGGAGGATCTGCGAGAGCCGTTCTGCGAGACGCTGCGCGGCCCGCGCGGGCTCGAGCTTGCCGGTCAGGGGCAGAGCTTCGGGCTCGTAGAAGAGGCTGATGTCGATGTCGCTCGAGTAGTTGAGTTCGAATGCGCCGAGCTTGCCCATGGCGATGACGAAGAAGCCGGGCGCGGGGCCACGATCGCCGTCGCCGACGGAGGTGAGCCAGCCGTTCTCGACACCTTCTCTCGCGGCCTGAGCGAGCGCGGCCGACACCGCTCCGTCGGCGAACCGCGAAAGCGCGTCGGTGACCTGGGCGAGGTCCCAGACGCCGCCGAGATCGGCGAGCGCCGTCAGCAGGTGCAGTTCGCCCTTCAAGCGCCGGAGGGCCTGGTCGGGCTGACCCGCCTGCGCCGCCAGAGCAGTGGTTTCCTCGAGGATGCGGGCGAGAGAGGCGCCCGGGTCGGCGCGAAGCAGGGCCGCGAGGCGCTCCGGCGCGCGCGTGGCGAGGCTCGACAGATAGGGCGAGGCGCTGAAGACCGGGGCGAGGGAGTCCCAGGTCGCAGTCGTTTCGGGCGCTGCAGGGCCGGCTGCGAGGCGCTCGCGGGCGCGCGCGGCGGCCGCCTCGTCGATGATCGGTCCGCAGGGCCTGATCAGATCGCCCAGAGCCCTCACGGTTCGTGTCCTCAACTGCCGGGCGGAAACACCAGGGCTGCGCGAAGCCCGGGACCATGACCGTCCACCACCCCTGGACCTTCGTCCAGTTCCAGCCGGCCGTGGTGGGACCTGGCCACCGCGGACACGAGGGAGAGTCCCAGCCCTGCGCCTGGCGCGTTGCGGCTGTTCTCCAGGCGCACGAAACGCTCGATCGCCCTTTCTCGGTCGGCTTCGGGAATGCCAGGGCCGGTGTCGGTCACCGAGATCTCGACGTCGCCCGACCCGCGCCGGCGCACGCGCAGCATGATCGCGCCCCCGGCTGGCGTGTACTTGGCTGCGTTATCGAGCATGTTCGCCACGGCCTGGGCGACAAACTCCCGGTTGCCTCGCATACGCAGGCCCCGCTGGATCTCGCTCTCGAAGGCGACGCCCTTGTCCTCGGCGAGCGGCTCGTAGAGTTCGGCCACGTTCAAGGTGAGCTCTCCTGGGTCGAAATCGCACTGGCCCGGGGCGTCCGAAACGGACTCGAGGCGGGCGATCGAGAGCACAGCGGCGAAGGTTCGCAGCACGCCGTCCGTGTCCTCGAGCGCCTGATGGAGGGCTGCCTTGGCGTCGGTGCGCCCAGCGTCGGCCTCGATCATCGCCGCCTCGAGACGGGCGCGCAGGCGGGTGAGGGGAGAGCGCAGGTCGTGGGCGATCGCGTCGCCCGCATGGCGAAGGCCGGCGATCGATCGCTCGAGGCGATCGAGCATGTCGTTGAGCCCCACGGCAAGATCATCGTACTCGTCGCCCACGCCCCGGATCGGGGCGCGCGCCGCAAGATCGCCCCCCCGCGCACGATCGATGAGCGTGGTCAGCGCAGCCGCGTTGCGGCTGACGTCACGGCTGATCAGCAGTCCGCCAGCGAGGCCCAGCAGGATGATGAGGGCGCCGGCGCCCCAGAGCGCATGGATGATCTTGCGGACATAGGCCTCGGATTCCCCGACGTCCGCGCCCACGAAGAGCCGGGGTCCGCCGTCGAGCTTCTCCTCCAGTCCGCGGGCAGGCCGGCGGATGACGCCACCGCCCGGCGCGGTGTCCGTGAGGACGAAGCTCGCCCAGGCCGACTGGCCCTCGAAGGGGGGCACCGGAGAGGCGCCGATCGTGCCGCTGATCGGATGGCCGGAGGGCGTCATCAGCAGGTAGAGCAGGGGGTGATCGCCGGCCGATCGCTCGATCACCGCTGCGTTCAGCGCCTGCAGGCCGCCGCGGTCGTAGATACGGTCCAGGGAGGCCATCTCCCGGCGGACCTGCGCGTCAGCCCGGTCCGTCACCTCGCCCGCGGTAGCCACATAGATGTATGCGAGGAAGGCGCTGGCGGCCGATGCGAACAGCGCCAGGAACAGCAGCGTCATGCGGAACGCCGTGGTGCGGAAAAGGCGCGGCAGGCGCATGCCCTCAGGCCCCAGAGAAAATCCCGCTCAGACGGAGTCGTCCGAACGGCACGTTCTCTAGACTCAAAAGTGTAGAGCCAGATTCAGCGTTTGTATCTGTTCCGTGCAGACCCATCAGGCTCTGGCGCCTCAGGTCAGGCCTCCAGGCGGTAGCCTGCTCCCCGCACCGTCTGCAGCATGGGCTTGTCGAAGCCCTTGTCGATCTTCGAGCGCAGACGCGAGATGTGGACATCGATGACGTTGGTCTGGGGGTCGAAGTGATATTCCCAGACCTTCTCCAGCAACATGGTGCGGGTGACCGACTGGCCTCCGTGCCGCATGAGGAATTCCAGCAGCTGGAATTCCCGCGGTTGCAGGTCGATCTCGACCCCGCCGCGCCGGACCGTCCGGGCGATGAGGTCCATCTCCAGGTCGCCCACTTTCAGCAGGGTCTGGACGCCGCCCATCTCACGGCGGCGAGCGAGGGCCTCGACCCGGGCGATCAACTCGGCCAGGGCGTAGGGCTTGACCAGATAATCGTCGCCGCCGGCGTTGAGGCCTCGCACGCGATCCTGAATCTCGCCCAGCGCGGAGAGGAACAGGACGGGCGTCTTGTCGCCTTCGCGCCGAAGGGTCTCGACCATGGTGACGCCGTCCATGCGCGGCATCATGCGGTCGACGATGAGGACATCGAAGCGCTCGGCCCGCGCGCCGGCGAGGCCCGCCTCCCCGTCGGCGGCGGTCGCACACTGATGGCCATGCTCGGCGAGGCCAGCCGCCATCGCGCGGGCGGCCTCGACATCGTCTTCGACAATGAAAAGTCGCATCAGGAGCCCCCGCCTGCGCGCACCGTCCCGATCACCCCTCGATCTTGATCGGGACGAAGAGCGAGACGCCGTTGCGGCTGACTTCCAGCGGGATGCTGGAGCGGCCCTGCTTCTTCCAGTCGCCGACCGCGGCTGTGACATCGCTCGTCGATGCGACTTCGCGATCCCCGGCGCGGACGATGACGTCGCCACGGCGCAGGCCCTTGTCGCCCGCGTCGGACGAGCCCTTCACGGACTGGACCACCACGCCGTGCGTGGTCGGCGCGATGTTGTAGGCCTGGCGAGCCGCCGGATCGATCGGGGCCAGGCTCATGCCCAGCACCTGCCGCGCCGAGTTGGAGGCGCCTGGCGCCTCACCTCCGTCGTCGCCGCCGAACGCCCCGTTCTGTGCGAGTTGCTCCTCGGACGGGCGCAGGCCGGCGACGATGTCGATCGTCCGCTGCTTGCCGTTACGGAAGATGTCCAGGTGGATCTGGTCGCCGGCGCGGACCTTCGCCACCTCCCGCGTCATCTCGTTGCCGTTCGTCACAGGATGCCCATTGACCGAGACGACGACGTCGCCCGGCGCAACACCGGCCCGCGCAGCCGGTCCGCCCGCCACGAGGCCAGCGACGACGGCGCCCTTGCGTCCGGACAGACCCCAGGAGCTGGCCATCTCGTCGCTAAGGTCCTGGATCGTCGCGCCGATGTAGCCGCGCTGGATCTTGTGACCTTCCATCAGCTCGTGGGTCACGTTCTCGGCCACGTCGGCGGGGATGTCGAAACCGATCCCCACGGAGCCGCCGGAAGGCGAGAAGATCGCGGTGTTGACCCCGATCACCCGGCCGTAGGTGTCGAATGTCGGGCCGCCGGAATTACCGCGGTTGATGGGCGCGTCGATCTGGATGTAGTCGACGAACTTCTCACCGATGTCGCGGTTGTAGGCCGAGACGATGCCAGCCGTCGCCGTCCCGCCGAGGTCATACGGATTGCCCACGGCGAGCACCCAGTCGCCCACGCGCGGTCGCGCGTGATCCTCGAAGTTCACATAGGGGAAGTTCGCTCCGGGCACACGGATGACCGCGAGGTCGGTGCCCTCGTCGCGGCCGACCAGCGTCGCCTTGAGCTCACGGCCGTCCTTCAGGATGACCTTGATGTCGTCCGCGTTCTGAACGACGTGGTTGTTGGTGACGATGAACCCGTCCTGGGAGATGAAGAAGCCGGAACCGGACGACATTTGCTTGGGTTCGCGGCGCGGGTTGGGGGCGCCGTCCTCGTCATCGTCGCCGCCGCCGCCAGGCGGCACGAGGTTGAACGGGAGACCCGGGATCCCAGGAATGCCGCGCATGCCGGGCATCTGGCTGACGTCGACTTTCGACGTCACGCGGATTGAGACCACCGCCGGCGAAACCTTCTCGAAGATGTCCGCAAAGGACATCGGCGCTCCTGGAGTGGAGGCGACCACCGGTTCGGTAGCGACGTTGATGAGTCGCCCGAAGCCGCTCGAACTGAGGGCCGCGGGGCGCAGGCCGGCGCCCGCCATCGCCGCCACGGCGATGCCGCCGGCGGCTACGGCTCCCAAAAGAACGTGGGTTTTACTGACAGCCATGACTCGTCCTTAAATCCCGGCTCCCTCCGCGGAAGGACCGGCCTACAACTTAGTATCGCAGTCTCTTGAGCGGGAGAGGGGCTTGCAAGTTACCGATCGGTTAGCGTGAAGGCGATTGTGCAGCCTGATTCTGGCGCGGCGATGTCCATAACTAACGTCGAGCGGCGATCGCCGCCGTCACGAGAGCCGGGCGCGGCCCCTGCGAGGCGCCCGGCGTGTCCGTCGAGGCGGTCTGGCCCCTCCACTCACCCTCGCTCTTGAGCGCGTCCTTGAGTTGACGGGGCATGTACTTTTCGTCGTGCTTGGCAAGGATCTGGGTCGCCTCGAACACCCCGGAGCGATCAAACGCCCCGGTCGCGACGACGCCCTGGCCCTCGCGGAACAGGTCGGGAAGCTCACCGCGGTATCTGACCGGCGCCGCGCGAATTCGGTCGGCCATGACGAACGCGACCGCCCCGTCGGGCCCGCGACGGAAGCTTCCCGTCTCGACCAGCCCGCCGAGTTGAATGCTGCGCCCCGGCGGCACATGGGCGGCGACGGCCTGGGAGGGCGTGTAGAAGTAGGAGATCGAATCGCGCAGGCCGTAGAGCGCAAGTCCGGCCGCAAGGCACAGGATCGGCGCAGCCGCGGCGAGCACCATCAGGCGCCGTCGGGCCGTTCGCGACTTGGGGAGCAGGGGCATGGGCGCCCTCTAGCACATTCGCGCGGGTGAGGGGCGAGGGCTCACGCCTCTGCGCGGGGGAGCTCGATCGTCAGGGAGAGGCCGCCAAGCTCAGATCCTCCCAGGGACATCGTCCCTCCGTAAGCTCGTACCAGTTCGTCGACGATCGCCAGACCGAGGCCCGAACCTGGCGTCCTCTCGTCCAGGCGCGTGCCCCTCCGGAGCACCTCGGTCCGCATCGCCGGGTCGAGCCCCGGTCCGTCATCCTCCACGACGAGGCGCAATTGTCGCGGGTCGACGATCTCGCCGCGAGCCCGCACGAAGCTCCGGCTCCACTTGCACGCGTTCTCCATCACGTTTCCGGCAATCTCGAGCAGGTCCTGGCGCTCGCCAAGGAAGACGAGGTCTTCCGGGCACGTCCATTCGATCTCGGACACCTTGTCCTGGAAGATGCGCTCGAGCGTTCGCGCCAGTTCGTCCAGGACCGGCGCGAGCGGCGTGCGTTCGCCGGGGCCCTGGGCCCGGGCGGCCGCCCTTGCCCGCCGCAGGTGGTGGTCGACATGGTCGCTCATCGTCCCAGCCTGCCGCTGGACAACCTCCGCCAGGGGTCCCGGGCTGGCCTGGGCCTCGGCGATCATCACCGAAAGCGGGGTCTTCAGGGCGTGAGCGAGGTTGCCCACGTGGGTGCGTTGACGCTCCACGACCTCCTGGGTGTGTTTCATCAGGGCGTTGAGCTCGGCCGCGAGCGGCTGGAGCTCCGTTGGATAGCTGCCCGTGACGCTCTCACTTTCGCCCGTGCGTAGGGCCGCGACCTCTCTTCGAAGGGCGAAGAGCGGCGACAGGCCGACCCGAACCTGCAGGAAGACGGCGGTGATCAGGCCCGCGGCCAGCACCGCCAGCGAGATCGCGATGGCCGTCGCGAAGGTTCGTTCGGCATCGTCGACGGACTTGCGGTCCTCGGCGGTGATGAAGACCACAGGGGCGCCGAAGTCGGGGAGGCGGCCCTGCATCGCGGCGACCCGCAGGTGCTGGCGCAGGGGGCCTGGCGTATCGAAGAACACGACGTGACCCGGGTCGCGCCCCATGGCGCCGACGACGTCGGGGGACGGGGTCAGGACGTGGTCCCAGAGCGAGCGCGAGCGGGCCGCCGGGATCACGTTTCCGGCGTCATCTAGGGTGGCGATCTCCCAATAGGCGCCGCTATAGGCCCGAAGAGTCGCCGGATTGCTGAAGGCCGGCGGGACGATCTGCGCGTTCTCCACCGAGGCGCCGTCGACCAGGCCGTCGAGAGCCTCGGCGAGGCCATTGTCGAACCGCTGCACCGCTGCATGGTCGAAGAAGGCGGAGAGCGCGACGCCCCCCAGGATGATGACCGCAAGGCTCCACGCGGTGGCGAGGAGGACCAGTCGCCAGACCAGGGAAGCGCGCAGAGGCGAACGGGCGCGCACGGCGCCCCAAGGGGGCTTCACGCCCGGCGTGCCTCCCCATCAATACAGACGAGGCGGTACCCGAGACCCCGAACCGTCTCGACCCGTTCAGGTCCGATCTTCTTACGGAGTCGTCCGACGAAGACCTCGATCGTATTCGAGTCCCTGTCGAAGTCCTGGTCGTAGAGATGCTCCACAAGCTCGGTGCGGCTGATCACACGGCCCTGGTGCATCATCATGTAGTGCAGCAGCCGGTATTCCAGGGACGTCAGCCGAAGGGGCTCGCCGGCTACCGTGGCGCGCGCCGCCCGCGGATCCAGCCGGAGATCGCCGCAGCTGAGACTTGGGGCGGCGTGGCCCGCGGACCGGCGGAGCAGGGCTCGCAGGCGTGCGAGCAGTTCCTCTGTGTGGAACGGCTTGGTGAGGTAGTCGTCGGCGCCGGCATCGAGCCCGGCGACCTTCTCGCCCCAGGCGCCGCGCGCCGTGAGGATCAGAACCGGCGTGGCGATCTGCGCCCTACGCCAGCCCTCGAGCACCGCTGCGCCATCGATCTTGGGCAGGCCGAGGTCGAGGACGATCGCGTCGTAGGGCTCGGTCTCCCCCAGGAATGAGGCCTCCTCGCCATCCCCGGCGTGGTCCACGGCGTAGCCCGCGTCGCCAAGCGCACGCTTGAGCTGCCGTGAGAGGTCCGGGTCGTCTTCCACAAGCAGAATTCTCACGCTTTCCCCCTATCGCTCGCCAATGACGGCGCCTGTGACGGCGTCCACCAGGAAATCGATCCGCCGTCCGTGAACGGTGATCCAACGGACCCTGTAGATGGGCCGACCGCCATCGTATTCGATCCCTGCATCGAGCTGGCGTCCTGGAGCCCGGCGCTCGAGCCCCTCGATCACGTGGCCCAGAGGCGCGAAATGTCCATGACGGACGCCGAACCGGGCCTCTTCCTGTTGCAGACGCCAGTCGGCTCCAAGCGAGTTTGGCCGGCGTGCGCCGGGCGCGGGAGATCCCGGCGGGTAGCCCGTGGGGTCATAGGGTCGCGGGCCGGCCGCCGGATAGCCCGGCTGCGCTGCGCCGCCACGGTAGGCGTAGCCATAGGGCCCGGCATAGCGCCCTCCGGCAACTGGCGGCGGCCCGCCAGGCCCGCCAGGTCCCCGCTCGTAGGCGGGGCGCCCGCCAGACCCGCCCGGTCCCCGCTCGTATGCGGGGCGCCCGCCCCCGCCGAAACCGCCGCCGCCTCCTCGGCCCTCGAAACCGCCTCCATGGCCCCCGAAGCCGCCTCCTTGGCCTCCGCCGCCGCCTCCACGGCCTTCGAAGCCGCCTCCATGGCCCCCAAAGCCGCCTCCTTGGCCTCCGCCGCCTCCATGGCCCTCGAAGCCACCTCCATGACCCTCGAAACCGCCTCCATGGCCATGGTTCTGCGCCATGACCATTGCGGCAGGCGCCAGCGCCGCCGCGAGCATGAGGAGAAAGGCTGCGATCCGGCTCACGCGCAAAACCTATACGCCCGGCCTGAACGCCATCTGAATATGGCGCTCAAGCTGCTGTGATCGCTATTGCTCCGTCTACCGCCTGGCGCGGGGGGAATAGGGTCGATCCTGTCTCCAGGTTTCGGCAAAGCGTTCCAGTTTCGGATCCTCATCGTCCGGGAGGGTGACGACGAGGCGCGCCATGAGATCCCCCCGCCGTCCGCGGCTGTCGGAAAGCCCCCTGCCGCGCAGGCGCAGGGTGCGCCCGGAATTGGAACCCTTTGGCACAGTGAGCGTGACGGGGCCATCGGGTGTGTCGACGTTGACCTTTCCGCCCAGGACCGCATCGGGAACCGAAACGGGCACATCCATCACCAGGTTGTCGCCTTCCCGACGATAGACCGGGTGCGGCCGGATCGTGAGTTCTATGAGGGCGTCTCCGGCTCCGGCGCGACCCGGCGCCCCCTGGCCCCTCAGGCGCAGGACCTGTCCGTCATGGGCGCCCTTGGGAATGGTCACGTCGAGTGTTCGACCATCGGAGAAGCTGATCCGGCGCTTGGCGCCCGCGATGGCCTCCTCGAGATCGATCTCGAGGGTAGCGCGGACGTCCGATCCCCGGGACGGGAATCCCCCGCCCTGGAAGCCGCCTCCAAAGCCACGCTGGCCGCCGCGGCCGCCGAACATCTCGCCCAGGATGTCGTTGAGGTCGACGCCCTCGAAATTCGCCGAGCGGAAGCCTCCCCCGCCTTCGCCGAAGGGATTGGGGCCATAGGCGCGCGCGGTCTCGCGACCATCCGCGTCGATCTCACCGGCGTCGAACTTCCGCCGTTTCTCGTCGTCGCCGAGGATATCGAACGCGGCGCTGACGCGCTTGAAGCGCTCCTCGGAGGCCTTGTCGCCCGGATTGGCGTCGGGATGGTGCTGCTTGGCGAGCTTGCGGAACGCTTTGCGGACTTCGTCTGCGCTCGCGCCGCGAGCCACCCCCAGTTCCGTGTAGGGATCCTGCGCCAAGCCGCTGGTCCTCGTTGAGTGTGACGTTTCTGCGCCGCCCCGGCGCCCAGGGGATGAATTAAGGCTGCGCCGCCAGGGCGCAAGGGCTTCGTGTGGCAGAAAAGCCACATAGGATTATGTCGGCCTCGTCAGCCATCGCTGCGATCGGCCAGCCAGTCCGGCGCGAGGAAGTCCACCGCATCGTCAGGATCGTCCAGGCACATCTCGTTGATGGTCTGTCCGCGCACCGACACGCCCGCCCGATGGACGCTCTCTGGATCGCCCGTCACCAGGGGATGCCAGGAGGGCAGGTCCTTGCCTTCATATAGACGACGGTAGGCGCAACTGCGCGGCATCCAGGGAAGGCTGCGAATGTTTCCTGGCGTGAGCTTGATGCAGTCCGGGACCGTTCGATGGCGATCGGCGTAGTCAGTGCAGCGACAGGTATGGGCGTCCAGCAGCCGGCACGAGACGCGCGTCGGTGTCACCTCGCCGGTCTCGTCGTCTTCGAGCCGGATGACGCAGCACAGGCCGCAGCCGTCGCACAGGCTCTCCCACTCAGCGGGACTCATCTCCGCGAGGGTCTTTCTCCGCCAGAAGGGCGTTTCGTCCATCAGGATGCTCTAGACCTCCGGCGTCGCGAAAAGATAGGGCCGGGGGCGCGGACGCGAGAGTCCGTATTCCGAAGTCAAAATGCCCGCACCGTTGATCGCCCTTCGTGCTGTTCGCCTCGCCGACGGGCCACGCTGGCTATTCGACGGGGTGGACATCGCCCTCGAGCCGCGCGAGCGCGCCTGTCTGGTTGGCCGCAATGGCGCGGGCAAGTCCACCCTGCTGCGGATCCTCGCCGGCCTCTCTGCGCCCGACGACGGCGAACGGACGCTGCAGGCGGGCGTCACAGTCTCCCTGGTGACCCAGGAACCAGAGATCGATGGCGAGACCCTCGGAGACTACGCATCCGCCGGGGGCGCGGCACGATACGAAGCGGAAGCCGCCCTGGAAGCCTTTGGCCTCGATCCGAAAAGGCCTCCACTCGGACTGTCCGGCGGCGAGACGCGGCGAGCGGCGCTCGCCAGGGCGTTCGCGGAGCAGGCCGACGTGCTGCTGCTGGACGAGCCGACCAACCATCTCGACATCATCGCCATCGAGCAGCTCGAGGTGATGATCGCGCGGAGCCGCTCGGCGGTCCTGGTCGTCAGCCACGACCGCGCCTTTCTCGAGCGGATGACCCGACGCTGCTTCTGGCTCGAGGGCAGAGAGGTCCGCCGGCTCGACCGAGGCTTTGCGGCCTTCGACACCTGGGCAGAAGAGCGGATGGCCGCGGAGGTCGAGTCGGCGCGCCGGTTGGAGAAGGCGATCGCGCGCGAACAGCACTGGCTGGAGCGGGGCGTGACCGCCCGCCGGGCGCGCAACGAGGGTCGTCGCCGCCGGCTGCTGGCCCTGCGCGCGGCAAAGGCGGAGAGCTTGAGACTGTCGCGCGGTGAGCTGGCCCTCACTGCCGGGTCGGCGCCGACCTCGGGTCGGCGCGTGGTCGAGGTGAAGGGTCTGACCAAGAGCTTCGGCGACCGTACGCTGATCCGAAACTTCTCCACGCGGATCCTGCGTGGGGATCGGGTCGCGATCGTCGGACCCAACGGGGCGGGTAAGACCACCCTGGTTCGCCTGCTGCTTGGCGAACTGGCGCCCGACTCCGGCTCGGTTCAGCTCGGGGCGAACCTGCAGATCGTCTATGTCGATCAGGCCCGCGCCGACCTCACGGAAGGCATGACCCTATGGACGGCGCTTGCGCCGGGCGGGGGCGACCAGATCATGGTCCAGGGCCAGCCTCGCCACGTTTCCGCCTACGCCAAGGACTTCCTCTTCCGCGACGATCAATTGCGCCAGCCGGTCACGAGCCTCTCCGGGGGAGAACGCAACCGCCTGCTGATCGCCCGGGCGCTCGCGCGGCCGGCCAATGTGCTGGTGCTCGACGAACCGACCAACGATCTCGACATGGAGACCCTCGACCTGCTCGAGGACATGCTCGGCGATTTCGAGGGGACGCTGATCCTCGTCAGCCACGACCGGGACTTCATCGACCGCCTGGCGACCTCCACCATCGCCCTCAACGGACGGGGAGAGGCAGTGGAGACGCCTGGCGGTTGGCAGGACTTCCTCTCGCAGAACCCCGATTTCCTGGCGCCGCCCCCGATCCCCGTGACGTCGCCACGTCCAGCCCAGCCGGCGCCCAGGCCCGCGAGCGCCCCCGCCAAGCTCTCGTTCAAGGAGCAGCGCCGCCTGGCCGAAGCCGAGGCTCTGGTGGCCGCGCTTCCGCAGGAGATCGCCCGTTGGGAGCTGACCTTGGCCGATGCGGGCCTCTATGCGCGCGATCCCTCGGCCTTCGCCACCGCGACCGAGGCGCTGGAGCAGGCGCGCGTCCGACTGGCGGAGGCGGAAGAGACCTGGCTCGAGCTGGAGGCGCGGCGGGAGGCCCTGGCGGGCCAATAAGCTAACCGCGCCATGGCGCATGTGACTCGGCGTGGTATGGAGGCGCTTACGACAGCGCTTCGGAGGGTGGGATGCGGCGAGGCTTGATGATTGTGGCGCTTGCGAGCGCGCTCGCGGGGGCGGCGGCGCCGGCCCTCGCCCAAATGGCCCCCTCGATCGCTGCGGCCCTCGCGGACCCGAATCGCCCGGCTAAGGACCAGACCCTCGACGCCTCTCGCCGTCCGGCGGAGATCATGGCCTTCATCGGCCTGCATCCCGGCCAAACGATCGTCGACGTGTGGCCCGGCGCCTATTGGGACCGGCTGTTCGCGGACGTCGTCGGTCCCAGCGGCCAGGTGATCACCTGGCTGCCGACGGAGGCGGCGAAGGCCGAACACCTGACCATGCCCAAGGACGGAGACCATCCGTATCCGGAGCATCCGAACGTGGTCGCCTATGGCGGTCCGATAAACAATTTCAGCCTTCCGGCGCAGGCGGACGTGGTGTGGATCCGCCAGAACTATCACGACCTCTATGATCCCTTCATGGGACCGGCCGACGTGGCGGGCTTCAACAAGGCGGTGTTCCGCGCGCTCAAGCCGGGCGGGATTTTCGTCGTGATCGACCATTCGGCGCCCGACGGCTCAGGACTGGCGGCCACGAACACCACCCACCGGATCGATGCGGCTGTGGTGAAAAAGGACATGGCCGCCGCCGGCTTCCAGTTCGTCAACGAGAGCCCCGTGCTGCATAACGCCGCCGACACGCGGGAGAAGGTGGTGTTCGATCCCTCGATCCGGGGGCGGACGGACCAGTTCATCTACGTCTTCCGCAAGCCCTGAACGACCGGCTCGCGTAACTTTGGGAAGACCTTCGATTCGTAAGTTCAGCCTCGTCGCGCTTGTCCTTGCCGCGTCGGTGGCAGCCTGCTCCAGGACTCCGGCGCCGAAGGCCGATGGTCTGACACCGATCCGACTCCAGACCGACTGGCGGGCGGAGGCCGAGCAGGGCGGCTTCTATGAGGCGCTCGCGAACGGCGAATACGCCAAGCGGGGCCTGAAGGTCACGATCGTTCCGGGCGGACCGGGGGTGAACGTGCCCCAGATGGTCGCCTCCGGCGCCGTGGACATGGGCGTCGGCTCGAACAGCTTCATCGTGGTGAACCTCGCGGCCGAGCATGTCCCGGTCAAAGCGGTCGCCGCCTTCATGCAGAAGGACCCCCAGGTCCTGATCGCCCACCCGGACGTCGGCATCCATTCGCTGGCGGACATGAAGGGCCACCCGATCTTTATCGCGGACGCCTCGGTCACCGCCTTCTGGGTCTGGCTGAAGGCGAAGTACGGCTTCACCGACGATCAGATCCGCAAATACGCCTTCAGCAATGCGCCTTTCCTGGCCGACAAGCGCGTCGTGCAGGAGGGCTATGTCACCTCCGAGCCGTATACGATCGAGAAGGAAGGTCACCTCAAGCCTGCTGTGTTCCTGTTGGCCGACGAGGGCTATCCCGGCTATGCGGCCATGGTGCTCGCCCCCGACCGTCTGATCTCATCGGACCCGAAGGCCGTGCGCGCCTTCGTCGAGGCTAGCGCCGCCGGATGGAAGGCGTACCTGTTCGGCGATCCGGCGCCTGGCGACGCCCTGATCCTCAAGGACAATCACGAGATCTCAGAGGATGTCCTCGCCCAGGCCCGCGAGAAGATGCGGACCTACGGAATCGTCGATTCCGGCGACGCCAAGACGCTGGGCATCGGGGCGATGACCGACAAGCGATGGGCGGACTTCTTCGCCGTCGCCTCGTCCATGGGCGTCTTCCCCAAGTCGCTGGACTACAAGGCGGCCTACGACCTGCAGTTCGTAGGTCCGGCGAAGAGCGGCGGATGAGGCGCCGGGCCCGCCCGTGACCACGGAGAGCGTCGCCGCCCTCGATCGGGTGGAGGTGGAGTATCCGGGGCGCGGCCGTGCGCTCGGGCCCTTCGATCTCACCCTGGCGAGCGGCGAGGTCGTGGCTCTGGTGGGGCCCTCCGGTTGCGGCAAGTCCACCGCCCTTCGGCTGCTGGCGGGGCTCGAAGCCCCCACCCGCGGCGAGGTGCGGCGCGCGGCGCATCGAGGCGAGACAGCCGTGGTCTTTCAGTCGCCCACCCTCGCCCCGTGGATGACCGCCCGGGCGAATGTCGCTCTTCCGCTCGAACTGGCGGGGACGGCGCGGGCGGCGGCCCGGGCCCAGGCGGACGGAGCGCTCGCCCGGGTCGGCCTGGCGCCGGCCGCTTCGGCCCGCCCCGCCCAGCTTTCGGGCGGCATGGCGATGCGCGTGTCGCTGGCCAGGGCGCTGGTCACCCGCCCGCGCCTGCTCC
>DASXGQ010000008.1:0-25089 GCA_036488995.1 Caulobacteraceae bacterium
GTGACGAAGATCCAGTAGTTGCAGAAGTTCCCTACGCCGTTCGTGGCCATGTAGGCGAACCACTGACGCTGCAGCCCCTCGCGTCCGGAGCGGCGGAATACATAGGTGCGGTTGACGACGAAGGTCGTCTGCATCGCCAAGGTCAACGAGATCAGCCGCGCCCAGGCCGCTCCGAGATGGAGGGAGAGCCCGGCCTTGAGCAGGACCGCGTCGACGGCGAACCCCATCATCCCGACGGCAGCGAACTTGATGGCCAGCTGCGCCTCGCGCGCGGTCTCTTGTGAAAAGGACATACATCGGCAACGCCGCTGGAGCGCCGGCGTTGCCACTCAGTCCCTCAGCGAGAGTGGCGGCGCTACATCAGCATGATCGCGCTGAGCAGGCGGCCGTAGTCGGTTTCGCCGCGATGGAGCGCGCGACGGTTGGAGAAGAAATCGTCGGGCTCGGCGCAGGTGTCGCGGCCGATCCACTCGGCGCGGGCGACTCCTGCCGTCGCCAGGCGCGAAAGGACGAAGCCTGGCAGGTTGAACAGCCGTTTGTCCGGCGACGCGCCCGATCGGAAGAAGTGGAGATTGTCGGGGCTGGCGGTCACGAAGGCCTCGAGGAAGTCCAGCCCGACTTCGTAGGAGGTCGGACCTATGCAAGGCCCGACCGCCGCGACCAGGCGATCGCGGCGCGCGCCGGCCCCGATCATGGCCTCCACCGCGGCCTCGGTGACCCCGGCCAAGGCGCCGCGCCAGCCAGCATGGACGGCGCACGCCACGCGCGCGGCTCCGTCGGCGATCAGGATCGGCGCGCAGTCGGCGGCGAGGGCGCCCAGCATCAGGCCCGGGCGCGTGGTCAGGAGGGCGTCGGCCAGGGGCAGTTCGCCGGACCACGCGCCGTTCGCGGTCACGACCCGCGCGGAGTGGATCTGATAGACGGTCACCAGGGGCGGGGCGGGATCCCCGAAGGCTTGCGCCGCCAGGCGGCGGTTCTGCGCAATTGCGGCGGGATCGTCACGCGAGCCCACGCCGACATTCAGGCCCTCGTACACGCCTCTGGAGACGCCGCCCCGGCGGGTGAAGAACCCGTGGCGAATGCCCCCTACGCCGTCGAGCAGGGGCGACGTGAGAATCGATGGATGGGTCATGCCATCTCCGGGGCGGGAAGGTTGAGGCCGGGGGAGGCGACTGCGGCGACCTTGAACAGGGTCCCCATCCCTTCGGCCGAGATCAGACGGCGCATCTGCCGGACGATCACGTCGGCCCGATCGGGACGCGCGCGCGCCAGGGCGTCGGCGCGCACCTCCACGCCCAGCCGGCGCAGGAACTCGCCCTGAGAGACGATCCGGCTGACCGCCGCGCCGGTTGCTCGAGCTCCCGCCAGGAAGGCCGGGAAATCGGCATGGGCGGTGAGGTCCGCTTCGCCCGGCTCGGTGAGCGGCGGCCGTTTGCTGTGGCCCAGCAGGGCCTGCAGGGTGTCGGCCGCCTCGCAAGCGTCGCGCCCGTAGTCGATGAAGAGGGCCGCGCCCCTTGCCCGGCTCACCCGCGCGCCGACTTCGCGCCCGAGCGCCTCGACCGCCGGCGACCACTCGAACACCGCGCCCTCGGGAACGCCGTTCGGCGCGCCGGGCGGTTCGACCGGTTCCGATGCGGCGAACGCCAGTATGTCTTGCGCATCCACCGCGATCCGTCGCTCGCGCCAGCCGCCGGCGACGCGCACGGCCTGGCGGATCGGCAGGCAGTCGAGGACCTCATTGGCCAGGAGGATGACCGGCGCGTCGGCGGGCAGCTCGCCCAGTCGCTGCGCCCAGCGCGGAAGGTCGCCCAGGCGAGAGCGCTGGGCTTCGCGCAGCGGCGCGCTCGTCTCCACCAGCCAGACCTCGGCGGCGGCGGCGAAGGCTGGCGCGGCGCGGGCTGCGCGGAGGACGTCGCTCATCATCGTCCCGTCGCCTGGGCCCATCTCCGCCAAGACGATCCGCGAGGGCCCGCCCAGCGCAGCCCAGGTCTCCGCCGCCCACAGTCCGATCAACTCGCCGAACATCTGCGAAACGTGGGGGGCGGTGATGAAGTCGCCCGCCTCGCCAAGGCGAGGACGCGTCGCGTAGTAGCCCGCCTGCGGTTCGTTCAGGCAAAGGTCCATGTAGCGCTCGACCGTAATGGGACCGGACCGGCGGATTTCGCCGGCGATCCGATCACGCAGGCTCATGGACGTCGGGTGTCGCGGGAGTTTCTGGAGCGACTTCCGTCGGCGGCCGTTGCATCGCCCGCCAGATCATCGCGACGCCGATGATCACCATCGGGACCGACAGCAGCGTGCCGACAGTCAGGCCGAGGGGCAGGTTCTGCAGCCCGGCGTCCGGCATGCGCACGCGTTCCAGGGCGATGCGGAAGATCCCATAGCAGGTCAGGAAAAGGCCGCTGATGGCGCCAGGCCGTCGCAGCCATCCCCACCGGTGCGTAGCCAGGCGCAGGATGAGGAACAGGACCAGCCCTTCGAGGAAGGCTTCATAGAGTTGGCTCGGATGGCGCGGCTGAAGCCCGGCGACGCAGTTCCCGTACGCGTCGGTGGGGATGTGCCGTCCGCAGAACACCATGCCCCAGGGCAGGTTGGTGACACGGCCCCAGAGCTCGCCGTTGATGAAGTTGGCGATGCGCCCAAAGCCCAGGCCGATGGGCACGGCCGGGGCGGCCGTGTCGGCGAGGCTGAGGAGGCTCAGTTTCTGGGCGCGGGCGAAGAAGACCAGGGCGAGCGCGACCCCGATCGCGCCGCCGTGGAAGCTCATGCCGCCATGCCAGAGTTTGAACATTTCCAAGGGGTCGGCCGCGAGGGTCTCGCGACCCGAGGCGAGCGGCAGCATGTAGAACAGGAGATAACCGATCCGGCCGCCCAGTATGATTCCCAGGGTGATCCACAGGACCATGTCGTCGATCTGCAGAGGGGTGGCGGACGGGCGCGAGCCCCCCCAGATCCTGGCGTTCCTGACGAGGCTGACCGCGTAGCGCCAGCCCAGCAGGATGCCGGCGATATAGGCGAGGGCGTACCAGCGAATCGCGAAGGGGCCGAGGGCCATCCCGCCCAGCTTGATTCGCGGGAGTTCCACCGCCTGCGGCGGAATGTCTGGAAACGGCAGGGCCATATCCGCTCCTCTACCCAAATGCCGCGACGCGGTGTAGCGGCAGGATGATCGCCCGGCCTGCGGGTTCAGGCGGTTCGCCTTGCCCGCGTCTATGGGCTAAAAGGTCGGGCCATGCAGACTCAGAATCCGTTACTGGACGAGATGGCCAAACTGGCGCAGGCGGCGATGGGCATTGCCCAGGCTGCTGGTGAGGAGGCGAGAAGCGCCGTCCGCGCCCAGTCCGATAAGTGGGCGGCCGATCTCGATCTGATCCGGCGGGAGGAGTTCGAGGCCCTGAAGGCCGAAGTCGCCTCCCTGCGCGCTGAGATCGCGGCGCTCAAGGGTGCGACGGCGAATTGAAGCGCCCGCGCGCGAATATCGCCTGTGACGGCGCCGTCCGGGCGCCTGGCGCGGGCAGACGGAGATTTTGAGAGGTGTCCATGGATAGTCTGCGCCCTGACGAAGACGACGGCCTCCTCGCGCTTGATCCGCTCGACATCGTCGAGCGCGTACTGGTGTCGGAGAACCTGAACTTCGAGCGTACCGAGGACGGAGACCTCGCATTCGCCTTGACGGGCGACTGGAAGGACTACGAGCTCTGGTTTGCCTGGCGTCCCGAGGCGGACTGCCTGCAACTGTGCCTGTCCATCGACATGCGTGCGGGCGCCGCCCGGCGCGAGGCGGCCTTCGCCCTGGTGAACCTGATCAACCAGCGTGTCTGGCTGGGTCATTTCGAGATCTGGGCCGAGGAAGGCGAGGTGGTGTTCCGCCACGCCATGGCCCTGCCCGATGGCGATCGGCCGAGCACGGCCCAGGTCGCCTCGATGGTCGACGCAGCGGTGGAGGCGGCGGACCGCTTCTATCCGGCCTTCGACTTCCTCATCGCCGGCGCCAAGACGCCCGAGGAGGCGATGACCGCCTGCATGTTCGAGACCGCCGGCCAGGCCTGAGGCCGGGCCGGAGCTCGCGGATGGGCGGGGGCGAGACGCCGATCCTCCTGGTGGGGGCCGGCCACATGGGCGGCGCCCTGATCGCCGGCTGGCGCCGCGCCGCGGCGATGTCTCCGCGGGACCTGCTGATTCGGGACCCCTCGCCGGGCGAGGCGGCGCGCATCGCCGCGGCGGCCGGTGCGGTGCTCAACGGGCCGGACGAGGGCCTCATGGCCGCGCGGACAGTCATCCTTGGCGTCAAACCCCAGGTCTGGCGCGGGATCGTCGCTGACCTCGCTCCGCGCGTCGCCCCCGACGCCGTGGTCATCTCGATCATGGCCGGTGTGAAGGCGGCCGATATCGCCGAGGTCCTGCCCGGCCGGCCGGTCGTGCGGGTGATGCCCACGACGGCCGCCGCGGTCGGCGAAGGGGCGGCAAGCGTCTGGTCCGCCGACCCGACGGCGCGCGCCCGCGCCCGCACCCTGTTCGCGCCCCTCGGCGTTGTCGTCGACCTCGACGAGGAGGGCCAGATCCATGCCGCTACCGCCGCGTCGGGCTCAGCCCCGGCCTATGTCTACGCCCTGGTGGAGGCGCTCGAGGCCGCCGGAGTCAGCGCCGGGCTCGCGCCCGAGGCGGCTCGCTCGCTGTCCCGCGCGGCGGTGACCGGCGCTGCGGCGCTGATGCGGACCACTGGAGAAGACGCCGCTCTCCTTCGCCGGCAAGTCACATCGCCCGCGGGAACCACCGAGGCGGCCTTGCGGGTTCTCATCGGAGAGGGTGATCTGCAGGGGCTGGTGGAGCGCGCGGTGCTGGCGGCGGCGCGACGCTCGAGAGAACTGGGAGGCAAGGGGTGAACGACGCGGTGGTCACGGGCGAGGACTTCGACCCCGCGGCCACGGCCCTGCTCGAGCTTGCCGGCGAGCGGCCCTGGAGCGAGATCTCCCTGCGCGATGTCGCCGAGCGCGCCGGCGTCGAACTCGTGGACCTCTATAGCGAGGCGCGCGGAAAGGCCGCCATCCTCTGGCGCATCTCCGAGATGCTGGATCGCGCGGCCCTGCGCACGGCCTCCACTGTCTCCGACGATCCTCACGACCGCCTGTTCGACGCCGCGATGGCGCGCATTGAGGCGATGGAGCCGCGCCGGGCGGCCCTCGTGGCCCTGTCGCGCGAGGCCCCGCGCCTGATCGCCGCCGCCCACTTCCCGGCGACCGCCCGCGCCATCCTCGAGGCGGCCGGGGTTCCCGCGACCGCGCCCCGCGTGGCCGCCATGGCGCTCGTCTGGGCCCGCGTCGTCCAGGTCTGGCGCGACGACGAAGGCGCCCTCAACCGCACCATGGCCGAACTCGACAAGCGTTTGCGCCAGTTGCGCTCGCGGCTGAACCGGATCGGGGCGGGGTTCTGACCATCTCGTCCTTCCCCAGAAGGGGAGGGATGGTGGTCCCTTCGCAACCGCACAAAAAATTCACTTGCAAGCACGCGCGAACCCGGGCTTCTGGCCGGCGGGCCACGCCCTCCCAACGGGGCGCGACCCATCTGTGAGGATGGGAGACATCGATATGACTACCCCCGCCCGGCCGGCGATGCGCCCGGCGTGCGCGAATTTTTCATCCGGCCCCTGCGCCAAGCGCCCCGGATGGATTCCCGAAAACCTACGACCCGCCGTCCTTGGGCGCTCGCACCGCTCGAAGGTCGGCAAGGCTCGCCTGCAGGCGGCGATCGACCAGACCCGCGAGGTCCTGGGCGCGCCCGCCGACTACCTGATCGGCATCGTCCCCGGTTCCGACACCGGCGCGGTGGAAATGGCCCTCTGGTCCCTGCTCGGCCCGCGGCCGGTGCAGGTGATGGCCTTCGAATCCTTCGGCAAGGACTGGGTCACCGACGTGATCAACCAGCTCAAGCTGCCGGCGGAGGTGCTCGACGCCTCCTATGGCGAGCTGCCCGATCTCTCGCGCGTGCGCCCTGACGCCGACCTGGTTTTCACCTGGAACGGCACCACGTCGGGCGTGCGCGTGCCGAACGCCGACTTCATCGCGTCCGACCGCGAGGGCCTGACCATCTGCGACGCCACCAGCGCCGCGTTCGCCCAGGACCTCGACTGGCCCAAGCTCGATGTGGTCACCTTCTCCTGGCAGAAGGCGCTGGGCGGTGAGGGGGCGCATGGCGTGCTGATCCTCTCGCCCCGCGCGGTGGCGCGGCTGGAATCGCACAAGCCCGCCTGGCCGATGCCCAAGCTCTTCCGCATGACCAAGGGCGGCAAGCTCAACGCCGACATCTTCGAGGGCGCGACGATCAACACCCCCTCCATGCTCTGCGTGGAGGACTATCTCGACGCCCTCAAGTGGGCCCGCTCCATCGGGGGCATGACCGAGCTCAGGCGCCGCGCCGACGCAAATCTCGCCGTGCTCGACGCGTGGGTCGCACGCACCGACTGGGTCGACTTCCTCGCCCGCGATCCGGCGACCCGATCGAACACCTCGGTCTGCCTCAAGGTCGTCGATCCGCGTGTGACCGGCCTGCCGTCTGAGGGCCAGGCTGACTTCGCCAAGCGGCTTGCCTCGGTGCTGGAGAAGGAGGGCGTCGCCCTCGACATCGGCGGCTACCGCGACGCCCCGCCCGGACTTCGCATCTGGTGCGGCGCGACGGTGGAGACGGACGACCTCATCGCCCTCACCCCCTGGCTCGACTGGGCCTTCGCCTCCCTCGCCTCCGAACTCGTCACCGCCTGATCCATCCTCCCCGCGCAGCGGGGGAGGGGGACCGCGAAGCGGTGGAGGGGGCGAGGCTCGGGATGCGCCCGACGCATCCGCCCGTCACCTCACGGCTTCGCGCCTTCTCCCGAGCGCTGCGCGGGTCCCTCCCCAGGAGAGCCCCATGACCCCCCGCGTGCTCATTGCAGACTCCCTCTCGCCCGCTGCGGTCGAGATCTTCCGCCAGCGTGGCGTCGCCGCCGAGGTGAAGACCGGCCTCAAGAAGGACGAGCTCATCGCTATTATCGGCGACTATGACGGCCTCGCCGTCCGCTCCGCCACCAAGGCCGACAAGGCGGTGATCGCCGCCGCCAGGAACCTCAAGGTGATCGGCCGCGCCGGCATTGGCGTCGACAACATCGACATCCCCGCCGCCACCGCCGCCGGCGTGGTGGTGATGAACACCCCGTTCGGCAATTCGATCACCACCGCCGAGCACGCCATCGCGATGATGTTCGCCCTCGCGCGCCAGCTCCCGGCCGCCGACGCCTCCACCCAGGCCGGCAAGTGGGAAAAGAACCGCTTCATGGGCATGGAGCTCTACGCAAAGACGCTCGGCCTGATCGGCGCAGGCAATATCGGCTCGATCGTCGCCGACCGGGCCAACGGCCTGAAGATGAAGGTGATCGCCTACGATCCCTTCCTCTCGCCCGAGCGCGCGGTGGAGATCGGGGTCGAGAAGGTCGAGCTCGACGACCTGCTCGCCCGCGCCGAGATCATCACCCTGCACACACCCCTCACCGACAAGACGCGCAACATCCTCTCCCGCGAGGCCCTGGCGCGCACCAAGAAGGGGGTGATGATCGTCAACTGCGCGCGCGGCGGACTGGTGGACGAGCAGGCGCTGCGCGAGGCGCTCGAGAGCGGTCATGTCGGCGGCGCGGCCTTCGACGTCTTCGTGGAGGAGCCGGCGAAGGCGAACGTCCTCTTCGGCGCCCCGAACTTCGTCGCCACCCCGCACCTGGGCGCGAGCACCGAGGAGGCTCAGGAGAACGTGGCCCTGCAGGTGGCCGAGCAGATGAGCGACTATCTGCTGAGCGGCGCGGTGACCAACGCCCTCAACAGCCCATCGGTCACCGCCGACGAGGCGCCCAAGCTGCGTCCGTTCGTGGCCCTGGCCGAGAAGCTGGGCGCCTTCGCCGGCCAGATGGTGGACGAGGGCCTGCAGGGCGTGGACATCGCCTTCGAGGGCGAGATCGCCGAGCTGAACCACCGCCCGCTCACCTCCGCCGCCCTCGCCGGGGTGCTGCGTCCCATGCTGGCGGAGATCAACATGGTCTCCGCTCCGGCGGTGGCGAAGGAGCGCGGCATCACCGTCTCGGAGAGCCTGCAGGAGACCTCGCCGATCTATGACAGCCTGATGCGCATCACCATCGCCACGGATCTCGGCCGACGCTCCTTCGCCGGCACGGTGGTCGCCGGCGCTCCGCGCATCGTCGAGGTCAAGGGCATGGAGCTGGACGCCGTCTTTGGCCCGGCCATGCTCTACGTGAACAACCTCGACAAGCCGGGCTTCATCGGCGCCCTGGGCGACCTGCTGGCCAACGCCGGCATCAACATCGCGACCTTCAACCTCGGCCGCGTGGCCGCCGGGGACGACGCCATCGCCCTGGTCGGCGTCGACCAGAACCCGGACGAGGCCGTCGTCGCCCGCATCCGCGCCCTTCCCCACGTCAAGGAAGCCCGCGCCCTCTACTTTTGACGACCCCGACTCTCGCCGCGGGGAACCCCAGCGGCGAGAGCGCCCCGCCTAACCACGATTTAACTCCCGCCCGTCCTCGCCCGCGGCTAGGCTCCCGCTCGGGATCAGGGACAGCACGGGCCACTGCAATGCGTCGTCTTTTCGTTTTCGCCACCCTTTTGGGCGTCGCGGCCGCCAGCGCCGCGGTCGCCGAGCCGAACATCCAGATCCGTCATGCCGCCGCGCGGGTCGTCATCATTCCGGAGGCGCGAAATGACGTTCAGGTCACCATCGAGGCGCCCAATCCGCGTCTGCCGACCACGGCCAGCCGGTACGGCGACATGGTGATCGTGGACGGGCCGCTGGGCGTGCGGCCGGCCACCTGCAATTCGGTGCTGGGCGTGCGCGGCGTCTTCATCTGGGGCACCGGGCGGATTCCCTATGACCACCTGCCGAGGATCATCGTCCGCACGCCGCTGGACGCGAAGGTCGCGGCCGACGGGGCGGTGTGGGGCGAGGTGGGCCACGGCCGCACGCTCGAACTGTCCAACGCCGGCTGCGGCGACTGGTCGGTGGCCGACCAGCAGGGGGCGGTGAAGATCCACACCTCCGGCTCGGGCGACGTGCGCACAGGCACGGTGGGCTCGGCGGAAGTCCACTCCGCCGGCTCGTCCGACGTGGCCTTCAACGGGGTGCGCGGCGGCCTTACCGCCTCGGTCACCGGCTCGGGCGACATCACTGCGGCGTGGGTCAACGGGCCGCTGCACGCTCACATCGCCGGATCGGGCGACGTGACGGTGCGCGGCGGCCAGGTGAGCGACATGGACGCGGCCATCGCCGGCTCGGGGGACGTGAGTTTCGGCGGCGTCGCCCGGGCCCTGAAAGCCAGCATCGCCGGTTCCGGCGACGTCCACGCCGCCCACGTCACCGGCCCGGTGACCAAGTCCATTATCGGCTCAGGCGACGTGACCTACGGCCGCGGAACCTGATCTCGCCGAACGGCGCCTTTGCGGCGGCCGCGGCGCCCTGTTACGGAGCGCGCCTCGGTAACGAAGGCCAGGAGGGCGCCCATGGACGAGGATTCCGGTTTCCCCAGGGGCGAGGTCATGCGCGGCAAGCGCGGGCTCGTCACCGGGGTGGCCAATCGAAACTCCATCGCCTGGGGCATAGCCTCGCAGATCGCCGCCCAGGGCGGCGAGGTGGCGCTCGCCTACATGGAGATGAACGAGAAGCGCGTGCGTCCTCTGGGCGAGAGCATCGGCGTGGATCTCTTCGTGTCGATGGACGTCGGCAGCGACGAATCGATGGACGCGGCCTTCGCGGAGATCGAGCGCCAGTGGGGCCGGCTGGACTTCCTGGTCCACTCGATCGCCTTCGCCGACCGTGACCAGATCAAGGGCTCGTTCGTGGAGAACTGCACGCGCGAGGGCTTCGCCCGCGCCCTGGACATCTCGGCATACAGCTTCGTCGACTGCGCCCGGCGCGCCTCGCGAATCATGCCGGCCGGCGGGTCTCTGATCACCATGACCTATCTCGGCTCCGAGCGGGCGATCCCCAACTACAACACCATGGGCGTGGCCAAGGCGGCGCTGGAGGCGGCGACCCGCTACATCGCCCGCGACCTTGGGCCCAAGGGCATCCGCGTGAACGCCATCTCGGCGGGCGCCATGCGCACGCTGTCCCTGGCGGGGATCTCCGGCGGGCGGGGCATGCTTGCCGAGGGCCGACGGCTGTCGGCGCTGAAGGAGGACACCTCGATGGAGGGGGTGGCCGGCTGCGCCCTGTGGCTGCTCTCGGACCTCGGCCGTTCCACCACCGGCGAGGTGATCCACGTGGACGCCGGTTTCCACATGATGGGGCTTCCCAGCGAGGAGGAAGGCGCAGAGGGTTGACCGCATGAGCGATGAGATCCGCTGCGATGTCGCCATCGTGGGCGCGGGCATGGCCGGGGCGACCCTGGCCCTCGCCCTGGCCCAGGGCGGCCTCGACTGCGTGCTGATCGACCCGCTCCCGTTCGAGAGCCAGGCCGCCGAAACCTTCGACGGCCGGGCCAGCGCCATCTCCTTCTCCTGCTTCCGCCAGTGGCGCGCGATCGACGCCGCCTCAGACATCGAACCGTACGCCCAGAGGATCGAGCAGATCCTGGTGACCGACGGCCGCTCGCCCGGCGCCGCGGCTGCGCCGGCCCAGGGCGTGTGGCTGCGCTTCGACGCCGCGGAGATCGCCGACCGCATCGAGGGTGAGCCGCTAGGCTATCTGGTGGAGAACCGACGCATCCGCGCGGGATTGGCGCAGGCTGTCACGGCCGCGCCGGTGAGAGTGCTCGCCCCAGCCAAGGTGGCCACCCTGGAGGCGGGACCGGGCGATGTACGCCTGGCCATCGAGGACGGGCGCACCATCCGGGCGACTCTCGCCGTGGGCGCGGACGGGCGCAACTCCAAGGTCCGCACCGCCAGCGGGATCGAGGTGACCGGCTGGGACTACGGCCATGTGGGCGTCGTCGCCACCGTGGGCCTCGGGCGCGACCACCAGGGCGTGGCCTACGAGCATTTCCTGCCCAGCGGGCCCTTCGCCATCCTCCCGCTCACCGAGCAGCGAGCGAGCCTGGTGTGGACCGAGAGCCGCGCACATGGCGCGGCGCTGATGTCGGCGCGACCGGAAATTTTCGAAGCCCACCTTCGTCGCCGCTTCGGCGCCTTCCTGGGCGAGGTGAGCGTGCTGGGCCAGCGCTTCGCCTACCCGCTCTCCCTGCAGCTCGCCCGCCGCATCACCGCCTCGCGGGCCGTCCTGGTGGGTGATTCGGCCCATGCGGTGCACCCCATCGCCGGCCAGGGCCTCAACATGGGCCTCAAGGACGCAGCTGCTCTGGCCGAGGTGCTGATCGAGGCCATGCGCCTGGGCGAAGACATCGGTTCGCCGGCGGTGCTCGAGCGCTACGCCCGCTGGCGCAGCCTCGACAATGTCGGGGTCGCCCTGGCTACGGACCTCTTCAACCGCCTGTTCTCCAACGATCATCCCGTCATCCGCGCGGCGCGCGGCGCGGGCATGGCGGTGGTCAACCGGATCGCCCCCGCGCGACGGATGTTCATGGCCGAGGCCGGGGGCGCGGCGGGAGACCTTCCGCGCCTCCTGCGCGGCGAACCCGTCTAGTCTAGGACTGCAGGCCGCCCGGAGGCGCCGTACGGCGGGTTCGAAGATCGCCGGTCAGGGGATCCTGAAGGCGTCCGAGCGCTTCCTGCGCGCCGCCCGCGAAACGATCCATCGCCCCTTCGATCTGCAGCCGCCGATCGCCCGAGATCCGCCCGGCCGCCAGCTTCAGCCGGCCGGTGAACTTGCGCGCAGCGCCACTCGAACGATTGGTGTTCATCCATCCGCTCCGACCCGCCGCCACCGCGACGCGCGGCGCGAATCCTGCGCTGACGGCGCAGTGGAGTTGATGATCCAGATCAAGATTGACCGCCGGAATGCCGCGCTCAAGGTTGTGGCATGAGCGACAACGACGCCCTTGCCGAAAGCTTGCGTGGGCAGGCGCGGATCTGCGCCGCCATGGGCTCACCGTTCAGCGCCGGGCTGCTGGAGCGCGCCGCCGAGGACGCTGCGGGCGACGGGCTGGTGTCGCAGATCCTTTCTCCCTGGGCCGAGGCGCCGCTCGTCGCCCTGTTCAAGGACGCAGTCGCCCTGCGCTGGCTGGGCGCCACGCATGATCTCGCACTCTCAGGCGAAGATTCCGCCGTGCGGGCCGCATGGCCGGTCCCCGGCGAGGCTATTGCTACGGAGGCGGCCTGGTCGGCCATCGCCGCTGCGATGGCGGCGCGGCCCGAGCGCTTCGTCGCCTTCGTCGCCCACGAGCCCCAGACCAACGAGACGCGCCGCTCCGCCTGCCTGCTAGGCGGCTTCCTGGAAGCCGCGCGCCGGGCGGGCCTGCCTCTGCGGACCTGGGAGCTGGGCGCCAGCGCGGGCCTGAATCAGCTGTGGGACCGCTACCGCTATGAACTTGGACCGGGCGGCGTCTGGGGGGACCCCGGCGCGCGGGTGCGGATCGACACCGAATGGGGGGGCCCGCCCGCGCCGCTTCACGGCTCGGCGCAGGTGGTCGGCCGGGCCGCCTGCGATCGTGCGCCCATCGACGTTGGGGACGCGCTCGCCGTCCGCCGACTTCGGGCCTACGTCTGGGCCGACCAGTTCGACCGCCTGGCCCGCCTCGACTCCGCCGTCGCCCTCGCGCGCGAGGCGGGCGTGCGGGTGGAGGCTGCCGACGCCCTCGCCTTTGTCCAGGACCGCGTCGCCCTGGAGGACGGGCGGCTGACGGTGATCTATCACTCGATCTTCTGGCAGTACCTGCCCGCCCAGACGCAGCGGGGCCTGGAGCAGGCGAT
The DNA here is from genome assembly GCA_036488995.1 of Caulobacteraceae bacterium. GTDB lineage: Bacteria > Pseudomonadota > Alphaproteobacteria > Caulobacterales > Caulobacteraceae > Acaudatibacter. The sequence goes on from DASXGQ010000008.1 coordinate 12,834, forward strand.
CGCCGATCTCGGCGCGCGCGCCACGGCGCAGGCGCCCCTGGCCTGGCTGCGGATGGAGCCCCGGTCGGACAACATGGCGGAGATCGAGGTTCGCCTCACCCTCTGGCCCGAGGGCGCCGACCGTCGCCTCGCCCGTTGCGATCCCCACGGGCGATGGGTCGAGTGGCAGGACGGCTGAGGCTGCTACAGCGCGACGGCGCGTTCGGTCACGAATCTGGCGATGGCCGGAATGTCGTCGAGGTCGAGAATCGGGAGGGAGGGGCCTGGCGGCGCGGCGTCGGTCGCCAGGGCTATGACGGTGGGGTCGTCGGGGAAGATCGGCGGCTTGCCGTTGGCGGCGCGCCAGACTTCCAGCTTGGGGTGGGTGTCGCGCTTGTAGCCCTCGACCAACACCAGATCGACGGGATCCAAACGCGCCAGCAGATCTTCGAGCCTCGGTTCGGGCGCGTCGCGCAACTCGCTCATCAGCGCCCAGCGTATCCGTGAAGCGACGAGGACCTGGCGCGCGCCGGCCTGGCGGTGCTCCCAGGAGTCCTTGCCAGGCTGGTCGACGTCGAAATTGTGATGCGCGTGCTTGAGCGTCGACACGCTCAGCCCGTCCTCCAACAGTCGGGGGATCAGCCGGCGGATCAGCGTGGTCTTGCCCGCGCCGCTCCAGCCGGCGAGCCCGAAGATGCGCATCACGCCGCTTTTCGCAGCCGCACCGGCGCAGACTTGTAGGAGGGCGTGCCGCTCTCCTTGTCGCGAAGGTCGAGCGGGATCAGGCCGTTGGCTTCCGGATAGTAAGCGGCGACGCAGCCGCGGGGGATGTCATAGGCCACCGCGGTGACCTCGAGCCGGCGCGCCGCGCCGTCGGGCAGGGCCGATTCGACCACGACGCGGTCCCCGTGCTCGAGGCCCAGCCGCGTGAGGTCGTTCTCGTTCGCGAAGACCACGTCCCGCCGGCCGAACACCCCGCGATAGCGGTCGTCGAGCCCGTAGATCGTGGTGTTGTACTGGTCGTGGCTGCGGATCGTCGCCAGGGTCAGGACGTCGTCGCCGGCCACGGTCGGGTCCTCCTTGACGCCGTCGAAGACGATGAACTCGGCCTTGCCCGACGGCGTGTTCCAGACCCGCTCGGTCGGCCCAAGCGGCAGGCGGAAGCCTCCGGGAACGCGGATGCGGATGTTGTAGTGGTCGAACTCGGGGAACACGATCTCGATCTTGTCCCGTATCAGGTCGTAGTCCTCGATCAGGCCCATCCAGTCGACCTTGCTGGCCGGGAGGGTCGCGGCGGCCATGCCGGCGATGATCGCCGGCTCGGAGCGAAGGTGTTCGGAGGCCGGCTTCAGCTTGCCGCCCGAGGCGTGCACCATCGACATCGAGTCCTCGATGGTGACGCTTTGCGGCCCGCCCGCCTGGATGTCCTGCTCCGTGCGTCCCAGCACCGGCAGGATGATCGAGTCCTTGCCGATCAGGAGGTGCGAACGGTTCAGCTTGGTGTTGAGGTGCACGGCGAGGTCGAGCTGGCGCATGCCGGTTGCGCAGACCTCCGGATCGGGAAGCGCGATCGAGAAATTGCCGCCCAGACAGATCAGAACCTTGGAGCGGCCGTCCGCCATCGCCTGCATGGCCGCGACCGCGTCGTGGCCATGATGGGGCGGCGCGCGGAAGCCGAAGGCGCGCTCGATCCCCTCGATCAGCTCCGGAGTGGGCTTCTCGGTGATGCCGACCGAGCGGTCGCCCTGGACGTTGGAATGGCCCCGGAGGGGGCAGATCCCGGCGCCGGGCTTGCCGTAGTTACCCCGCAGCAGCAGCAGGTTGGCGATCTGCTGTACGTTCTGGGTTCCCTTGGCGTGCTGGGTGATCCCCATGCCGTAGGTCACGATGGTCGCCTTGGACTTGAAATAGGCGATGGCGACGCGCTGCAGGTCCGTGCGGCCAAGGCCGCTCTCCCGCTCGATGTCCTCCCATCTCGTCGCGCGCAGATCGGCGAGGAAGGGCTCGAGCCCTTTGGTGTGGTGGTCGAGGAACTCGTGGTCGAGGGCGTCGCCGACCGCGTCCTCCCGCTCCAGCACCGCCTTCATGACACCCTTCAGCGCCGCCGCGTCACCGCCGATCTTCACCTGGTAGTAGCTGGAGGCGATCGGCGTCGATCCGAACGTCCCCATCTCGACGGGATCCTGCGGGTCGGCGAAGCGCTCGAGCGCGCGTTCCTTGAGTGGATTGAAGACGATGATCGGCACGCCGCGGCGCGAGCACTCATGCAGCGTTCCCATCATGCGCGGATGGTTGGTGCCGGGGTTGTGGCCCATCGCGATGATCAGGTCGCAATGGTCGAAGTCCTCGAGCGAAACCGTGCCCTTGCCTATGCCGATCGACTTGGGCAGGCCCACGCTGGTGGCCTCGTGGCACATGTTGGAGCAGTCGGGAAAATTGTTGGTCCCGAACTCGCGGGCGAAGATCTGGTACAGGAACGCCGCCTCGTTCGACGCGCGGCCTGAGGTGTAGAACTCGGCCATGTTGGGGTCCGGCAAGGCCCGCAGCGTCTCGCCGATGCGCGCGAAGGCCGCGTCCCAGGAGATTTCCCGATAGGTGTCGCTGGCCGCGTCATAGGCCATCGGGTGGGTGATCCGGCCTGAGTTCTCGAGCTCGTAGTCGCTCCAGGTCGAGAGCTCGGCGACTGTGTGCTCGGCGAAGAAGTCGGGCGTCACCCGCTTGTTGGTCGCCTCCCAGGTGACCGCCTTGGCGCCGTTCTCGCAGAACTGGAAGGTCGAGGTGTGCTCCTTGTCGGGCCACGCGCAGCCCGGGCAATCGAAGCCGTCGGGCTTGTTGGTCCGCAGCAGCAGCAAGGGCGCTTCGGCCACGTCCATCTGCTCGCGGACGGCTTTGGCGGTGGCCCTGAGGGCGCCCCACCCCCCGGCCGGACTGTCGTAGCGGCGGACGCCGATAACCTTGTGTTTTGCAGACATCTCGATCTCCCTTCGAGCGGCCGCCCCGGGGCTCGCCGGGACGGCCGGTTGCGTTGACGTTCAGCTGAACCGGATGTCCAGCGAGCGGAGGTAGGTGTGCAGGCCGGCGTCCTGGATCGGCAGCAGGAGGGCGTCCGTGTCGCCCTCATTGAAGTGCGCGTGCCAGAAGCCCGGCGGGGTGACGAAGGCCATGCCCGCCGTCCAGTCCTGGCGGATCGGCTTGATGATCCGCCCCTTGCTGTCAAGTTCGCGGCCGATCAGCGAATAGGCGCCCGGACCGCACGAGACGATGTAGTCGAGCGCCACCGACTGATGCCGGTGCGGCTTCTGCATGGAGCGGGCGGGAACCATGCCGTACATCGCCCAGATCACATGGGTGATTGTGCGCAGGCGCGGCAGTCGCGCATTGCCGAGCAGCACGGAGCTGCGGCTGCGGATCGACGCCGCAGGGCTTCGGGCGCATTCGGTCAGGGCGGCGCGGGTCGTCGCGGCCGGATAGACGGTCGGTTCGAACCGCCGCGAGGCCGCCAGAGCGCCCAGGTGCGTCAGCAGCGGCGCGTCATGGACGAGATAGAAGGCGGCGCCTGCCGGACCGGCCTCGTGCACATATTCGGAGCCGCCGGGCAGGGCGACGATGTCTCCCTCGCTCCACGCGATGGGGCGCATGCCGTTCCCCGACCACACCGTGGTGTGGCCGCTGCCGCGGATCACGTAGAACACCAGCGACGTCGCATCGCCCGCGGCTATGTCCGGCGCGAGGGTCTCGCACGGAAGGATCCGCGCAAAGTTGGCGCACAGGCCAGGGCTGGTCGCGGGACTCGGGCAGCCCAGGAGGCCCGCGAGGTCAAGCGGGATGAGGCGGGTGGGGCCGTCTGCGTAGAGCGAAGGGGGAAAGGCATGGAACGGGATTTGGGGCGATAGACCCGGGCGCACCGGATTGGCGGCCTTGCTGTACTCGAACCATTGGGCGTCCGACCTCGTCGCGAGGGGGGCGTCGGGAAGGAAGGTCGCGGGTCCCGCCACGAGCTGGCGGGTGTCGTCTTGCAGCAGCATATCGTCTGTAACCTTGAGCGAACGGCGGATCCCTCCGTCCTCATCTGGTTCTCACGCCAGCTCGGGGGAATTGACCCGATCGGCAAAGGAGCTCTGTCGAACTGGCCTTGCTGCAGCATCCGGCAGCCGCCACGCGTGTGATCGCACCGACCGCCCCGCCGATCTTGCCGATCCAGGACCCGCATAGTTCCATCGCTCCTTCCTGTTCACGGCGGATCGCCACGCGGTTCAGGTTGGCGAAGAGCACGAAGGTCGGCGCGCGGGTGTTCGGCGCTAAGACACCAAGATAGACTTCGACGCGCCGCAGGAACGCATTTGGATGCATCTGCGTCGGTAGCGGCGGATTACCTACAATCTTTAGGCGCTTATTCTTACTCCCTGGCCCTCTGTAGGCCGAGCGTCTTCGTGGTTAGAACGAGTTCGCCTCGAATGCTTGAGGGGCCGGGACTGCGGGGCCGCTACTTCGGGAGGCGGAGTTCGAAAATCGTGCCTGAGGGGCCGGTGTCCACGAGGTCGAGGTCGCCGCCGTGGGCCTGGGCGAGTTCCCGGGCGATCGCCAGGCCCAGACCCACTCCTTCTCGGCGGCCCGAACCGGCAAATGGCTGGAACAGGTGGCTGCGGGCCCGTTCCGGCAGGCCGGGGCCGTTGTCGGCCAGGCGCAGGATGTCGTCGCGGTCGCCAGGAAGGAGGTCCACCCGAACACGGCCGGCGGCGCTCCGATCCGGATCGTCCTCGATCGCCTCACGGGCGTTCTTGAGCAGGTTGACCAGGATCCGGTGCAGCTGGTCGGGGTCGGCGCGGACGGTGGTTCCGGGACCGACTGAGGTTTCCAGCCGCACGCCCGCGCCCGCGAAGCCGGCGTCCTCCGCCGCCGCATCCAGGGCTGCGCGAAGCGGGGTCGGTCGCGCGTCCGGCGCCGGCTCCTCACTGCGGCCGAAGGTCAGGACGTTGGTTGACAGGGTGAGGGCGCGGTTCAGGGCTCGCTCGAGCCGGGGCAGGGTCTGGGCCACGCGCGGATCGCCCAATCCGGCGATCCGTTCCGACGCGATCTGGGCGCTGGTGAGCATGTTGCGAAGGTCGTGACTGATCTTCGCCACGCCTTCTCCCAGCGCCGCCAGTCGCGCGCGTGAGGCGAGAGCGGCGGTGAGGTCCGTCTGCATCCGAGCCAGCTCCGCCTCCGCGCGCCCGATCTCGTCGTGGCGCCCGGAGGGCTCGATCCGGGCGCGCGGATCCTCTGGGTTCTCCCGGAAGCTCTCCATCGAGCGGGTGATTCGCTGCATTGGGCGAACGAGGAACAGGGTCAGGGCCAGATAGACCACGCCCCCAGCCACGACGGACGTGAAGAGGGCCACGCCCATCAGGCGCCCGAGCTGCGTGTAGAGTTCGGCCCGCAATGGCGCTTCCGGGGTCACGATCTCGACGAAGGCCCCTTCCCGGAAGCGGGGCCTGGACATCACCCGCAGCATCCGGTCCTTCGGCGTGACCAGGGTCTCGAACGGCGCCCACCAGGACATTCCCTGCCGAAGGTCCAGCAGGTTGGGCGGCCGCGCCAGGCGCGGGGCCTGCAGGATCAGCCGGCGCTCGCCGCGAATCTGGAACGCCACGGACACGACCCCGGCGTTGGCCAGCAGAGCTTCGCGCATCCGGTCGGTCACCACGCCGCCGGGGGCGGTCTCCTCCACCAGTGTGGCCAGTTCCGCCGCCCGCAGGCGATCGAACAGCCACTGCTCCTCGGCGTCCGCCAGGATGGGTGGCAGGATCAGCAGGTTGGCGACGACGATGATGAGCACCGTCAACAACAACAGTCGCGCCGAAAGCCCCTGGGTCCAGAGGAACCGGCGCTCACGGCGCGCGGTCGGTTCGTCCGGGGGCGCCGCGTCCGCCATCGCGACCATCGGATATCGCGCCCCGGCCGGCTGAGCAACGAAGCGCGTCTTCAGGGCGCTTCGCGCACCGCGCGCCTCCGTCGGAACAACCGGACCAGGGCGGGGACGGCGGAGAGCGCGGCAAGGGCTGCAAGAGGCCAAAGCAGAGACGGGCGCGCGAACACCGAGGCGTCCACCTTCACCCCTTCATGGAACAACCGGCCAAGTCCCGCGCCCACGGCCGCGAACAGGAAGCTCACCGGCGCCAGGCCCAGGACCGTGGTTCCGATGAAGGCTGTGGGCGGGGCCGGCGCCAGGCCCGCGGCCAGGTTCACGACCATCATCGGCATCACCGGCATCAGCCGCAGAGTCAGCAGCAGTCCAAATCCGTTTTCCTGAAGGCCCTGGGCCAGGCGTGCAACGCGCGGGCCCGCGCGCTTCACCAGCACCCCGCCGAAGGCCGTGCGGCAGGCGCCATACACGATGCACGAACCGGCGACTCCCGCGGCCAGGCAGGCCGCGCCACCGACCACGGCGCCGAAGAGGAAACCGGCCGCGGCGCTCATCAGCCCTGGACCGGGAAGGCAGGCGGCGACCACCAGCGTCTCGAGCGCCAGATAGGCGACCATGCTCTCCACCGGATGGCGCTCGACGAACAGCCGAAGGGCGTGGTGGTGGGCCTGCAGGCTCGCGAAGGTCAGCTCATGCAGCGATCCGGACGCGATCGCCGCCGCGGCCAGGGCCGCCAGCAGGCCGATCGGCACGAATCGCCAGACACGGCTCATCAGGTCCTCCGGTTCATCCCGCGCGCCTCGGGGCTCGGCGCCCTAACGTACGGACGAGCCGCTTGAGGTCCAGGCCCCCTCGCACGAGGGCGACTCGCCAGGCGGCGAGCCGCCCGTCACGGGAAAGCAAGCCGAGCTCGCGGCGGTGCGCATTCGCCGCGTCGAGCCTGGCGGTGATCTGGTACGGATGGGGGACGGACACAACGGCGATCGCTTCGTCCCTCAGGAACGGGCCCGTCGACCGCCACAAACGGACATAGAAATCGACATCCACGATCCAGGCCAGGCGAGGATCGAATTGGAGCCTGGTCCCCGTCGGGAAGACGAGGGCGGCCGTGGGCCCAGCCCAGTTCGCGAGATAGAGGGTCCAGGCCGGCAGGCGGAGGCGCCTCGCTAGGCGGGCGGTCGCGGCGAAGCGGCTCGGCTGCGCCTGCACGGCGGCGCCGGTCAGCAGCGCCCGTCCCGGCGAGGCTTCCAGACGGCGCATCGCTCGCTCGAGGAAACCCGGGTCGACAAGGCGCTCGTCGTGATGGACCAGCACGCTCCACCGTCCCCGGGCCAGCGAGAGCCCGAGATTCCAGTTGTCCACGGCGTTGCCCGTACGCGCGCCCGGGAGATAGCGGACCCTGGGGTCCGCGAGCAGATCGGCGAGGGCGGATTGCAGGTCGGCCGACTGCGAGTCGTCGACCACGACGACGTCGAGAGCGGTCAGGGTCTGGTTCAGGATCGAGGCCAGGGCGGCGCGGGCGAGGGCCGCGTCCTCATAGAGCGGAAGTATGCAGGAAACGGCCGCGGGCGAAGGCGATTGCGGCGCGCCCATCGTCCTCACGCGGCCCCGACGGCGTCCTCGACGCCCGCGAAGCCGTCGGCTCGCAGCCGCTCGGCGAGGTCGGTCTTGATCTTCGCGATCAGCCCGGGCCCCTGCAGGGCCAGCGCCGTATAGAGCTGCACCGCGCTCGCGCCTGCGCGGATCTTGGCGTAGGCGTCGGCGCCGCTCGCGATCCCGCCAACCCCGATCAGGACGAGGCGCCCGGCGCTCGCCGTCCGCACCGTGGCCAGCAGGCGCGTGGACGCCTCCAGCAGGGGCCGCCCGGAAAGGCCCCCCGTCTCGCCCCGCGCCGCGGCGCGCAGGCCTTCGGGGCGGGAGATCGTGGTGTTGGAGACGATCAGGCCAGTCAGGCCGAAGGCGACGGCGGACTCGACGATGGCGCCGGCCTGGGCGTCGGTGAGGTCGGGGGCGATCTTCAGGAACACCGGCTTCTGGCCTGGAGCCCCTCGGGCCAGGTCCATCCGCGCCTCCGCGACCGCGCCCAGCAGGTCGGTCAATGCGCCGCCCTGCTGGAGGTCGCGCAGGCCGGGCGTGTTGGGGGAGGAGACATTGAGCGTGAAGTAGTCCGCCAGCGACCAGAGCCGGCGCAGGCCCGCCACATAGTCCGCCGCGCGGTCGACCGTGTCCTTGTTGGCCCCGACATTGGCGCCCACCGGGCCGCTGGGACGCCCGCGCGGGAGCCTGGCGGCGAAGGCTTCCAGGCCGCCGTTGTTGAATCCCATGCGGTTGATCACCGCCTCGTCCTCGACCAGCCGGAACAGCCGGGGCCGCGGATTGCCGGTCTGCGGCCGAGGCGTGACCGTGCCGCACTCGACGAAGCCGAATCCGGCGGCCAACAGGGCGGCGGGCGCGCGCGCGTCCTTGTCGAAACCGGCGGCCAGGCCGATCGGATTGGCGAGGGACAGTCCCGCGAGCCGCGTCGCCAGGATCGGCGGATCCGCGGGCGCGCGCGGCCCGAGCCCGGCCGCCAGGGCGGCCAGGCTGAGTTCGTGCGCCCGCTCCGGATCCATCGTGCGAAGCAGTCGGGCGCCCAGGTCGTAGATCGCGCTCACGGCGTCAGATCACCCACGTCCGGCGTCCCGTCCGGGCCCAGAGGCGCCTCGGTGATCCCGATGACCAGTCCCGTCGGCAGCGACCCATAGAGGTGCGGAAAGAGGGCGCCTCCACGCGAGCGCTCCCATCGCAGCGAAGCGCCGAGGTCGTCGGAATCGAACGCGACGACGACGAGGTCGCGCTGATTTGCGAAATGTCGGCGCGCGGTCTCCTGCGCCTGGGTTGCGGTGGAGAAGTGGATGAAGCCATCGGCGCGGTCCACGGCCGATCCCTCGTAGACGCCGGCCGCCTTCGCCGCCTTCCACTCGGCGCGAGGGAGGATCTTGTAGACCCGGCTCAGGATCCCGCCCCCGACTCCTCGTCCCAGGCCTCGACGTAGGGCGGCAGCGTGTCCCGTCGCGGGTTGAACAGGGCCTCGAGGCGCGTCCCGCCGCCGTCGCGCATCTCGATCACCGCGACGGTGGAGGTCGGGAAGCCGCTGGCGACCTTCTCCACGTCCTCGCCCGACGCGCCGCCCTCGCTCAGCAGGTTCATCGCCAGTTCCTGCATGCCGGGGTTGTGGCCGATCACCAGCACATCCTGCGCGTCGCGCGTCGATCCGGCCATCGCGATCTCGATATCTTCGGGCGTGGCGTCGTAGAGCCCTTCGAGGACCTCGACCCTGGCGCGCGGGAAATGGCTCTTCACCTCGTCCCAGGTCTCGCGGGTGCGCGCCGAGGGCGAGACGAGTACGAGGTCGGGGGCGAAGCCGGTCGCCGCCATCCAACGCCCCGAGATCTCCGCGTCGCGCCGGCCGACCGCTTCGAGCGGTCGCTCAAGGTCGCTCCCCCCGCGTGCGCGGTGGGCCGCCTTGGCGTGCCTGAACAAGATCAGCCGACGCACGACGCGAATCCCTCTTCCCCCCACCATTCGCGCTGCGCCCTACAGCGCGCCGGCCCTGCTTCCAAGTCACATCAGGTTCCAGAGCGCGGCGCGAGGCGCTCCGCCGAAGGAAGCGTCAATCCGCCGCCGGCGCGAAGCGCCGAGGATCAGGGGCGCGTGGACGCGGCGGCAGCTTGCGCAGGGGCGAGAAGCGCGGCGATCGCCGCGCCTTTGGGCGACCCCATGCCCGTGCAGGCGTCCCACCCCTGGGTCGCCTGGAAGTCGCCATTGTTCCCCTGGGTGATGTCGTTGAAGGCCGCCGGCGCAGCGTACAGCTGGGCGTGGGGGTCGCCCACCGGCGTTCCTCTCACTTGGTTGACCAAGGCGATCAGGGCCGCCCACAGGGGGGCCACGGCGCTGGTGCCGCCGATCACTGTGTCCTGGCCGTCGATACGGATCTGGTAGCCGGTCTCCGGATCGGCGTCGCCGCCGACATCCGGGACCCCGCGCATGGCCAGGGCGCTCGCGGCGCCGCCTGTCCGGGTCGCCTTCAGGCCTTGTTGGAAGCTCGGCAAGGCGAACACCGTACTCACCCCCCCGCCGCCCGCGCCGCCCTGGGCGCCGTCGTTCCAGACGCACTCGGAGGCGATCTGTCGGCCGTTTGCCCTGAGGCTGGTTCCGCCGCAGGCGAGGGCGTGAGGACTTGAGGCGGGAAAGTCCACATTGTCTCCCGCTGCACCGTCGCTTGAGCCGTTGTCGCCGCTCGCGACGCAGACCGTGACGCCCATGGCGGCGGCGGCCTGGAACGCCTCGTCCAGGGCGGTGAGCGATTGTTGGGTCCAGCTCGACTCGGGGCCGCCCCAGCTGATCGAGATCACCGAAGGCCTGTTGGTCGCGTCGTTCGCCGCTGTGGTCACCGCGTCGATGAAGCCCTGGTCGGTGTTGGGCGCGAAATACACCGCAATCCTCGCCCCCGGCGCCACGGTTCCGACCACCTCGATGTCGAGGTCCACTTCGCCGTCAGGGCCGTCGGGCTGGCCCGTCGGGGCGTTCGAGCCTCCGTCGACCGGCACGGCGACGATCGTGGGGGCAGGACTCACGCCCTGGGCCTGGAAATAGGCGTTGAGGTCCGCCGGGTCATAGCCTCCGCCCAGTTCGATGATCGCCACACATTCCCCGGCGCCGGTGACGCCCTTGGGAAAGCCGTAGAGGGCGGCCACCTGCTCGGGCGTGTAGGAACTCGGCTGGGCCGCGGCGCGCGGCAGGATCCCGTTTCCGCGCAGGCGGAAATGCGGTCGCGCCTGGGGGCGGGTGTCCAGGCCCAACACCGCTGTCACCACGCCGGTCAGCGTGTCGGGCAGATGCAGGGACCCGACACGGCCGCGGAACTCGCCGCGCGCGCCGGAATAGCGCTGCAGGTCGGTTTGGAAGGCCGCCTGAAACTGGGCGACCGTCCCCGACAGCTTCACCGTCCGGCGCCCCGGATAGACGGCGGTCACGGCCAGTCCGTTGGCGTGGGCGAAGGCCCGCACGGCCTCGATGTCGGCGGGCGCCGCGCCGAAGGTCGCTTCGAAGGCCGCGCGGGACAGGGGCTGGCCCACCTCTTCGCCGGCTTGCTGCTTCGCGGCGCGGGACTTCAGGCCCTGGGCGTTTGCGTGACGGAGCAGGACGCTGACCTCGATCTGCTGTGCTGGATCAGCCGGGCCGAGGTTCTGGGCCGCAAGCGGCGCGGCGCGTTCACTGCCGTGGAGTGGCGTGGTAGCCATGTTCCCCTCCCATGGATTTGAACTGGATAGGTATTCTACGCCCCAGCGCGGCCGTCGGACGCAGTCCTCCCCGCTCACCTTCGCGTGATCGCTAACTCTCCCTACGTCGATCGTCGTGGATGCGGACGATCATCGACTGGCTGGCGGTGGCCATAAGGGTTCCGTCCTGGGCGTAGAGCCGCATCGCGCCGTGCGCCACGCCGGCGGCGATGCCGACGATGGTCGTGTCGCAGAGCACCCACTCGGTGGGAACCAGACGCAGCAGGCGCAGGGTGTTGTCCAGGCTGTTGCCGCCGGCGTCGCGCCCCAGGGCGGCGCCGATGGCTGATGGGACATGGTCGGCCATGATCGCCAGCATCGCCCGGTCGATCGCCTCTCCGTGCCGCGGCCGGATCCATAGCACCAGCCTGCCGTCGGGACTGCCGCCGTCAGGGTGCGGCGTGCGGTTGTGCGAGCCCCGCGCGAGGCGAACCTCGATGCGGCTGTGCAGATCCGGGTTGGCCGGGTCCCACCGCTCGCTCTCCTCGCACGCCTCGGGCGGCGGCGCCTCGGGCGCTACCGCCCACTGGCGTTCCGGGCCGCCTGGGCGCTCGCCCAGCGCCGCGTTCACCGTCAGAATCTCCTGGTCGCCCACATGGGCGATCACCCGCGCCTGGCTGGTCTGGCGGCCCGCCACCGCGATCCGCACGTCGAGGTCCACGACCGAGGGCGGGCGCGCGAATGACAGGTACTGGGCCGTGGCCCAGATCACCGGCCGACCGCTGGTCCGCTCCATCGCCGACACCGCGGCGGCCATGCCGACCCCGCCGAACATGAACTGACGCCCGGGTGGCCCCACGCACAGCTCGGGCGTGAGCGGCAGATACCATCGGTGCGGGTTGTGCGTGGCGCGGAGATCGAAGAAGGGTTGGGTCATGGTCCAGCCTGGATGCGCGCCGCGCCTATCATGAGCCCAGCCGCATCCGCGAGCCCTGTCGGCGCCGATGTCGCCGCGCGTCTCGACACCCTGCGCCCGGCGATCGCCTGGCGCCTGATCGCCCTGGTCTCACTGGGCGGCTGTTTCGAATTCTACGACCTGATGATGACGGCCTAT
>DASXGQ010000057.1:0-72339 GCA_036488995.1 Caulobacteraceae bacterium
GGCCTGTGGAACGGGCTGCTCTCCGCCCGCTTCCCCCTGGTCGCCAGCCAGTCCTTCGCCTTCCTCTCCAAACCCGCCGCGCGGACGGTGATGGAGCGCAAGCAGAACCAGATGGTCTCGGCCCGCGACCGCGCGGCCACCCAGATCGCCGGCCTGAGCGACGCCCTCGACGACCTGGCCTCCAACCGCTTCGCCCTCGGCGACCACCAGGCCTCGGTGCTGGTCTACGGCGAGGACCCGGCCGCGCTCGCCGCCAACCTCTCCCAGGCCCGCGCGCTGCTGGCCGACTCCGGCCTGGTCACCGCGCGCGAAGACCTGGCGCTCGAGGCGGCCTTCTGGGCGCAGTTCCCCGGCAATTTCGCCCGCCGCGTCCGGCCGGCGGCGATCACCTCGCGAAACTTCGCCGCGCTCGCCCCCTTTCACACCCATCCCACCGGCCGCGCCGCCGGCAACCACTGGGGCCCGGCGGTGGCTCTGCTGCGCACCTCCGCCGGCTCGCCCTTCCACTTCAATTTCCACCTGGGCGACGTGGGCCACACCCTGATCCTCGGCCCCTCGGGGTCCGGCAAGACGGTGGTCCAGAACTTCCTGCTGGCGCAACTGGAGAAGGCCCAGCCGCAGATGGTGTTCATCGACAAGGACCGCGGCGCCGAGCTCTTCGTGCGCGCCAGCGGCGGGACCTACCTCACCCTGCGCAACGGCGAGCCCACCGGTTTCGCGCCGTTCAAGGCGCTCGCCTTCACCCCCGGCGACCGGGCCTTCCTGGGCGCCCTGGTCCGCCAGCTGGTGGGCGCCGGGCCCGAAGGTCTCAGCCCGTCCGACGCGCGCGCCATCGACGAGGCGATCCTGGCGCTCGCGCCCCTGCCGCCGGCGCAGCGTTCGCTCTCGGCCCTGCGCGCGCTGCTCGGCCAGCGGGACGCCGCCGGGATCGGGGCGCGGCTGGAACGCTGGTGCGCCGCCGGGCCCCTGGGCTGGGTGCTCGACAACCCGGCCGACGCCCTCAGCCTCGAGGCCCGCTTCCTCGGCTTCGACATCACCCATCTGCTGGACAATCCCGAGGTCCGCACCCCGGTGATGCTGTACCTCTTTCACCGGCTGGCCGCCCTCGTGGATGGCCGCCGGCTGGTGGTCGACATCGATGAGTTCTGGAAGGCGCTGGGCGACGAGGCCTTCCGCGGCCTCGCCCAAGACGGGCTGAAGACCTACCGCAAGCAGAACGCCTTCATGGTGTTCGGCACCCAGTCCCCGGCCGACGTCCTGCGCTCGCCGATCGCCCACACGATCCTGGAGCAGTGCGTCACCAAGATCTTCCTCCCCAACGCCCACGCCGCCGAGCGGGATTATGTGGAGGGCTTCGGCCTCACCCGCCGCGAGTTCGCCCTGGTGCGCGAGGAGCTCACGCCGGAATCCCGGCAGTTCCTGATCAAGCAAGGCCTGAACTCGGTGGTCGCCGAACTCAGGCTCGACGGCCTGGACGACGCGCTGGCCATCCTCTCGGGCCGCACCGAGACCGTGGACCTCCTAGACCGGCTGCGCGCCGTTCACGGTGACGACCCCACTGCTTGGCTCGCGCCCTTCCACGCGGCCCGGCGCAGAGCCTGAGGCCGCCACGACATCGGGCACGTCGGGCGAGGTCTCAGACGCTTGAGCGCCGCCTTGGTTCACGGCCCGGCGCCGACGGGTGACCCAGGGGGAATAGGAGCCAAACCCGTGTGACCGCTCCTGATGGCGTGGACGGCTCTCCACCCTAGCTGCAGCATCTACTGGAGCTGAGAGCTGGAGGAGAGCCATGGGAGAAGTCACGACGGTAAGGCGCCGGCCTAAATCTGTGGTCTCGCTCGGTCTCGGGGTGGCAAGCGAGCATTCCCACTCGACTCCACGCCGTAGGCCGGTCTTAAGCTACGCGGAGTAGTGAGAGTATGATCGAGTCTGGCTAGGGCCGGCTCTTTCGTCTTTCTCGCGGGGGCTACATGGCGGCATTGTCGGAAGAAATCGACTTCTACGAAGACCGCAAGGCTCAGCTTGAAGCCGATCACTTCGGCAAATGGGTCCTGGTGCACGACCGTACGATCGAAGGCTTCTTCGGCTCGTTCGACGAGGCGGCGCGCGACGCGGTCGGCCGGTTTGGTCGCGGACCCTATCTCATTCGCCAGATCGGCGCTCCGACCGGTCCTTTGCCCGCAGCTCTGTTTTGCCCAAAGCCGTATGTTAGTCGCCCACTGCGGTATTGATACGGCCGACGGCAGGTCCCCGGAGCTTCTTTCGCAGGTTGGACCCTCCCTGATCGTCGATATCGGGTTCGATGTCGATTGGGGTGGAGAGGGCCGTCCGAAGCTTCTGTTGGAAGGCGTTCACGCCTTGGTGGATTCGGGCGCCGCGGAATGCTGTATCGACAGCGGCGTGGCGCTTCAGCTGAACCTGCCGATCGTCGACCAGAAGCCCTACGGCGGGATCGGTGGCGTCCACATGCTGAACGTTCACATGGCGCAAATCTTCGTGCCGGAGCTCGACTACGCCATGTGGGGGCAGTTCGCGGGCGTGAACCTCGCCGGATCGGGAATTCCGCATGCAGCCTTGATCGGCCGTAACTTCCTGCGACACTTCATCCTCACCTACAATGGCCTGACGGGCGCCGTGACCTTGTCGGAAGCGCAGCCCACGGATGACATTTCAACACCCTAGTGTATTTCATCCCAAACGGTTGCGCCGGGGGGCGGGTTGGAAATCTTCATCTGGATGTTCATCAACGTCGGCATCGCGGCGTGCGCCCCCATCGCGATCTCCTTCTTCAGCCGGTCCAAAGCCAAGGGTCGGGGCCTCGGCGAAGTCCTAGGTGACGGCTTTCTCTTCTTCTTCACCGTGATCCTGGCGACAGGTCTCGTGAGTGATCTGCTCAAGGTCGTACGGCGTGAGGGCACCTGTCCTCTGCCAAGAGCCAGCGCGGCAGCGGCCTTGGTCAAGGCGACGTCTGGTGCAGCCCAGGCGACGTCGGTCGCGCAGCCCTCGGGATGCGTTAACCCAAACCTGATGATCTCTGTTGTGCTTGGCGCGTTTGTCGTGGCGGGCGCGACTTTGATCGCCTACTGGGCCGCGCTCCAAGCTCGTAACTCCGACACCCCAAGTGACGGGAAATCCGCCGCTTTGGGCTCGATTGCTCTCTCGGTAGCTGCCCTTGTTTTGACGATTTATGTTCGCCACATAGCCGACCTCTGGTAGGAACTCGAAGATGTCCCAACTTCATGAGCTCGACTCGGATGGTACGCCGCGCGCGCAAGTCGCCCGCGGCTCCGTTGTCGCTGAAGCCACCAGCGGCGCCGCCGCCGGTGCGGTGGCCGGCGTGACCGCAGCCGGCCTCAGCGCTGCGTCCTTGGGCGCAGCGGTTGCGTTCCCCCTTCTGGGCGCCCTGTTCGGCGGCTTCGCTGTTCCCTTTATCGCACACGCCGTCGGTGCGAGCCGAAATCATCAGACTGGCGGCAAAATCCGCTAGCCCCCGGCGACCGACCTGGGGGCTACGCCGCCCCAAGTCTGCTTCCTGATCTATCTGTCGCTTTTGCAAAACGATCATGTAGGGACCGGCGCCCTCGGCGCGCCGGATTCGTGAGCGGCTGCCCGCCGCCAACCGGCTCAATTCCTGATGGACGCCGGTCCGAAATCCCGACGCCCCTTGGCGTCCGAGAAAAGCGTCAATGCAATGTCCGTACTCGACAAGAGGCGAATGACCGCTGGTGGCGTTTTGCCGACAGTCATGAGCAGCAATGGATAACTGCGGTCCGACAGGTACTGGACCGGCCGTGCGTCATTGGGCTCGAAGTCCGAAGGGTTCGTTGCGGACCCCGCGCCAGAAGGCGAAACCGGCTCACAGCGCCCAGCCCCCGTAGGCTTACGTATCGCGCGCGCGGTCGCTCCTGAGCGAGGTTCCGCTGGTCGGCTCCTGGCCGACCAAGGTTTCTCGCCCCGAGGAGATGTCGATGGGCCGCACCCTACTACTGGCCGCTGCGGGTCTGGCCGCCCTCAGCCTCGCCGCCCCGGCGGCCCACGCCCAGATGGCGGTCTATGACGCCACCAGCTACGTCAAGCTGATCCAGCAGGCGCAGACCGCACTCAACCAGCTGCACCAGGCGGAGACCCAGGTGCAGCAGGGTGAACAGCTCCTGCAGAGCTTCAACCAGGCTTCCAACGTCGGCGCCCTGGCCCAAAGCCTGGAGGCGCCGGCCCTACGCCAGCTGCTGCCGGGGGTTCCGGCGCTGATGGCCGCGGCCCATGGCGACATGGCCGGCCTCGGCGCCATCGGGACCCAGGCGGCGGCGATCCGCAACGCCAACCGACTCTACACCCCGCCAGCTGGCGACACGCTCGCTGGAGACCTGGAAGCTATGGGCCTGCGCGCCGCGCGCGACTTGGCGCTCGGCCAGGCCGTGGCTACCGGCGGCCAGGAGCGGCTCACGGGTCTTCAAAGCCTGCAGGTCTCCATCGACGCCGCGCCGAACGCCCGGGCGGTACTCGACCTGCAAGCCCGCGCTCAAGCCGAGCAGGCGCTGATCGCCAACGACCAGATGCGCCTGCAGGGCCTGGCCATGACCCAGGCCGCGGACGACCGGCTGCAGGCGCAGCGGGACCGGGAACGCCTAGCCGCCGCGAATGCGGCGCGTCTGGCGCTTTATCGGAGCGGCTTCCAATGAGCCGGACCGGCGGTGTGCTGCTGGCGCTGACGATGTTGGCGGGCTGCTCGGCGGCCCCGCGCAGCGCGAGTTATTTCGAAGCTCATCCGGACGACGCGCAAGCCGTCCTCGCCGCCTGCAAATCCGGGCAGGCGCGCGGCGAGGAGTGCCAGACCGCCCTCGCGGGCGCGACGGCCACGGCCAACAAGGCGCGGCTGGAGCTCTATCGGAAGGGCTTCCAGTCGCCATGAGCTTCCAGATTTTCGAGCCCGCCTACGGCTTCATCGACGGCAAGCTGGACACCTTCCTCAACGAGCGCGCGACTTCCGTGATCGCGGTGGTGTCCGGGCCGCTGCGCGCGGCGCTGGTGCTCTATGTCCTGCTGTACGGCTTCGCGATCCTGCGCGGCGCGATTTCCGAGCCGATCATGGACTTCGCGATCCGCAGTCTGAAGCTGGCCTTCATCTACATGCTGGCCACCACCGTGGCCTATTCGACCTATGTCACCACCCCTCTGTTCCACACCCTGCCGGACAGCCTGACCCAGGCGATCAGCGGGGCAGGGGCCCCCGACGTCGGCGCCGCGTTCGACCAGTTCTTCGCCCGCGCCGCCTACCTCGGCCAGAAGATCGGACAGACCGGAAGCCCGATCGACTTCGCGCCCTGGATCATGGCGGCCTTGGTCTATGTGGTCGGCGCCATCGCCGCGGCCCTGGGCTTCGGGGTGGTGATGATCGCCAAGGTCGCGCTCGCCCTTTTGGTGGCCCTCGGGCCGATCTTCGTCGCCTGCGCGCTGTTCGACGCCAGCCGCCGCTTCTTCTTCGGCTGGCTGGCCCAGGCGGTGAACTACATCGTCCTCTTCGCCCTGATCATCACGGTCTTCCAGCTGATCCTGTCCCTGCTCGCCCAGCAATGGAGCGGCATCGACGGCCAGGATCCCATGGCCGGCGGCATGCTGTTCGTCGCCCTCTGCATCCTGGGCTCGATCTTCTTCCTGCAGACCCCAGCGATCGCGGCCGGCATCGCGGGCGGGGCCAGTGTCGGCCTGGCCGATTTCGCCAGCGCCGCGGCCACGCGGGCCTTCCCGTCGCCACCCAAGGCCCGGGGCCCACAGGAAGCGCAACGCGCCGCGCCGAAGGGCGGCGGCAGCATCAGTCCGTCAGGAGGCGGCGCATGACCCCAACCCCAGTCCTCATCCTGCTCGCCGCCGCGCTCGGCGGCTGCGCAACCTCGACCGCCAAGAGCCTGCCGGTCTGCGACGGTCAGCACCGGCGTCCCGCCAATCCCTACGGTTCGGTCCTGGACCCCGCACCAGCGTCCGCGCCCGCGGCGTCCGCAGAGGCCGCGCCAACGCCGCCGCCCGCCACGCCGGCTCCACCGTCGGGATGCGGCGCATGAACGCCCCCGCCGACCTCAAGGCCTACTTCGACGAGGCCGAGAGCTGGGACGCGGACCGGTGGCGCGCCAAGGATCGCTCACTCCGGATGGCCTGGGGCGTCGCCGCCTTCGCGGGCCTCGTGGCGACCGTCGCCGTGGGCGCGGTGGCGGCCCTGACCCCACTGAAGACCGTGGTCCCCTATGTGATCCGGGTCGACCGCACGACCGGGGCGGTCGACGTCATCTCCGCCCTGAAGGCCGGCGCGCCGTTGCGCTACGACGAAGCGGTCACCAAGTCGTTCCTGGCGCAATATGTCCGCGCCCGGGAAGGGTGGCTCGCTCCCGCCGCCGAAGCCAACTTCCGCCAGGTGTCGATCATGTCGACCCCGGAGGAGCAGGAGCGCTGGGCGCAGGCCTTCCGCCCGCTCAATCCGGCGAGCCCGCAGGTGGTCTATGGGCCGACCGGCGAGGCCCAGGTCGAGATCCGCGCGGTGAGCTTCGTCAGCCCCCAGGTCGGCAACGTCCGCTTCCACCGCATCGTTCGCCAGGGCGCGACGCTCACCGAGAGCGATTGGATCGCCACGGCGGCCTTCCGCTACACCAAGGCGCCGATGGCCGAGGCCGACCGCCTGCGCAATCCGCTGGGCTTCCAGGTGACCAGCTACCGCGCCGACCCGGAGGTGACGCCGTGAGCCGCCGTCGCCTCGCCGCCGCGGTCCTGGCCCTCGCCTGCGCCGCGTCCGCCGCCCACGCCCTGGACACCCCCCGCGCCGGGCCCTCGGACCCGCGCATCAAGGTGGTCGACTACGATCCCTGGGCGGTGGTGAAGGTCACCGGCGTCTTCCGCACGGCCACCCAGATCGTCCTGGGCGAGGACGAGACCATCTTGCACGTGGCGGTGGGCGACGCCTCCGGCTGGGAGGTCGCGGCGGAGAAGAACATCCTCTTCGTGAAGCCCAAGGCGCCGCGCGGCCCCACCAACCTGATCGTCACCACGGGCCGAGGCGCGACCACCCGAACCTACACCTTCGAGCTCGCCACGCGCGCGGGCCCGGCCAGCCGGCAGACCGCCGACACGGTGTTCGGGCTGCGGTTCCGCTATCCGGCGGACGAGACCGCCAAGGCCGCCTCGACCGCCTCCGCCGAGGCCGTGGCCCTGGAGCGCCGCGTCATCGACCTGAAGCTCGACCGCGCGGTCCTCGAAGGCCATCGCAACCTCGCCTACCAGGTCCAGGGCGCGGCCAGCCTGCAGCCCTCCGAGGTCTCCGACAACGGCCGCTTCACGGTGCTGCGCTTCCCGGCCAACCAGCCGGTGCCGACCCTCTATGAGGTCGGCGCGGACAAGGCCGAGGCACTGGTCCCCTTCGACGTGCGCGGCGAGTTCGTGGTGGTGCATGCGGTGGTCCGCGAGCTGCGCCTGCGCCGCGGCCGCGAGGTGCTCTGCATCTTCAACGACGCCTTCGACGCCTATGGCCGCAATCCGGGCACTGGGACCGCCGCCGGCGATGTGATCCGCACCGATAAGGGAGTGCCGGCCCGTGACTGACCTCGACGCCGCGCCGCGCGCCGACGCGGACCCCGCCGCCCCGTCGCCCGCGCCGCTGGCCGCCGCGAACCGCACGATCTCGCCGGTCGCCGGCCGGTTCGGCACGGGCAGGGCGGGCAAGGCCGTGGCCCTGGCCGCGCTCATCGCCGGCTGCGGGGTGTTCGCGGCCGCCAGCCTGCATCCGCCGCACGCCAAGCCGGCCCGGGCGCCGGACCTGCCGGCCCGCCAGGTGGTGGCCTTCGAACCTCTCAAGCCGCCGACGCTGGCGGCCCCCGGTCCCGGCGCGCCCAGCCTGAGCGCAAACCCGACCCCCAACGGCGATCCCAGCCAGGTTCCCGCGTTGCAATCCAATGGCCCCGCCGGGCCCAACGGCACGGCCGACGCGGCGGCGAAGGCCCGCGCTGACCTGGCCGCCGTGCGCGGCGCGCCCCTGATCGCCTACAGCCGCGAGGGTGGGGCGATGGTCGGCCTGCTGGGCGCGAGCGGTCCCGTGCCGGCGCTCGAGACCGCCACCGCCGGCGCCGCCACCGAACTCGATCAGCTGCGGCATGGCTCGGCGATCGGCCAGGCGCGCGCCAGCCGCCTGCCGAACCGCAACTTCCTGATCGTCGCGGGCAGCGCGATCCCCTGCCTGCTGCAGACCGCCATGGACACCGCCACGCCGGGCTATGTCAGCTGCCTCATTCCCCGCGACGTGCTCTCCGACACCGGCGGGGTGGTGCTGCTGGAAAAGGGCACCAAGGTGCTCGGGGAATACCGCAGCACCCTGCGCCAGGGGCAGAAGCGCCTCTTCGTCCTCTGGACGCGGGCGGTGACCCCGGCCGGGGTGGCGATCCGGCTGGAGTCCCCGGCGGCCGATGCGCTCGGCCGCGCGGGCTTCGACGGCGACCTCGACACCCACTTCTGGGACCGCTTTGGCGGCGCCCTACTGCTCTCGATCGTCGACGACGGCAGCTATGCGCTGGCCGGCGGCGCGGGCCAGAGCAACACCGCCCGCGTCCCCTCTGA
The DNA here is from genome assembly GCA_036488995.1 of Caulobacteraceae bacterium. Classification (GTDB taxonomy): domain Bacteria; phylum Pseudomonadota; class Alphaproteobacteria; order Caulobacterales; family Caulobacteraceae; genus Acaudatibacter. The sequence continues at coordinate 8,590 of DASXGQ010000057.1, forward strand.
CGCCGCCGCCGTCGCCCTGCAGAACTCGATCAACATCCCGCCATCGTTGCGCAAGGCGCAGGGCGCCGAGGTCTCGATCTTCGTGGCCCAGGATTTCGATTTCTCCAGCGTTTACGGCCTGAAGGCCGGCTGAGCTCATGCGCCAGGATCACGCCGTCCTGCAGCACTACCTGGCGCCGCTGCAGGCGGCCCTGGCCCCGGACGACGTGACCGAGCTGGTGATCAACCGGCCGGGCGAGATGGGCCTGGAGCGGCGGGGCGGCTGGGAGTGGCGCGACGCCCCAGACCTCACCGAGGCGTGGCTCGCCACCCTGGCGCGGGCCGCCGCGGCCTTCACCGCCCAGGACGTCACGGCGGAGACCCCGATCTGCTCCACCGTCCTGCCCGGCGGAGAACGCTGCCAGATCGTCCTGCCCCCGGCCGCCGCCCAGGCCTCGATCACGGTGCGCAAACCCTCCGCCGCGCAGCTCGACCTCGACGCTTTCGCGCGCCAGGGCCTGTTCGACCAGGTGGCGCTGGCGAGCCGCGACCTCTCGCGCGACGAGACCGAGCTCGCCGCCCTCTACGCCGCCGGCGACTGGCCGGGCTTCTTCCGGCTGGCGGTGGCGAGCCGCCGCAACATCCTGATTTCCGGCGCCACGGGGTCCGGCAAGACCACCTTCGCCAAGGGGCTGGTGCAGCTGATCCCACCTGCCGAGCGCCTGCTGACCATCGAGGACGCCCGCGAACTCACCGTCCCGCACCGCAACGCCGTGCACCTGCTCTACGCCAAGGACGGGCAGGGGCTGGCCAAGGTCGGCGCCAAGCAGCTGTTGGAAAGTGCGCTCCGCATGCGGCCCGACCGGATCCTGCTGCAGGAGCTGCGCGACGGCACCGCCTTCTTCTATCTGCGCAACGTCAACACCGGCCATCCCGGCTCGATCACCACCTTGCACGCCGACAGCGCCATGCTGGCCTTCGAGCAGCTGACCCTGCTGGTGAAGGAAAGCGAAGGCGGCCGCGACCTGCCGCGCGCCGAGATCCGCGCCCTGCTGCAGGTGCTGGTCGACGTCGTCGTCCAGATGCGCCGGGTCGAGGGGCAATTCCGCGTCACCGAGGTCTGGTATGACCCGCTTCGCAAGCGCGCCCTGGCCGCTTAAGGCGGCTTACGTCGGCGTCCTGGGCGCCGGCGCGGCGGGCCTGCTCGCCGCCCTGGCGGCGGTGGTCGCCCTGGCCGGCCTGCGCCGGCTCTCCGCCCACCTCGACCCCACGGCAGTGCCGGCCTGGTTCTGGTACTTCCGGCATGACCCCACCGTCCGCCGCTGGCTGGGGCTGGGCGCGATGGCCGCCCTGGCCGGCGGGGCGATGCTGGGCCTCGCCGTTCTGCAGGGCCTGCGCCCGCCGCTCTATGGCGCCGCGCGCTGGGCCAGCGAGGGGGAGGTGCGCCACGCCGGCCTGCGCGCGCGGCCCGGGATCCTGCTCGGCCGCAAGGACGGCGCCCTGCTGAGTTTTGGCGGCGGCGAGCACGCGCTGCTCTACGCGCCCACCCGCACGGGCAAGGGCGTGGGCGTGGTGATCCCCAACCTGCTCTCCTGGCCGGATTCGGTGGTGGTCCTCGACGTCAAGCGCGAGAACTGGGAGGCGACGGCCGGCTTCCGCGCCGCCCACGGCCAGCGGACACTGGCCTTCGATCCCCTGGATCCGGAGGGCCGCACCGCCCGCTTCAATCCGCTTGGTCACATCGACCGTGCCGATCCCGCGGCGGTGCTGGATGAGCTGCAGAAGCTGGCGGTGATGCTGTTCCCGGCGCCGCCCCACGCCGACCCGTTCTGGGCGGAGGCGGCCCGCACCGGCCTGATCGGGGTCGGAGCCCTGGTGGCCGACACCGCGGACCTGCCGTTCAGCCTGGGCGCCATCTACGCCCAGCTCACCGAGGGCGATCCGCGCACGCGGCTGCCCGCCCTGGTCGCCGCCCGGCGGCAGGCTGGCCGGCCGCTCTCCGCCGGCGGGGCGAGCGCGCTTTCCGACTTCTGCTCGGCGTCGGAGAACACCTTCGCCAGCATCAAGCAGACGATCACCTCGCGGATGAACCTCTGGCTGAGCCCGCGGGTCTGCGCCGCCACCGACGCCAGTGACTTCGACCTGCGCGACCTGCGGGCCCAGCGCATTTCGCTCTACCTCACCGTCTCGCCGGACAACCTGGCCCGCGTGGCGCCCCTCTACAATCTGCTCCTGCAGCAGTTGGTCGACCTCAACACCCGCGAACGGCCCGAGGGCGACCGCCACGCCGTGCCGGTGCTGGTGGTGCTCGATGAGTTCGCCAGGCTGGGGCACGCCCGGGTCATCGCCCACGCCTTTTCCTACGTCGCCGGCTACGGCCTGCGGCTGCTGCCGGTCCTGCAGAGCCCCGCCCAGCTGCGCGCCGAATACGGCCCCGACCTGGCCGAGGAGATCATCGCCAACTGCGGGGTGGAGATCGCCTTCGCGCCCAAGGAGTTGAAGATCGCCCAGGAGCTTTCCGAGCGGCTGGGCGCCTACACCTATGAGGGCCGCTCCCGCAGCCGCCCGACCGGCCTGGCCAAGGGCCACCGCAGCCGCACCGACAGCGACCAGCGCCGGCCGCTGATGCTGCCGCAGGAACTGATGCAGATGCCGCCCGAGCGGCTGATCGTGCTCCGCGCCGGCCTGCCGCCGGTCCGCGGCCGCAAGATCGTCTACTGGCGTGAGCGCGTCTTCACCCGTCGCCAACGGCCGGCCCCGCTCATCCCGATCCACCCCGCCGGCCAGCTGCCGCCCACCCCAACACCCGTTCCGTCGCCGGTCGACGCGGCCCAGGCCGACGCCGACCTGCGGCTCACCCTGATGCTGCCCGCGCTCGAAGCGGCGGGCCTCGAGCCGCTGCCGCCGGAGGGCGCCGGCGAGGCCGAGGTCGCCGACTGGGTCGAGCGCTTCATCGACAGTTCCGTCCGCCTGCCCGGAGAGCCCGACCATGGCCGCTGACGCCGCAACCCCCAACACCCTGAAGGCCACCGGCCGGCGCTCCACCGCCAAGGGCGACGTGCCCGACGACCTGCGCCGGCGCTACTTCCTGGATGCCCGCGGCGGTCTGGGCGTCGGCTTCTACGCCGACGCGACCGTCGCCACGCCAGCCTTCCGCGACCGCGGAGACCGCCTGGTGACCACCCGCACCGACCCCCATGTGATCCGCCACCTCACGGCGATTGCCCGGCATCGCGGCTGGGCCAAGGTGACCCTGACCGGCGCGCCGGAGTTCCGGCGGGAGGCCTGGCTGATCGCGCGCGCCGAGGGCCTGGAGGTCCGCGGCTATCGGCCGACCGCCCGCGACGCCCAGGACCTGGAGCGCCGCATCGAATCCCAGCGCCGGCGTGAACAGTGGTCGAAGCTCAGCGACGAGCTCGACCAGGCGCGCGCCAACCCGGACCGCGACCGCCACCGCGCCGGCGCCAAGTCCCGGCTCGCGGTGGTGGAGGCCGTCGTGAAGTCCCGGATTCCCGAGCCGGCGGTCCAGGCGCGGCTCCTCGAACAGGCCCGCGCCCGCGTGGCCGGCTGGCTTGAGCGGGGCGGCCGCTTCGACGAGGTCGATCTCGACCGGCGCCCCACCGTCCGGCGCGAACGCGGCCGGGGATAAGTCCCCAGCGCCGCCATTTTCCGACTCGCCAAGCTGCGAATGTTCTGTCTTTGTTCTCCACCTCGCAAACAGGGAGACCAAGATGGCGGACGGCGATCACGGCAGACCCCAGGGCCGGGCCCTGGGCATGGAAGACTACCGCGCGGCGAAGCTGCGCACCCTGGAGACCGTGGTCCTGGCGCTGGTCCACCGGCAGGAGGATCCCGCTTGGCTGCGCACCATGATCATCGAGACCGAGGCCTTGCCGGCAGACGGACCCGACTGGGTGGGCCTCTGGCGGATCAGCCAGCTGCAGTTCCTCAACAAGGCGCTCTACGGCGAGCGGCAGATCCTGGCCGAGGACGACCTCCTGCCCGACGGTGAGGGGCCGGCGCAGGGCGATCTCTGGGAGCAGGACCCTGGAGTCCTGCTGGAGGCGGACGCCATCGCCGAGGACGCCCGCAAGGACGGCGGGCCGCTGGACTTCAACCGCCTGGCCGACGCCACCGAGCGCGAGCTGGCCCGGCACCTGACGGCGCAGCATCTCGATCCGCCCGACCCGGACTTCTGGCGCGCGGTGATCGCGGAACTCCGCGGCCGCGCCGACCAGGCCGCGGCGGCCTGACCATGCGCCCGCAGTCCCCCATGAGCCGCGGCCCGCGCCCCGCGCCGCCCCCGGCGGTCCTCGCGGACCTGGTCGGCCCCGACCAGGTGCTGCTGGCCTCCTGCCTCGCGCCCGGCTGCGGCGCCGCCTCGGTCATCGACCTCGGCCCCTGGCGGCAGAGCCAGGTCCGGTTCGCGGCGGTGGCGCGGCTGGAGGACGAGGTGCGCTGCAGCTGTGGCGCGCGGCGCGGCGCCCTCTCGGCGCGCGCCTACTGGGGCCCGCGGCCCGCCACGCAGGGGCGGCTCTACCTGTTCAACGCGTGAGCCTATGCCGACGATCGCCAGGATCGGTCGGCTCCAAAGACCGCTCACGCTCCTCTGCAGCGCCTGCCGTCACCGTGTCACCTGGACCGCCGCCGAGGCGCGCCAGAAGCTCGGCGGCGACTGCATGGTCACCGATGCGCGCCGGCGCCTGCGGTGTTCGCAGTGCGGCCAGCGCGGGACGGCCGACTTCGCATGAGTTGGCGCGATCCCCCGGCCCCCAACGCGCCCACCCTGGCGCATCTCGTCGAGGAAGAGTTGCACCTCGTCGTCAACTGCCACGGATGTCACCGTGAGATCCGGCTGACGCCCACCGAGGCCGTCGACCTCCTCGGCCCCGACTGCACCATGCTGGAGGCCCGCGACCGCCTGCGCTGCTCGTGGTGCGGCGCCGGCGGCCGCAGCCGGATCGATGTGCGGCCCTGCAGCCAGGATATGTCCGCCAAGCGCCATCTGGAGGCTGCGCGGCGCCAGCGGATGGTCTGGCCACAGGATCCAAGCACGCGACAAGGGCTGGAAGACGCCGCGGCCGCCTGGGCCGCGCGACGCCCGCGTGACAGCGCCGCAAGCCTGATGTCCGCCTACCAGCTCAGGACGCCGATCTCGGAGATCGAACGCGATCTCCGCGCCCTCGGCCTGCCGCTCATCTTCCCCGGCGGCGCCACCCCAAACGACTGGCCCGACCTGGAGACCGCCGCGCCGGGCCAGAGCCTGCCGGTCTTTCGTCCCCTCGATCCCCTTGCACCCGCCGCGGGCCTCGGCCTGGCCACCATGCGCTGGGGCCTCGTCCCGTTCTTCCATCGCGGCGCGCTCGCGGCCTGGACCGCCCAGACCTTCAACGCCCGCGCCGAGATCGTCGCCCGTTCCCGCATCTTCAAGAGCGCCTTCGAGCGCCGCCGCTGCCTCGTCCCGGCGGACACCTTAGACGGCGCAAGGGAAAGAGCGGCTCAAATGTCGCCGGGCACAGACGCAGGATGGGTCTCCTTCGCCGGAATTTGGGACCGCGCTCAAACGCGGAACGGCCTAGTGGAGAGCTTCGCCCTAGTGACGGTCGAGGCCGCCACCAACGCGGCGGACCTGCACCAACGGCAACCGGTGGTCATCGACGGGCGCAGCATGGCCCTGTGGCTCGACCTTTCGGCGGACGTAAGCCCTTTGCTGCAAGCTCGGTCGCAGGAGACCAGGTTCAGCCTGCAAGACCTCCAACGCACTGATCCGATCTAATGCCTGCCTCGCCCTTCCAACCGCACCCCTTCTCTCCTTGCGGGAGATCGGGATGGATTATCCTACTGTTTTCGCTTGCGAAAATCAATCCAAGAACGCCTGTGTGGGACCTGTGTAGGATGCCGGCGGGCCGCCGAAGCGGGAGATCTCTGGAGGCCGGACTGCATCCGGTCACGCTCTAGCCTCAGCAGGCTGACGTCATCCACGTAGAAGGATCTCGATTTCCTTGGCATTCACCTGCTGCGTGATCTCGTTCTGCAGGTCGACGGCAAGGGCGCGGCCGTCGATCGAAATCGCCAGCGCGTAGCGCGCCTTGTCATTCATCCGCCTCTGCCCCAGATGGGATTTCCACCAACCGCCGACCGGGTAGATAGCAATGGCGTCATGACCGGCCAGGTCGATGGCCGGGCCGCGCCAGAGATCGCAGTGCAGTGAGCCGGCGGCGATCGCGTTGGGACCGAGCAACCAACAGTCCTTCTCCTGTACGGCGGGCTCCTTTTCAGCGGCGAGCGCGGCCGCATACCGCTTCTTGAACGCCGCGATGCTCTCATTCCGCTTCTTCATCGCGAAGCGAAGCCCGCAGGATCGATAGGTGTCAGGCCGCGTCGCCGCTCGCCCGGACAGGTTCGGTTCAATGAAATAGGACAGGGTGATCTTCATAATCACCGGCTCGTTTTCTAGCGCTTCGAGCGCGGACTTCGGCCAGGGAAGATCATAGAAGTGTATTTCGTTGTAGGTCGCCGTGGCGCCGTCCTGCGCCTTCGAATAGGGCTGAATTTCAGCCTGGGCCAATAGGACCATGTCGTTCTTCGCCGATTTCACCGCGCGGCTAAGATCCGGAACGCCGTAGCCGATCTCTCTTAGTATCTGCTGGCGGGGGCCTTTTTTGGCTCCCTTCCAATGAAGGCCCCGACCGATGAGGCGCGGGCGCATGGGTCCGATCCAATCGGCCGAGTGAACGGTCAGCGCGCGATAGGTCTCTGGCCACAGGCCCGGGAGCTCAGCCTTGAGGCGGCCGAGGTAGTTCCCTGCCATTCCAGCGGCCGCGCTGGTGGCCCAGAAGGGCAAGAGGGGTTCGTTGAGCACGTCCGAACCGGCCGCCAGGACAGAAAGCGAGGGGCGCCAATCGCAGTTGTCGCCGCCATCCACGGCCATGTTGCCCGCTTCGAAAAGCACCTCGGGTTTGATGGGCGTTAGGTCGCCGGCGAGGGTGTTAGATCCGCGACTGAACGGACTGACATCGTTGGTCTCGGCCAACGTCCGGACCCCGAGCTCAAACGGCTCGATGGTGTCCTTGGCCGTATATCCGCCAATGGTGAGCGCATTCCAGCTCTGCGCGGGATCCTCGATCGCCGCTTGCTGGATGATGGCCTGTCGTTGACCGCCTTGCACGTTTCCAGCGGCCACGACGATCAGTCGCTTTGCGGTTTTCGTTGGCGGCTCGCCCGTCGACCTATCGGCCAGCGTGGCGCCCGACGCCAGCTGATCCAGGGCACCGCTCCAAGAGGAAGGTTGGGTCGCCGACCAGAGGTCCGTTGAGCTGGCGATGCAGAAGGTCCGCGCTCTCTCGCCGCCATTGAGCTCGGCGATCGCGACCGCGCCTTGCGTGATCGCACCGTAGCTCGGCGCCGTTGGCTGCGGAAACCCCGGCGGCGTCAAGTATTTGACCGACTCTACGCTGTGCGTCAGGCGCAGCTCGCGTTGGTCGGCCATGGCGGCAAACAGATCGCCGTAGAGCACAAGTCCCACTAGGCCGGTGCCATGTCCGCCATGACGGATGTGGTCGTCCGTCCCCCAGGCTTCGTCGAAAGTCCACGCGCCCGTCATTCCCATGGCGATCAGCGGATGGGCGGCGGATACGCCGCTGTCCAGCACACAGATCACGGGGGCGTCCTGCGAAGGCGGCGTGACCCGAGCTAAAAGCTCAGCGACATGGTCCGCCGGTCCCAGGCCAGCATCGCGGCCTTCCTGGAGGAACACTTGGATGGTGTCGGTCGCTCGGCGCACTTCGACGAAAGCGCCTGGTGCTCGTGAGAGGAACTGGAGGACTGCCTTCGACGGGCCGAGGACATGAAGGACGACGATGTCGGGGAATTGCAGACGATCGGCGTGAACGTCCAGTCCAGCGTTCTGCGCGGCCGCGGCGACGAGGTCAGCGCGCCCCGGTGCTTCTCGAACCCACAACTCCCACCAGACAGGGTCGAGAATCTCCTGCTGAAGCGGCGGCGTGAAGAGCGCCAACGCGTCGGCGCGGGCGAACGTCTCCAGGGGCTCGAACTTCTCAATGTCGGGGCGTCGTTCGTTACCCGGATCCTTCCCGTAGTTTTCAAGCCGGGAGGCGAGAAACGCTCGGGCGTCGTCAGGCACAAACACCACAGCGCTCTCTGTGCGATCGAGGCGCTCTGACTTCAGGACGACGATATCCTCGGCTGCGAATTGGAGGTTTGTCGGAATTTTGGCTGGGCCGGACGTGTCGAGCTTGGGGGCTTGCGTCTCAATCTCGACCAGCACGCCGGGCTTCAGGCCTGGAATGGAGAGGCGAGTGTCGGCGTCGGCGGAAGGGATAGGGCCAAGCGCCTCAGCCAATTGTACCAGCAAGGCGTCAGCATGGGCCGCGTAATCGTCCCGGAGTGGCTTTGCCGTTTGCCTTCGCTTGGGAAAAACATATCCCGCGACGTCTTGGAAATTCTCAATGCGAACGTGGGAAATGTCCCGAATCGCAAACTCTTCAACGTCCGCCATTTGCTCCGCCGATCACGTCACTGGCGGTGATGATGGGACAGCAGAGCTTAGGGCTCAACCCTTGCGCTAAATCTGCGGCGCACTCGCCCACGGTCTTTCAACGCCATCTCGAGGCGCTCGGTAGAAATCTCGCCTTGGCCGGACAGGATCGCGCCCTTGACGACGGAGTCGGCGGCCCGGACCAGCTCTCCTTGGCTAAGACCAGCCAGCGCGTCGGCCAGCCGTCTCCACGCGACAGCATTGACCTTGAATTTCCCAAGGCGACGTTCGACGACGGCTTTTGCCTCACCGGCATCGGGCACCTTGTATTCGATCAACTCGTCGAACCGACGCGCCAGGGCTTCGTCGAGCATGCCCGAATGATTGGTCGCCGCGACGACTAGACTGTCCGTGGAGTTGGGCTCCTCCATGAAGCCGAGGATGGAATTGAGAACCCGACGGATTTCACCGACGTCGTTCTGATCTCCGCGGCGGGCGCCCAACGCATCGAATTCGTCCAGTAGGTACACGCCGCGCACCTGACTAACTTGATCGAACAACAGACGAAGCTTGGCGGCGGTCTCGCCCAGGAACCGGCTGAACAGCGCGTCGAGGCGAACCGAAAAGAGCGGCAACTTCAATTCGCCGGCCAAAGCCGATGCGGTCATGGTCTTCCCTGTGCCCGGCGGCCCGACCAAGAGGACGTGCGTTGCGGGACGCTGGCCGTGATCCCTCAGAACGGCGCGCTCGCGCTGTTCCAGCAGCAGCCGCTGCAGCCGGCCTTCCACGTCGTCCGAGAGCACCATGTTGGTGAGCAGGGTTTTTGGGTAGGCGCTATCGACTAGCCCTTGGAGCTCTCCTTTGGGCCGCGCGAGGGGGATCGGCGTCGGAGCGACGCGCATTTCCTCGCGACGCTGGTCGCGAGCCTTCTGAACCAGCCTCTTCAGGGTATCGGCGTCTTGCTTGCTGCCGGAACGTGCCGCCTGCGCGGCCGCTTGCAGGGCGATCGACAGGAAGAGTTCCTCATCGCCCTCAAGGTGGGAGTTGAGCAGGGCGACGATCTGTTTAGCCGACATCAGATCCTCCTCCCTGCTCCACACAATTAAACCGCGGCACGCCGGCTGCCGCACCGCCCAGGACAACGCTTTTGTGCGATGAAACGCTCGCTCACGAGGTCGTCGCTACATAACAGTTGACTGACGCGGAGTCGTCGGAGCCGCGTGAGCCGATGATTCGACACACTGCATAACAATAGAACATACAGAGAACATCACAAGTCCAGGTGCGTTGGTCGCGCCGCCTTTTGGCGTCATGGCTTTCCCGCTGCACATGAATCGCCACGGCCGCGACAATCCTGTTGATAACGGCTTCTACCCTGAGCCAGCAGGAGGGTGCGTGCGGTTAATGCCCGCTTAAGCGCATTGGACGCCCCTTCACCCAATGGTTGTGCGTCGTGAGCACAGACGGTAGCTTTGCTGTGGGCAAGGGGCGCGTCTGATCAGAACGCGATGAGACGCATGGACAACGTGGGTCGGTTCTTCGAATCGCCTGCCGCGAACAACGATTCGATCGCCGTACTTGAGCGCACGGCCGCGGGTTCCCGCGCTACATCCTACTCGTCATTCCACGAACGCGTCCGGAGGACCGCAGCGGTTATCGCAACTTCGTGTGGGCCGGGCGAACGGGTCGCGATCTATCTCCCAGCAGGTGTGGGGGCATACGCTGCAGAAATGGCGTCCCTATTCTGCGGCCGACTGTTTTGTCCGCTCGAGACGAACCATCCGATCGACCGGATCGTCCATTGCTTGGAAGACTTCAATCCGAAGCTGATCCTTACCGACAGCGCCGGCGAGGATACACTCGGCGGCCTCCGGGTCCCGACCGTCAACGTCGAGGATCTGGAGGGCGCCCAGATCATGACCCACGAGTACGGCGAGAGCGCCTACGTCATCTACACCTCGGGCAGCACCGGCTTACCTAAGGGCGTGAAGGTCTCGCGCCGGAGCATGGACAAGTTCCTCGACTGGTCGATCCCCTTCTACCAAGTCCGTCCGAGCGAACGCTGGGCCCAGTTCTCCAGCCTTGGCTTCGATCTAAGCCTTGTCGATCTCCTGACCTGCCTGCTATCGGGCGGCACGCTGGTTCCGGTGGTGGCGACGGTTGACCGGCTAATGCCGGCTAGGTTCGTGTCGGAGTTCTCCATTTCCATCTGGCACTCGGTGCCCTCCGTGATCCCCATGCTTGTCCGCGAGACCGTAAAGGCCCCGGAGCAACTGCAGTCCCTACGGTTGGCTAGCTTCTGCGGGGAGCCGCTCTTCCCGCAGAGCGTCATGTCGCTGCTGACGCCCGCGCCTCAGGTCCAGGTGGTCAACACATATGGGCCAACGGAAGGCACCTTCTTCTGCACCTCGCAGCCAGTCGATGTGGCGCTTTGCGCGGAGATCATCAACAGCAGCCTGCCAATCGGGGATCCGATCCCGGGATGGGCTTTCGACTTCGCCGTTGGCCCGGATGGCGACGACCTGCCTGAGCTCATCCTCTCGTCGGAATACCTGTCAGACGGCTACATCTCCGCGACGCCCGACCAGGCGAAGTTCGGGATGGATACAAACACCGGCCTTCCGTTCTATCGGACCGGCGACTTGGTCCGTCGCGTGGGTGACCGGGTGTTCTTCGCCCAACGCGCCGACAACCAGGTCAAGATCAGCGGCAACCGCCTGGATCTGACCGAGGTCGAGTACCACGCATTGCAATTTGGGGCGACGGAAGCCAAGGCGTTCACCCTCAGCAACTCCGTTTTCGTGGCAGTCGCGATACCGGCAGGTAAAACTGAGGAGGCCATGAGCCAGTACTTCCGCGCTAAACTCCCCGTATTCGCGGTCCCAAAAGACATCCTCGTCCGCGAAAGCCTACCGCGGAACGCTAACGCGAAGATCGATACCCAAGCCCTCAAGGAGGAGGTGGCCACCAAATGGAAACTTCATGACCCACGGCCTTGAGGCAAACCCATTGGCTCGGGTTAGGGCGATCGTGGCGGAGGTGCTCGGCATCCCGGTCCAGGAGACCACCGACGACTTGGCCATGTACGGACATCCTAGATGGGACAGCGTGGCTCAGATCGACATCATCCTGCAGCTTGAGGACGAATTCGGGCTCACGGTGGACGACGCCATGGCGCCGCGCTTTACGACCGTCGCCCTAATGGCAGAACAGATCGGAGCCGCCGCATGATCGCGTCCGGAGACATTGAATTCCGTTCGGCCGACGGTGTCAGGTTGTATGGCACGATCAAGGCTCCGGAGGGGTTGCCGCGCGGCCTCCTCCTGTTCTGCCACGGGATCACTTCCGATCGTTCCGAGTGGGGAATCTTTGACAAGGCGGCGGAGGCCCTCTCGCGCATCGGCGTCGGCTCGCTCCGCTTCGACTTCCGCGGACACGGCGAAAGTGTCCTGCCTTCGGAGAAGATCGGCCTAGAGGGCATGGCTGACGATGTTCGGGCCGCTTGGTCGCGGTTGATGTCACTCCTCGACGGGCCGCCTCTGCCATCCTTTGTGATCGGCAGCAGCTTCGGCGGTGGCATCGCCTATCGCACCGTTGATCGCATCGGCGGTGCCGAACGGGCCTTCCTCCTGGCACCCGTGTTCGACTACTTGGCCGACATCACCAAGACCGCGCCGAAGTGGAAGGCGCAGCTTGAGCGGAAGGGCACGTTTTCCTATTCGGTCCTCAAGCTCGGCGGCCAGATCGTCGAGGACGCCCGCGCCATGGCGCCCAGCGACGCGCCAGCGTCGCTTCCAGTCACAATATTCCACGGGACCCTGGATGACGACGTGCCGCTCGAAAGCAGCCGCCGGTTCGCGGCCGATCATCCCCAATGCGAGCTCATCGAGGTCGAAGGCGCCGGGCACGTGATCGCAGCGCCCGGGGACCTCGACATGGAAGACGATCGCTCCTGGGCGCTCGTCGACGAGGTGATCCGCATGATCTTGGAGCGGATCGCGCCCCGCCTGGAAGCCTGAAGGATTATCCGATGACCCAGGCCCCAGACCTTCCGAACACCATCTCGAGCGGGGCTCTCGTTTCCGATCGAGCCGTGCTTGAGTCGAGCGTCACCGTCGGCCATTTCGCCCTGATCGATCCGGAAGGCGGCGGCGGCACACGGATCGGGAGAGGCAGCTCGATTGGGTCCCATGCCCTCATCGAGGATGATGTGGTGATCGGCGAGGATTGCGTGATCGACCCCTACTGCCGGATCTGCGCCGGCGCTCGGGTGGGCGATGGCACCAAGATCCTCTATGGCGCGGCCGTGTTCGAGGGTGTCTCGATCGGCCAGAAATGCATCATCGGCGGCAATGTGTCGGACCGGACGATTGTCGAGGATTTCGTGACCTATTTCGGCGAAATCGCCCATGGATATCGGATTCCGGGTGACCTGGAAGCCTGGGATGGACCGTCGCAGCCTTCGCCAATCATCCGGGCAAGGAGCGTCATCGGCCAGAATGCCTTACTTGTGGGCGGCATAGAGATCGGCGAAGGCGCCTATGTGGCGGCTGGCGAGATCGTCCGTTGCAATGTGCCTCCCCATCACATGCTGGTGCACGGCCGACTCCGCGACCTCTCCGGGTTTCGCGGCCGGATTCAGGCGCGGAGCGACTAAAAACCCTTATGCCGAAATTGAGCGCCTTTGTTAGCCACGCCTTCGACGACGCGACCTATGTCGGCGGAAAGGTGGCCTTCAGGGCGGCGATCCTGGCCCTGCTCGATCGGGTGCAGAAGATCGTATCGGACGACACGGGCGCGGTAACGATTGAACCCTATTTCGACGCCTCCGAGATTGGACGACCGCTGCCGGCGCAGCTGCGGCGCGAACTGGACGCCTGCGATCTTGTCATCGCCGACGTCAGCACAGCCGGGGCAAACGCTGGCGTCCGGGTGAACGAGAATGTCCTCTACGAACTTGGCTACGCCATGGCGCTTGGGAAATCGGTTCTGCTGGTCCGGCGGCAGACCTCGGCGCCGCCCCCCGCCGATGTCCGGGACATCCTGGCGGCGTCCTATGCGCTGCCCGAAGAATTGCCCGATCTTCTCGAAGGGCCCCTTGCCTTGGTCGTGGCGCGGCTACTGAGCGCCGGCGGTGACACCAAGGGGACCGGGCGCGATGTTCGCGTGAAGCGGACGTGGTTCGACCCCGGCGCAACGACGATTCACATCATCTGTGCGCCCGAACCAGAGCGCAGCCGGTTCGCCTCCCTAACCGAACCGAATTACCTGTTCATCGACAACCTTGAGGACCGCGACGCCTTGCTCGAGGTGTCGACATTCCTGGCTCGCCAATATCCACGGGCGATCCTGTGCCGGCACTCCGCCGACACAGTCGCGCCCGATGTGCTGGAGGGGAACCTAGTGGTCCTTGGCGGCCCGGGGGTAGACGAGGGCGAGGGCAACAAGATCACCCGACAGCTGATGCGATCAATGCAGTCGACGGTGCGCTACCCTGACGACGTCGACGGGATTTGTTTCGGAGACGGCGCTGCGCATCTGGCCGAGAAGGCCGTCGATGACAGTATCGAACTGGACTGGGGCTGCATTATTGCCGCTCAGAATCCGATCAACCAATATGCGCGAGTGGTCATCTGCCAAGGGATCTTCACTTGCGGCACTCTCGGCGCGGTGCTTGCGCTGTCGGACGGTCCGGCCTCGATGTCTAACCATCTGCTGCTTGGCGACTCCGAGGTGTTTGATCCTGTGGCAGGCGGCCATCAATTCGAGGCCATCTTCCCTGTCTCCGTGGTCGCAAACGGGAAGATCTCGGCGCCCAAGCTGCGCTCTGACCTACTTCGCCGGCTCTAACCATGCGGTGCGCCGTCGTCGTCCCCACGCGCGACCGGCCCGAGATTCTGGAGCGGGCTCTCCGGACGTTGCTCGAGACGAGCGAAAGTGTCCGAATGGACATCGCGCTTGTCGTGGTGAGCGACGACTCGTCGTCGGCGCCCGCCCGAACGCAGGCGCAGCATACGGTCAGCGCCCTGGCCGCAGCACGACCGGAGACACGGTTCGCCTTCACCGCATCCGGCACCGCCCGGTCCCTCGGCCCCGGGACTGCGCGAAATAGGGGATTGCACCGGCTTGTGGAGGACGGCACGTCGCACGACGCGGTGCTGATGTTCGACGACGACATCTCGTTCGCCGACTGCGCCTATCAGGGCCGGATCTTTCAGTCGGACGGGGCGCCGCTGCTGCGCGAAGCCGCGGCGATCTCCCCAGGATCGCGGATGGTTCTCGGCTGCGGATACAGGGGCCGCCAGGACCTGGCTTTGCTGGACCATATAGGCCTGTCCCGTTTGACGCCCGGCGCCGTCGGCCTGGCGCCCAGCTGCGAGCGGGTGGATGTCAGCAACGAGGCGCCCGGCGGCATCACGGGCGCCTTCCTGTTCGTAGCCTGCCGAGCCAATGAAATCCCGGCGTTCCCCGTCGGCTACAACGAGGACTACTTCTGGCTCCGGCGTATGGCTCGGGACGGCTGGGACTTGCGCAGATCGCGCTTCTCGCTGGTGCATGCACCGCGCGAGGGCCTTGAGGTCTCGCTCGCCCATCTCAAGTTCGAGCAACACGGCGAAACTCTGTGGTGCGCCGCTCACGATATCGCGCGCGACCCGCCAATGTCGGAACTCTTGGAACGTGTCCGCACCAGCCTCAGCGACCGCATCGCCGAACTCGATGAGGCGCGCGAGCGGCTTCAGCAAGACCAAGTCCAGGAAGGGCCCCGCCTCGCGGCCACTGCACTGCGGCGCACGGCTGCCTACCTGCGGCGGCTTCGACGCACCGTCGAGGCCCACAGTGTCATAGGCGGGCCCGTGCCGCCCATCGCGGCCGAACTCCAGCAGGTCGCCGCCTACTGCGGAAAATGAAGGTCATTTCCGCTCGCGCAAGCGAGGCCGTCGTTCGGGAACGATGATGAAGCGGGCCACCCGCTGCGCTCCGGTGCTGTCCGAGCTGGCGATCTAGAGTCGGACTCTCCTACCGTCGCCTATGCGTCAAACTCGGTCATCTGCCTCGATCTCGCCTGTCAGAACTCTGCTCTCGTCCAACCGTTCGGTTTGCCGCACGGAGCTCGCGGGCAAGCGCCAGTCGTTGACTGTCTGGGTGCGGCATGGACTGGACGAAAGCCTCAACCTTTGAGCCCAGCGCGCGGTCCGCAGGATCCGGAGACCGGCGGAGCAACTGTGCCTGAGCAAGATAGAGCCCCCGCACGCTAGCCTGCCGTTGAAGCAGTTGCGTCTCCCACAGCGTCCGCGCGGTTTGTCCCGTGAACGCCGCCTTGGCCGCGTCGCGATAAGCGGCGCGGCGGACGCGTGCGGGCTCACCTTGGCCGGCCTCATGCCGCTCGCGGATTTTCCTCAGCGGCGTCCGCTCGGCCTTGCGGGTGACGCCTCTCGCTCGCCTGGGCGTCGCCTCGGCCTCCACGCCGCGATCCCGCAGCGCCTGGGCGAAGACCTGCCGCCAAGTCTCCAGATCGGCCTTCTTCGGATTGAGGCGCTCGCCTTGGTCGCCGAGCGCCCGCACGGCCAGGTGGACGTGCGGGTGCAGCGCGTCGGTGTGTAGGGCGAAGACATAGTCGAACCGGTCGGCGAGCATCTCGCGCGCGAAAGCGCGGGCGGCGTCGCGGACGGTTGCCGGATCGGTGTTGGCTGGCATGGACAGCACGACGGAGAGGCTGAACGGCGTCGTGGCGCGACGCCGGCTGTCGGCGAGGGCGATAGCGCTCCAGTCGCCGGCCAACTCCTTCACGGCCGGACGACCCGTGATCTGGGCGCCGTCACGGTCCTCCATCTCTAGCTCGCCGTTGCGGGAGATGTAGTCGAGATGGGCATGCAGGTGACCCGGATCACGCGTGCGACCGGTGACCTTCACCATCACTTCCGGCGCCCGGCCGGCGACGCGAACAAGCCGAGCGCGGAGGTCGCCGCCAGCTTCTGATCCGCGTGGCGTCAGGATCGTTTGCGGCGTCCGGCGGCGCGGCAGCACCGGCGGGCGCCAGGCGTCCTCGAAGCCGCGGACGGTCTGGAAGTCGTTCATGGGTCAACCTGCCAATAGGCAAGGTTGCCTTCCAAGGCTTCGTGCAGCGCCAGCATGTGCGCGCGGATCTCGGCCCTCAGATCATCGAGGTAGGCCAACTCAAGATCGAGCACCTTGCCCTCCATCACAGCCGTGTTCAGGGCGCGCGCGATCTGGTTCACGTTGACGCCGATGCGCCGCAGCTCGGCCTGCATGGCGAGCAGCGACAGCTCGTCCGGGCGGCGGAATGTCGGTCGTGCGTGGAGCCGGCGGCGGATGAGCGCGGCGGCCCAGGCGTTGCGGGTCAGGCCCATTTCGGCCGCGGCTGCGTCGAGACCCCGGCCATCGGCCGCCGCCAGTCGCACGGTCAGTTTCATTGGCCGCGAGCCGAGACGGCCTGGTCCTTGGCATGAGCGCGCGCCGGCGCCGATGGCCTGTTCGATCAGGTGACGCAGCGCTGGCGATCGTCCGCCGCGCTCGGCCGCCCAGCCGTCGAACCGGGCCGCCAGGTCATCGGAAAGGCGCAGCTTGAAGTCGGCCATCGACATCCGCCGTGTGCACACCCGCCGCCGCCAAGGCTATCCTGCCCTCAACAACGATCCTCAGTCTGGCTCCTCCCCTCGGCGCGCGCGACCCGTAGGTCTACGGCTCACGCCCGCCACCCGCCGACCTAACGGGTCGCCCCAGCCGGGCCAGTTTGGAAGGTGACCTTGATGTTCAAGGGCCTTGCCGATCGTGCTCGCGACCGACGGTCGTGTGGCAGACTTATTGGGGCTCTTTGCTGTAACCCGCCCATCGGCCTTCGTTGAACGATGGGGAGCCCAAGGGTGCGCCAGCCTGGCGCCAGAACCCGTCGAACAGGTCCTTCAGGCAATCGCCCCCGTGCTGCAGGCCGGCCGGAATCAGCGCCGTCGGGAGAGGGACACTCTGCACCCTGAGCGGCCGGGTGCGGCCACTGGGCGTCGGGATCTCGACGTCCTCAATCCCGTAGAGCGCCACGCCTACCAGCACCCGGCCGGTGAAGCCGACCGCCCGCAGGAACGCCAGGGCTCGATCGACCTTGTTCACGATCTGGCGTTCGAGGTCGTCACCCTGGACCAGGATTGTCGGGTCATCTCGACCCCGGTGGCCGAACGTGAAGCGCCATTTCACGATGCAGTCTTCGCTGAATCGCGACGTCCACTGCGCCTCGTCGTTGGGGCCGGCGGTAACGGATCGCAGATCGCCGTGGGCCCACCAGGCGTGCATGTCCTGGTCGCGCTGAGCATCGGCGAGTTCGAGGTGAACGCGGGCGCCGTCCACAAGACGCAGGTCCAGGCGCGGCGGTGTCATGGCCTCTTCAGGCGTCAGATGGAGCATGACAAACGGCGGCGAGACCGGCGGGAAATTGTCCTGGGTCGCCGGGTTGCTCACGCCGACGCGCCACCAAAACTCTTCAAGCGCCACGCGCGTGTCCCGCTGGTTGGCGGTGGCTTCGGCGCGCAGGCGTTGGGCGACGAGGCCGATGTATTCCGCCAGGGCATTGGCCAGCTCCTCGCGGCGTTTGCGGCGCTCCGCATCGGCGATCCCCGGCATGGCCGTGTATGTGGCGGGACGGCGCAAATAGCCCAGGTTGAAGGGGAGGATGTCCAGACCCCAGTGGTCGTTCATGACGAGCAGAACGTGGGGCGTGCCTTTGACCTTCAGGGCGTAGCCAAACTCGATCGCGACGTTCGGATTGGGGATCAGCTTTCCGTCATCAGTCCGGGCGACGTAGGTCAGGTCCCCGAGGAAGATGTCGCAGGCTTCGATCTTCCGGAGGATCGTCTCGGTGACGGGCGGGAGGCCGGGCTCGTTCAGGGTGTCGCGATCGACCACGAGGTCGACGCCGTCCGCCTTCAGGAGCTCGGCGGCGCGTTCGAGCGCCTTGCCGATGAAGTTCCGGCAGAGCTCGCTGTCCCGGTCGCTTTGCCAGGAATAGAACAGCGTCACCCGTTGCATCACGACTCCTCGCGCCCTCAGCGGCAGCATACAGGGTTCGACGCGCGGCCGCTCAGGCCTTGCCGAGTGGGCCGGCTCGGCGACAGCTACTTGCCCGTCGCAGCGGCCTCGATCTTCACCAGGTCCTGAAAATCTTCGAGGTACTCCCGCGAGCGTCGCGGGAATGCGCGGGTGAGGTCGTCGGTATCGACGTCGTCCTTGATGAGGTCGAAGACGCCGGGCTGTTGCCGGATTTCGTGGAAACGGATCGGTCTCCGGCGAGACGCAAAAGCCTTAACCAGCGTGAAGCGCACCGCGGCTGGGCATCTCAGGCCGAACACGACCTCCTCGAGCTCGAGGGGAGAGTTGTGGGCGCCGCGCGGCCCGATGAGACGCCACTCCTGCTCGTATCGCCAGTCGGCCGATTTCCGCAGCAGGACGGCTTCGTCGACCTGGTGTTGGGCGAGCGCATTTCCGTCCAGCATTGGTCCAATCAAACTCGCGGCCACGGTGCGATCGCCGCCATACCGGACCTTGTGCAGCACGGCGTCCGCCGGCGCCGAATATCCAAGGCAGATGCCGTTGTGCTGGTCGCCGTAGTGGCTCCACATCAAGGGACAGGTCTCGCGTTCCGCGAAGGAGACGATGCCCTTGTCGTAGCGGCGCAGCAGCTCGAGCTCGACATACTGACCCAGCAGATATTGGAGAGGGTCTTCGTCTCCATATTCCGGGTTGGTGGCGTTGTAGCGGATCTCGGCGAGTTCCCGCGATATGGCCTGCCGGCTTTGCCGTGCGATGTGATCGAGGGTCTTCGGCCCCCGGTACTTCATGGTCTTCGCGGCGGCGGAGAGCTCCGCCAACAGGCGCTGTTCCATGAGGCGGTCGAGAATCGTTTCGAGCGCTGCGGCGTCGACATCGGTGACGAGCGTCGGCTTGGAGTCGAGGGGGTCATTGAAGGTCGTGGGATCGGCGAAGAACAGCCGGTCTTCGACCAGCATCTCCAGACTGCGATTGCTGAACGGACGGTACTTGTAGAGCCGAAACGGCGGGGTCTTCCTCTTCGGCATGCTCGTCCCCGGCTCGCGTCTCAGGGGACTCTAGTCCGGCTTCAGGGCAACGTCAGCCGAGCTTGCATCACCAGCCGTCCGGTGGTGGGCGCGGAGACGTCTCAGGCGAGGCCGCGACGCAGCAGGTCGGCCAAGACCGCTGCGCGTTCCCCGCCGCGGCCGGCCTCCAGCACCAGGCCGGCCGTGACGCGCCGCGCGAGCCGCCGACACTGGACCCGCTGCTGTGTCGAGATGGTCGGCATGCCATTGCGGCCGTGTACGTACAGGCTTCGGATGTCGAAGAGCTCCGCGTAAGCGGCGGCGGCGGCCGGGTCGGCCAACAGGCCGGACACCCGGGCGCCCACCCGGTCGCTGGCGCTCACGTTGGGATAGGGGTCGGGCTGCGAGCGGTATTTGCGGCGCTGATCGCCGACCTCTCCGACGGCGGCTTCAATGGCCGTCATGTGGGCGATCAGCTCGTCGATGCCGTCGGATTGAAAGGCGCGGACCATGAAGTGCTCGACAGGGGGCTGAAAGAGCGGCGTGGCGCGAGCCGCCTCCAGAGTTCGCCAAGCGTCCTCGCTCGCGACGCCAAGGGCTGTCGTCTGGCGGCCATCAAGCGGGAGGACGGTGGGGCGTTCGTACTCGACCTCCTCACCCCAGGCGTCGTGGGCGAAGGCGGGTTCAAACGCCAAAGCGTCACTGTCGGGCGGGCGCATCGGCCGAACAGCCAAGTCATCGTCGACGGAATACACCCATGGAATTTTGAATCCGCGCCAATCGACCTCAGGCATGGTCGACCAGTCCTCCCAGGGCGCGAGCAGGAGGAAGAACAGGGTCCGCTCCACGACAGCGGGGTAGTGCGCCGCATAGGGCTCGAACGCGCCAAAATCACGGCCCATGTCGGTGAAGAAGATCGGCATGGCCCGGGCTTCTGGGCGGGGGTCCACCTCGACGCGCTCTTCGACGACCAGCCACTGAAGGTCCGACAGACGGCCGAGATCGAGGTCGAGCCGTGGAAAATGGCGACGGAGGCGATCAACGGCCAACAGATGCCCGAGCGCTTCGGCCGAATACCGCCCCACCCGCGCGGGTCCGAAGGCAAACTCCGGCAACTGATCGGCGAGATTGAGCGGGCAGAGGTGCACCCGGCGCACCGTCGATCTCGAGAAGCCGGCGTCGAGCTGTTCCGCGGCCTCGCACGGCGGCGGCGGTCCGGCGCCGGCCGCGTCAGTGGCGCCCGTGAGACCGATTGTCCGCAAGGCGTTGGAGAGTGCGAACGCCACGTTGGCGCCGCCGTAGCGCGACGCGCAGAGCCCAGAAAGCGCCAGAAAGGCCGGATGAGACATCAGGTTTGGCGGTTCGCGCGCGGCGATCCGTGAAACCTCTGTCACGGCGGCTTCGAGTTCCGGGTCCAAGGCCATGGTGACTTGTAGCGGGCAGGGCGGGGTCAAGCGACCCGACGCCACCGTTTCGCCCGCTGAGGGGAGAAGGGGCGCCCCGCCCGAAGGCGGGGCGCGGCTGCGGCTAGTCGGCGCTGCGGCTGCGGGACCAGATCAGGCTGTAGTCCTCGTCCGTCTCGACCAGGTTGGCGTAGATCGGGGCGGAGAGGCTGTGGTCGTCCAGCGTGACGGAGAGGAACTCGCCATTCTCGCCGGTCTTGCTCCAGGCGGCCCCGAGTTCGACCCGCCCGGCGTAGACCCGGTAGTCCGGGGAGTTGGGGCCGGTCTTGTCGATGGGCCGGAAGACGGCGGTCTTGATGTTGAGGGCCAGGGTGTTGATGGCGCCGGAGAAGGTGCCGTCGACGTTCTTCGAGAAGGTTCCGATGGTGGCCATGATGAAGTCTCCTGTTTCGCTCGGGCCGCGCCGATCGCAGCCGCGATGGCGATCGGGAGACCGGTTCAGCAGGGCGGAGCCGCAGCCCCTTGGCCCGCAGCGCAGCGGAGGACGGCCAGGGCGGCTGTCTTGCCTCGCGAGGAATGACCCGAAGGGGCAGGGGACGACAGTCGTCCGCCGCCGTTGCGGTGTCGACCGGACCGGTCCAGATCAAGTCCAAAGCGGCTGCAGGTCGCTGCGCGCGAGCGTCAGGACGGCCGAATCAGTTTCCTCGGATCCCCCTCGCAGAATGTCGATCTCTCGCTCCCGGCGCGGATTGAACCCCTGGCCGACTAGGCGCAGACGACAGCGCCGCGGCGCGCAAGAGCGACTCGGCCATGACCCGGAATTGCGCCTCGCCCGCGCAGGCGATAAGCCTCGGGCCTTCCGCTGGGGCGGGCCGATCCCCACATGAGCGTGAGGGAACGTTTTGCGTACGTTGCCTTTACCAGTTCCGTGCGATCGGTTAGCCTTCGGTCCGACGGTAAGGAGATTTCCGGTGTTCGGCGCCAGTCAAGAACAGCAGGATGACGTCGCTTCGGCGGCCCGTGAAGTTGGCGGCTACTTCGAACTTCTCGAGCAGGCGAACACCGCTCAAATGAGCAGCACGCAAGCCGAGCCGGCCAAGCCAACCTATACGATCGACCCGCAAACCAAAGAAGTCCGGCTCGCTCTAGCGGACTAACGCGGCGGCGGGGTCTGGGGCGACGCCGCAATGAACCTGACCATCTCGGTCCTTGAAGGCCTCCTCCTTCTCTTGCCGGGGCTCACGGCCCTGGGCGCCTGGAACTTCCTGGGCTCGCGTGCGGCCGCGCGCCGCCCCGAGCTCCCGCTGACGGCGGTGAATTCCCTCGCGGTGGCCATGCTCGTGGCGCTGGTCGTCCACACGGCCGGGATCGGCATGGCCCAGGTGGTGGTCAGCGCCGCCAGCGAGTGGAACGCCCTGGGGTTCGCGCCCCGCCTCCCGGAGTTGACCAACCCCTACGCCGGCGCTGTCCGCCTGCTGGCGGAACATCCCGTCCAGCCGGACCCCGCCGGGTCGTTCGGACTGCTCGTGGTCATCCTCTTCGAGTGCTTGGTGGTGGCCCGGATCGTCGCCAGCCGCGGGGTCGCCCTGGCGTTGGGCGTCTACGACCTGCGGGGCGTCGGTTGGGCGCAGACCCACTATATCGAGCCGCTCGCCCGGGGCTTCACGCCGATCGCCTTCGTGATGCTGAAGACCGTCGATAAGGGCTGCGGCATCGGCTACGCCGGCCCCATCGCCGACCTGCGGTTCGGCGCCCAGGGCGACGTCACCAGCATCAGCTTGGGCAAGCCGCAACGGTTCATCTACCAGGTCCGCGCCGGGGAACCGGCCAGCGGCCTGACCGCGGTCGCCAAGGTGTTGCGGCGGCCGCGCAGCCTGACCGAACTGGAGTTCCAGGAGCGCAAGTGGGTGGGTGGAGTCGTCCACCTCTCCGCCAACGACATCTACAACCTGGTGGTCCACAGCCTCTCGCCCGCGCAGGTCCGCGCCTTCAACGCGCGGGTGGATTCGTGAGCCATGTCGCGCCCCCGGGCGACGTCGTCACCATGCTGGTGATCCTCTTCGCGGTGCTGATCGCCGCCGTGGCGATCCTCCGGCTCTGGGTCCTGGCCATCGCGGACCTCCTCTGGATCGGTCTGATCCGCCGCCGCCTCGCCCTGGAGGTCCTACTCGGCCTGGCCTTCCTGATCCTCGTGGCGGTCTACAGCGTGCTGCCGCAAAAGAACTTCGCGCCCGTGGCGCTGCCGCTGTTCGTCACGCTGCTCGTGACGCCCATCCTCGCGGTGCCCCTGATCAACCTGCGGGCTCGACGCAGATACGATCCCAATGCTGAGAGCTTCGCCTTGGCCAAGGAGGACCTCGCCCGCGCGGACGTCTTCAGTCTGCAGCAGATGCGTCTGCTCAGCGTCTATCGTGCGCCCGAGTCCGAGGCGCCGATCGCATCGTCGGCAAGTCCGCCCCCACCCAGCCCAACCCCCTGACTCGGCCGATGGTGCGGCTCGAAGCCTATGTCGATGACTCCGCCAGCGACGTCGCGGATCGTCGCCTGTTCCTCGCCGGCTACATCAACAGCGCCGAGCGATGGACCGCGTTCTCGCAGGCCTGGAACGCCGAGCTCGCGGCGCCGCCGGCCATCGCCTATTTCAAGATGGCCGAGGCACAGAACCTGAGAGACGAGTTCAAGGGGTGGTCGGAGGCGGACCGCGACGCCAAGGTGCTGGCTCTGGCGCGCCTGATCCCAGAGTTCCGGTGCTGGTCCGCCCACGCGTCGGTGAGCCGGAGCGAGTACGCCACGCTCCTCGCACCAGCCTCGCCCGCGCCGTTGAAGACGCCGTATTTCTGCTGCTGGTGGATGCTGATCGATACGGTCGCGCGCTACCACCAGAGCCTCGATCTCGGGGACGTGCCGCCCACCCACTTCACCTTCGACCAGCAAGGCGGGCTCGGCGACGATGCGGCCCTCTGGTATCCGTGGATCAAGGCCGCACAAACCGACATCCAAGCCCAGATCGGCGAGCGTCCGGTGTTTCGCGACGACAAACTCTTCCCGGCAATCCAGGCCGCCGACATGCTCGCCTGGCACCTTCGTCGCCGGCACGAAAGGGACGAACAGCGCCCCGCCTTCGATCTTCTCGTGGGGGACAGTCACGTCTGCCGGGACATTGACGCCGCAACTCTGACGACGCTCGCCCGCCAGTTCCGCCGGGTTCCTGGTGTCGACCTGGTCCAGTCCCGCTCGGAATGGCGCAAGGTCAAAGCAGTCGCGCGTGCCGCCCAAGCGGCCGGAAGGGGGCCGCCGAAGGCAAATCTCCTGCGCATGCATATGGCGAACTTTCGCGTCCGCATCAGCCGCTTCTCCACCGGGATCTTCAGGCGCAGTCAGCGAACGCAGAGGCCCTAGGCGCCCACAAACTTCCGCTCGCCGGTCAGGGTGCGATCAAATCCGTCGGGGTGACACCCAAGGCCTGCGAAAGCTCGAAGAGTGTCACGACGGTGGGGTTGCGAAGCCCACGCTCGAGGTCGCTGATGTACTGCTGGGAAAATCCCGAACTCTCAGACAGCTGCTCCTGGCTCAAGCCGCGAGCGATGCGCAATCGTCTGACGTGGTTCCCGACGAGCCGGCGCATATCCATTGCGCGAAGCTGTCCGGTGAGAGCTCCGAGGTTTATCTTCTATAGTATGTAGAGAATTAAGCCCTGTAGCCCGGCTTTTGCGGGGTCAGCAGCTCTGCCGGAGTCACGCCAAGGACTTGGGCGATTTCGAATAGGACGATGATGGTCGGGTTGCGACGTCCGTTCTCCAGCCCACTGATGTATTGCTGGGTGCGCCCAGTTCGCTCGGCGAGAACCTCTTGGGTGAGGTCGGCGGCATTGCGCGCGCGCTTTACGTTCTCCCCCACCAGCCGCCGCATATCCATCGCACGATGGTGGACGGCGCGCCTACTTCGGGTTTATCCACTATAGTATGTAAATCCGAGGCGTGGTCGCCGTTGTTAGCCGCCCTCAGTTTCACGGCGCTCGCTATGTCGGCCTCCGATTCTCCTGCCTTGCTTCCACCCGGCTTTGCCGAAGACGAACCCCCGTTCGACCTCGATGCTGTCCACCGCACTCACGGCAACTGGCTGCTGGCCTTCTTGCGCCGCCGGTTCAGCCCACAGGACGCCGAAGACCTGGCCCAGGAAACTTACGTCCGAGCGGCCGCATCCCAATCTCCGATCCGAAATCCCCGCGCCTTCCTGGCGAGAGTCGCCACAAACGCGGCGCGGGACCAGTTCCGCCGCCAGGCGGCTCGCCCCATGCTCGTGGGGGAGGGGGAGGCGACAGCCCAGGCCGCGACCCCGGCCGAGGCCCTCGAAGACCTGCTTCAGAAGCAGATCATCCTGTCTCTGCCCCCACAACTTAGAGACGTGTATCTCTTGAGGAGCTACACGCCTTTGACTAATGCTGAGATCGCAGAGCGGTGCGGGATTTCCGTCAAGACGGTCGAAGAGCGGGTGACCAAGGCGCTGGCGATCTGCAAAGTCCTGTTGCGGGATTAGGCGCCATGAGCGACCTGACAGCTGAGCCGACCCCGAGAGACCTACAGGCGGCCGCCTGGCACACGCGGCTCAGCCAGAGGTCCGTCACCACCGCGGCGATCTATGAATTCCAGGCCTGGCGGCGCGACGCCGCCAACGCCAAGGCCTATGCCGAGGTGGAGGCGACCTGGGACGCGACCAAGCGCCTCGCCAATGACCCAGATATCCAAGCCGCTACCGCCGAGGCCCTGCGCCGCCGCCCCACGCGGGCTCGCCTTCGGCGGAGTGGCCTCCTCGGCGTCGGGCCTTTCGCGATCGGCGCGACCGCCCTAGCCGCGGCGGTCATCGCGATGGTTGCGACCTGGTTATTCGCGCAATCCCAACCGGCTTACGAGACCCGTGTCGGCGAGCAGAGGCTGGTCGTCCTGAAAGACGGATCGCGCGTCCGGCTCAACACCAACAGCCGCCTGGTCGTGCGCTTCAGCCCCAACGAACGCCGGGTGATCCTGTCTCGGGGAGAGGCCTTCTTCGAGGCCGCCCACAACGCGGCGCGCCCCTTTATCGTAGAAGCCGACGGCGCGCGGGTTCGCGCCATCGGCACCAAATTCGACGTCCGCCGGGAAGGGGACGCCGTGAAAGTCACCTTGCTTGAGGGGCAGGTACGGGTAGGGCAGGCGGACCATCCTTCCGCGGCCATTCTGAACCCGAACCAGCAGCTCACGGTGACTGATGCCGGTCTCACCGCGCCGCGCGCCACGGATGCGCGCGAGGCCGCCGGCTGGACAGCGGGCCGACTGACTTTCCATGCCGCGGCCCTCGAGGACGCTATCTCTGAGGTGAACCGCTATGCCGTTCACCGGATCGAACTGTCGGCGCCGGCAGCGGTCGCGCGGCAACCGCTCTCCGGGGTGTTCGACACGGGCGACACGAACGCCTTTGTCAGCGCCGTGGCTCTGGAGTTCGACCTGACAACCACGACCGACCCGGGGGGGGGCATCCGTCTTACCCCCCGCCCATCTGCAGCCGGCGGCTAATTGAGTTCCCAGAGCGACCAGGGTCACCCCACGCTCCGCGCGTCATTCTCCGTAGACGGCCAAAGCAGAGGCGACGAGCACGACCAGTCCGGTCGACTGACCCTGCGGGATCGTCCCTGGGGAAACATGACGCACCGCATCGACAGACATCTCAAATTTCGGACGGGACAGGTGTCCGTTCTCGCCATCATGGCCATGACGCTCGCCGCGCCGGCCCACAGCCAGGCGACCCATGTCCTGCACATTCCAGCGGGCAGCCTGGACGCCGCCCTACAGGCGCTGGCCACCCAGAGCCACGAGCAGCTGCTCTACACGCCGGCGCTCGTCGCCGGGCGCAGTTCACCAGCCGTGGATGGCGATTTCACCGCCGAACAGGCGCTGGCGCGAATGCACCTGACGCCCGACATCCTCGTCGCCCGCACGGGTCCGTCCATGTTGGTGCTGCGCCAGGCCTCCACCCTCCGCGCCTCGCCGGCCGCGATGCGTCAGGCGACGCCATCGACCGATCAGGCTGCCTCAGGCCCTTTCGTCGCTGACCGGGGTATCCCGGCGGAGTTACCCCTAGCGTCGGGCGCGGTGGCGCCGACATCG
Organism: Caulobacteraceae bacterium; assembly: GCA_036488995.1. Classification (GTDB taxonomy): domain Bacteria; phylum Pseudomonadota; class Alphaproteobacteria; order Caulobacterales; family Caulobacteraceae; genus Acaudatibacter. The sequence continues at coordinate 35,669 of DASXGQ010000057.1, forward strand.
AAGGCGACCACCGTCGCCGAGGTTGAGGTGACCGGCACCCACATCCGCGGGGTTACCGACAGCCCGTCACCTGTGCAGGTGATCGACCGCGCTCAGTTGGATCGCTCGGGATATCAGACCGTTGCGGAAGCCTTGCAGGTCCTGCCTCAGAATTTCGCTGGTGCGGGCGCGGAGACCCCGACCGCGCTGACCACGGACCGCTCCAGCTCCAACACGTTCTTTGGCTCGGGGATCAACCTGCGTGGGCTCGGGCCAAACGCGACCCTGACTCTCATCAATGGTCACCGCCTGGCCGGAACCGGCAACAACGCTGACTTCGGCGACATCTCCACTCTGCCTTCAGCCGCTGTCGAACGGGTCGAGGTCCTCCTGGACGGCGCCTCCGCTCTGTATGGATCCGACGCTGTCGGCGGCGTCGTGAACGTCATCCTGCGGCGGAATTTCAACGGCGCGGAGACGCGCATCACCGATGGTGTCGCGACGCAGGGGGGACCGGCCCAGTTCCAGATTTCCCAGGTCTTCGGACGAGCCTGGACCGGCGGAAGCGTTACGCTGACGCTTGAGCACGATCAGCGCGGCGACCTCCTCGCAACCAAGCGCTCCTTTACGTCCACGGCGGACCTACGGTCGGAGGGCGGCACCGACCACCGGACGGCCTTTAGTCACCCCGGCAACATCGTCAATTCGACGCCGGGCCTGGCGGTCCCATTCTGGGCAATCCCAAGTGGTCAAAATGGGGTGGGCCTTACGCCGGGCCGATTTGTCGCCGGCACGGAGAACTTTGGCGAGCCGTTGGCGCAGTCGGCGCTGCTGCCACGGCAAGTCACCGACAGCCTGTACACGAGCTTCAACCAATCCTTGGGTGATCGCCTCGACCTTTCGGCCGATCTCACCCTGGGACGCCGCCGCTATCAATTGCCGATAGGTTCGAATTTCTCGAGCTTCAAGCTCACGCCTGGGAACCCGTTTTACGTTTCGCCGATCGGAGCCGCGTCGGAGACGATCGACTACGCCTTTAAGGACGACCTTCCGGCGCAGCACCAAAAGGGGTCCAGCGGAAATCTGGAGAGCACAATCGGCGCCGACCTGCGCCTGCCGCGCGATTGGCACATGGCGGCCTATGCGAGCTACGCCGAGGACCACAGCCGCACATCGGTGACCAACATCGTGAACACGACCGCGTTGTCCGAGGCGCTCGGAACGACGGCGGACAATCCCGCGACCGCCTACAGCGCGGCCCGGGACGGCTTCTTCAACCCCTTCGCCTCGGGCAGCGTGAACAGCCAGGCCGTCGACGCCTTCATCGGCGAAGGCTTCTCGACGAATGACACGCGCGACCGCGTGGCGAGCGCGGACGTCAAGTTCGACGGCACGCTATTCATGCTGCCGGCCGGTCCGCTGCGCGCGGCCTTCGGCGCCGACGTGCGTCGCGAGGAGTTTCGCCAAGGCGGCGTTCGGTTCACGTCGGGCATCACGCCCACTAACAGCACCCCGACTGCGTTCAATCGCAACGTATCGGCAGGCTACGCCGAATTGCGGGCGCCGCTGCTCGATTCAGGGAGTCCAATCGGCGCGCTCGACCTCTCCATCGCCGGCCGGATCGAGCACTACAGTGACTTCGGCACCACCCGAAATCCGAAGTACGGGCTGATTTGGACGCCCACTTCAGACCTCCACGTCCGAGCGAGCTGGGGCACATCCTTCCGGGCGCCCTCCCTGCCGCAACTCTTCGGGCAGGCCTTTTTCGCGCCCATCCAGTTGCCGATGGGCTCGGCTGGCAACAAGCTCGTCGTGCTGCTGCAAAACGGAAATCCGACCCTACGGCCGGAAACCGCCAAGTCGTGGAGCGTCGGGTTCGATTGGGCGCCGCACAACGTTCCAGGGCTGCGGATCTCGGGAAGTTGGTTCGACACGGATTTTACCGGCAAGATCGACCGTCCGGTGTTCTCGGCGATCACAACTGTGCTCACCGATCCGGCCTATTCCACGTTTGTCGACTTCATCTCGCCCGCGAGCAACGCGGCGGACCTGGCGAAGGTTCAAGCGCTGATCAATGCGCCTCAGAACCTCGGCCTGTCGGCCTTTCCTGCCAACACCTACACCGCCATCGTCGATGCAAGGTTCGTCAACACGGGCGCCCTGCATGTGTCCGGCCTGGACGCGCAGGTTGCGTACGGTTTCGACGTGGGCGCTACCCACCTGCAGTTCGACGCGAACGGAGCGTACCTCGATCAGTATGACGTGGCGATTACGCCGACCTCCCGCTCCGTCAGCGACGTCAATATCGCCAACTTCCCGGTCCGGTTCCGAGGCCGGGCGACGGCGTCTGCGACCCGCGGGCCGTTCACCGGTCAACTCGCGCTGAACTTCGTCAATGCCTACAAGGGCCCCCTCGGGCAGGGCATCGACAGTCAGACGACGACGGATTTGCAGCTGAGGTTCGTCGCCCCGAATAGCAGTCGGTTCTCGGGGCTCACCTCGACGCTGTCAGTCCGCAATCTGTTCGACGTGAAGCCACCGTTCTACGACTCCTCGGTAGGCGTCGGCTATGACCCCGCCAATGCTGACCCCATCGGACGTTTCGTCTCCCTGCAATTGGTGAAATCCTGGTGAGGAGGGCCGGCCTTCGGGCCGGGCGCCTGCTCGCGATCCCGGCTTCAATCATCGTCCTGCTCGCGTTCGCCGAGCCGGCCGCCACCCGGCCCTATACGGTCGAAGATCTCGTTCACCAGGAGAGTTTCGGACAGGTCGCGTTCGATCCCACAGGCCGGTGGCTAGCCTATGAGCGGCGGGTCGCCCGCGCTGACGCGCCGACCTTTCCGACAGAAAATCGACACGAGGTCTTCGAGAACCGCCTACGCGTCGTCGACATGACGCGGCGGGCGACGGCCCGGGCGCTGATCGTCGGTGACCCCATCGGAATCTCACTGGGGCCATTCTCACCGGACGGCCGCCGCGTCGCGTTCTACGGCCTTCGGCGAGGACGGTGGCAATTGGGCGTCGTGACCCTGTCAACCCGGCACCTGCGTTGGCTCGATGTCGATCCTGAGTTTCCCTTCTGGGGTCGAACGGTGCAGTGGCGCAATGCGACGCAACTCGTGGCGATCGCCCGCCCGCGGGGGATCCTTCCGCTGGTCATGAAGTTCAATCGCGCTGGACCTCGAGAACTTCCCGCGCGGTGGTCGGCGACGCTCCACGGAGACCCCTCAGTTCAGGCCATCGGCGCTGGGCGTTACTTTTCGAAGCGGCCGCGCAAAGCGCCAAACCGGTTGGTCCTGGTGGACGCCGTATCGGGACGGGTGACCGGTCTTGCGACGGGGGAGATCGAAGACGTCGAAGTGTCTCCCGATGGGGGCCACGTCGCCTTCGCCGAGGCCGGCGAGGACGTGCGCTTGGTTGCCGATCAGCCGGTACAAGGCCCGAATGGAACGGCGTGGCACCACGAAAGCCTCGGAATCGCGGACCTTAACCGCCATCGGGTCATTCACCCGTGCCCCGGGGCCGACGTCTCCGGCGAACTCCTCAGTTGGTCGCCGTCCGGCAAACGGTTGCTCGTCCTCGTCCGCTCACAGGGCGCGCCCCTCTCGGCCGGGCGCGTGGTAGCGGTGTCCGCCGAGGGATCAGTCGAAGACCTTCCGCTCGGGTCGGCCCAGCCCGTCCTCTATGAGCGACCGGAAAGCGCCCGCGCGGTGTGGCTTGGAGAGGTCCCGGCCGTGCTCGCTCGCCACGACGGGCGCCAGGATTGGATCGCCATTGATCATGGCGCGCCAATCGTTCTCACGGCGCAGCTCAGCACTGTGCCCGACAGCCTGCAGCCGGTCCCTGGCGGCGCGATAGGAGCAGTTCAAGGCAGCGCCTGGCGGCTTACGCCGAGCGGCTTGGCGGCGATCCGGACACCCGACGGCGCGCGAGCGGTGTCTGGCGGACGAGTTTGGGAGCGGCGTCTGACATCGAATCCTCCAAGTGTTGCACCTGAACTTGCCGTGCAATCTGTCGCGCACGGCGAAGCTCGTGCCCTGTCCGTGGGCTCGGGCACTCCGTCACCTTCGGTCGCGCTGCCAGACGGCACAGCCAGGGTCGTGGCGTTCTCGCCGCGCGGTCAGGCATTCGCCGCGATCAGCGAAGATACGCATGGAGTCGCGCGACTGCGCTTCTGGTCAGGCGCGGGCTGGACGCTGGTGGATACCGTGGACCGGGCCCAGCAGGACGTCGATCTGCTTCAGGCCGTGCCGACTCACCAGCCGAGTTGGGGGCCTGACGGCCGCGCCCAACTCGCGTGGCTGTACCTCCCCGCATCGTCGCCGCGCGACGGACCCCCTCCGGTCGTCGTGGTCCCCTATCCCGGTCAACGGCACACCGCGCCGGCGACTCTTGCGGACTATGGCAGGAGCTTCATGACACCGAGCATTCCGATCCTGGTCGGCGCCGGCTATGCCGTCCTGGTGCCGAGCCTACCCCTTCCGGACGGCGCCGAGCCGGCGGCTGGGCTGGGTGGGCGGATCCTCGGCATCATAGATGCGGCGGCAGCCCAGCACCCCGGAGCCTTCGATCCGCAGCGTCTCGCGCTTTGGGGGCACAGCTTCGGCGGGTACGGGACCGTCGCCATCATCGCCCAAACCAACAGGTTCCGGGCAGCCATCGACATGGCTGGGCCGATCGATCTAGTCAGCATGTGGGGGACCTTTGAAGGCCCGGCGCGAGTGGACGCCTCGGAAGGGACCATGATCTCGGGCGAGATGGGTTGGACGGAGGATTTCCAGGGCGCCATGCACGCACCGCCTTGGCGAGATCCGAGCCGCTATGTCCGCAACAGTCCGATCTTTCAAGCGGACCGGATTCACACGCCGCTGCTGATCCTTGAGGGGGATCAAGATCCGATCCCGATGATGCAAGGCGAGGAGATTTTTTCCGCCCTATACCGACAAGACCGCGACGCCGTGCTGGCAACCTATTGGGGCGAGGGCCACATCCTCTACAGCCCCGGCAATGTGCGCGACGCCTATCGGCGTGGCCTCGCTTGGCTGAAGGACAACCTAGCGCGCCCCGTCAGCTTGGGCGCGGGTAACGGGCAGAGTCTGGAACCCGCGTCTGCCAATACCGCACCCAGTTCTCGATGAGGGCAGCCACCAGGATTTCGCCGCTGGTGCGGTCCAGGATCAGCCGCTCGGGTGTCATGGCGGCGTCGAGATACATTCGGTCGAGGATGCCGGCTTCGGCGAGGCACCCGTCCAGGAGGAGGGGTCGGAGATAGCCAAGGCTCGCCGCCACCAGGCGACCGTAGTAGGCGGTAAGGTCGCCTTTGGATCGGCGCTCGATCAAGAGAGGCGGCAGCCGGTCGCGGAAAGCGCGGCGGGCCAAGCTGCGGTCCCGTCCGCCTTCGACGAGTTCGGGGACCGGCAGCGCCAGGCAGAATTCGACGACGGGCTGGGCAAGCAGAGGGTTCAGGACGTCGGCTACCGCACCGCGCCGGGACCAGCCTCGGGTCCACTGCGCTTGGAACAGACTGGAGATCTGCAGCCGCTTGGCCGGCGGGAGGGTCGACGCGTCCAACGACCACGGATCCAAGGGTTGGGCAGAGGTGGCGTCTCGTTGGTGGTCCGCGCGGGACCGATCCGCCTTCGCGAACTGCGCGAGAACGGTCCACACCGGCTTTCGGCTGAACCGTGCGATGTCGACCAGCGTGTCGCCGGTCAACCCTCGCAGCCCGGCGCCCCGAACCCGATCCACCGCAACGAGGGGCGTCGGCATTTGGAAGAACACCGCGTCACCTCCATGCCCCGTGACGAGTGCCGTAGCCCCGGAGGCGGCGAGCCGTTCCGCTGTATCCCGATCCCGGATGGGATCGGAGGCCGGGAAGGCTGGTCGCAGCCCCCGCGACACCTCGCTGAAGTCGGCCTCTGACAGCGGTCGGATCGGCTTCAGCACACAGGAGAGGTCGAGACTGCAACGCTCGGCGACCGCCCGCGCATAGCGGCGTTCGTCGCCCTCGCGGCGTTCGCCGTAGTAGTTGAGGCTTGCGGCTACCCGGGACGCGAGGCCGCTCTGGGCTAGGGTGTCAGCCACAATCGCGGAATCAAGCCCACCCGAGATCTCGTTGACGAGCAGATCGTGGGCGCCGAGGAGGCCGCCGACGGCCAATCCAACGGCTTCGACCAGCCCGTCCATCGCGTCCCGGTGATCGGGTCGCTGGGCGCAGCGGGATGGGCTCCACACCGGCTGTGCGACGTTCTCGGCCGCGTCGAGCTTGAGCAGGTGGCCGGGCAAGACCGCCTCCACGCCCTCCAGTCCGGACCGGGGGACGCCGAGCCCCCGGTCGTCGCCCCAGGATGCGATTGCTGCCCAGTCCAAGGCGGATCGGGGCGGCAGCAGGCCGGGGACCGGTGGGCCGGAATCGGAGGTGACGAGGCGGACGCGTCCAAGCGACCAGGTCAGACATTCGAGGCCGCCAGAGGGGTCGCGGAAGAGCTGGCGCGCCGACCCCTGTCGCAGGAGCGCGACATAGGAGCCCCACGTTTCGCGGCTCAACCGCTCGGCGGTTGCCTGCGCCGTCACATGCGGATGAAGGTCGGCCATGCCACATGGCGCACGGCTGCCGCGCCGATGGCAGGCCCCGACAACGATGACCGAATCCGCGCCGTGGACGCTCGGCCGTTTCGCGCCGCGACCCCAGATGCGAATGTCGGGCGCGCGATGGATCGGCGTCCAATCCATTGTGCGAGACATATGTGCCTCTGCTTCGCGGGCGTCGCGCTCGGCGCAAGGATCGTCCGCGTTCCACATCAGGGCGAGGAACGCCCCCAAGCTAGACGACCAAGATGGGATGATAGGCGACCAGACGGTCGCGAGCATCGTCGAGCACCGTGGCGCCGGCTTGCAGCCAGCAATGGGCTTCGAACGGCCAGGTGCGGACGGCGAACACCCAGCGAGCGTCGAGGCCATGTCGGCGCAGGTGTCGCAGCAGCATGAATGACCTGATCAGGCACTTTGCCGGCGCAGGCGCCCAGTCCGCCCAGCGGTGGAACCCCGCGACCAGGGCCAACATCCTCGCCCCTGGCTGGGTGTCTGGTGAAACACCGGGTGCGCGGGTAGCGCCGAAAGCCACCAGGTCGGCAAAGCTGCGGCGAGGATAGATCAGAGCGGCATCGCAAGACGCCCGCAGGTAGTCCCAGGCGTCGCCTCGGCTGGCCGAGCTGTTCCGATCAGGCCAGAGGTCTGAGACTGGTTCGGGCGGAGTGTGGAACGGAGATCGCGAGTGTTCCTCACCCGAGACCAGTCCCGCGGCTTCCAATTCAGCCAATGTGCTTTGATCTGAAATGGTCATTCGCCGACGATCACCCGAGAGCGCCAGGTGGTGGGCGTCGGGCCAGCACAGGTAGCTGTCCGCGGCGACGTCGAGGAAGACGATGTCCTCGTCGACCCGCACCGCGTGCACGTACGGGGGCAAAAAGGTGGTGCTCGCCATCACGGTAAGGCGGCCGGCCCCCTCTCGGGCACCGGCCGACGACTCGATCAGCTCGGGTCGTAGAAGATGTTCGGGAGTTCTTCGAAGACCTTCTCGCCGCCGCTGGCGTTGGTGCGGGCCTTGGCGCCGCCGGCGGGAATCAGGCGCGGGGTGCGCACGGGGGTGGTCGGGGTTTCATTGCGCTTGGACATATCAACCTCCAGGTTGGTCCTATCGCCGGTTTGGCGACCCTGACATTCCGAACCCCTCCGACTCTCTATTCAAACCTATATCGACTCTATTGTTGGGAAGACTGAGAGCCGTGATAGGCAAGGGCGGCGAGGCGGTCCGCCAGAGCGACGCGGCGGAGATGGAATCGGCGCAGCGCAGAGGCCCGAGCCGTGACCAAGTCGGGGGCGGCTAAGGCCTGCAGATCGTCCGCCTCCGTCTGCAAGTCGTGGAGGAGTTTCGGCTCGGCGCGTCGAGCCGGGCCGAGCAGGATGAGAGTCGTGCGGAACGCCGCCGACAAGGTCCGGCTGCGCGCTTCTGCGACCCAGCGTGTGAACAGCCATTCCACCTGCGGGACCGGGTCAACTTCGTCACTGTCACGTCCCTCCGTGGCTTCAACCCCTTGAGGCGCAGGCCTTTCGCGATGGGGGTCCTGGGCGATCAGGAGCTGCGACAAGCTCAGTCGGAAGAGGTCCCCGACCTCCCCGCCGGAGAGGGCGCGGAGATAGAATCCATGGCCACGGCGGTCCTCCAGGAGTCCCTCGCCGGCTAGGCGCGACAGCGCCTCACGCACCGGCGTCGCGCTCAGGTGGAGGGTCTCGGCGACCTCGGTGGCGGCGATCCGCGCGCCCGGCGGGAAGCCACCCTCGCGCAGCCGAGTCCGCAGCCCAGCCAGCGCGAGTTGGAACGGCTCTGCTTGACCGGTCGTCATACGCTGAACTCCAACCCTATCGCGATCGTCAGGATAAGGCCGACCTGAACCCAGAGTTGGCAAGATGGATATATTCGCCTAACGCGGGAAAGGGTGGTCAATTCAGTTTAACCAAGCAACGAAATCGCCATCTACTTGCGCAAGTCCGCAAGCAGACGGCGTAACGCCGCGATCAGGTTGCGGCCCGGCCCTATCCGGGCGCCCGCTTGGCGGAGATGCGCACCGCCCGGACGCCCGCCTGGTCGGCCCGTTGCGCCAGGTTCAACGCCGGCCCGAAGTCGCCGCGCGCCCCGGCCCGGTCTTCGTTCAGGGAATTGGCCAGGACCAGGACACAGACCGGCTCCAGCTGCATCAACGCCTCGTTGGCCCGGAACGGCGCCGCGCGGCCGTTGCGGTCGAAGTCGGCCCGCGCCAGGACCAGGGTGACGGCCTTCTGATGCGCCCACTTGATGGCCAGGCTCTCGGCGCCCTTGGCCCCCGAGGTGGCCAAGGCCATGTCCGGCCAGGTCTCCCGCGCCCAGTTCAGGGCGTCGAAGATGCGGTTGGCGTCGTCCAGAGTGTCGGCCTGCGGCGATCCCCGGAAGGCGACCACGGTGGCCCCCGGATGGACGGCCAGGTGGCGCGCCGCCTTCTGCGCCCGCAGCGCATCGCGCGCCTCGATCTGCGCCGCGGTCGTCCGGGTCGCGCGGACACTGCCGGTCCAGGGCCGCCAGACGTCCCCGGTCGCGACGGCGTAGCTCGCCGCCGCCGCGTCCCGCACGATGTCCAGCGCCAGCCCGGCGACATCGGCGGCGCGGGCCTTGCGGGTGGCCTCCTGGATCTCCTGGTCGAGCACCTCGGAGCCGTCGAAATCCCGGAGCAGGAGGTTGAGGGCGTCCCGCGCCTTGTCGGCGTCGCGCTCGATGCGCTGCGCCGCGGAATGGAAGGCGCCGATGAGGGCCTCGCAGATCAGCCCGCTGAAGTCCTCGAGCGGGCTCTCGACGACCAGGTCGAGGAGCTCATTCATCAGGCCGTGGCCGAGCTGCTGCAGGGCCTGGTCCTGCGGGTAGGGGCGGGGGTCCTCAAGCTGGAGCGCCTGGGCCTCGAAGCGGGTGAGGGAGTCGGTCGTGGGAAGAAGGGGAGAGAGCTGCATCGGGAAGGTCCCTGTCTGGAGGTTGGGCGAGCCCGTCGGCTCATGACCGCCCCGCGCCGACCGGCGGCGGGGCCCACAAGGGCTTTGAGCGCAGCGCCCCTTGTGGGCCGCGACGCCGGGTGGCGAGGTCATTGGAGCCAGAGGGCTGCCCACCCACCCCGACAGCCCCCGCTCCGCAGCGCCCCCATCTTCCCTCGCGGTCGGCCGGAGGTGAGGGCCACCGGCCAGCGCCGGCGGCCCTCGGCGCCTATGCCGCCTTGGGCAGGATCGTCTGGGCGGGCCATTTGGCCAGGATGGCGGTGAGCACCCCCGGCCGGTCGACGGGCGCGAAGACCCGTGGCGTGTAGGCGATGATCTCCACGAAGCAGCCCATGGCGATCAACGTCGAGCGTTGCGCCGCGCCGCCGACAACCTCCAGGCGCTGGCGGTCCATCACCTTGACGCGGCGGAGCCAGAAGCCGCCGGTGAGCGCCACGGACGCGCCTTCGGCCATCACCAACTGGGCCGCCACGGTCCCGTCGGCGACGGCGCTCGCCGTGTCGGTGAGGCCGAGCGCGATCTTCAGAGGCGTGACCTGGGCGGGCTCAAGCACCCGTCCCAGCCAACGGCGTCCGTCGGGGGCCTTCACGCGACGCACGGAGGTGCGCTTGTCGGGCAGGCTGCTCCAGACCGGCAGGAGCAGACCTGTCACCAGCACCAGGTCGCGGCGGATCCAGGGATCGGTCTCGGCGATCTCGGCGTCCCAGGCTGCGCGCCAGTCCCCCACCGGGCAGCCTTCCCAGGCGGATTCCTCGAAGACCTTGACGGCGACGAGGCTGCGCTTCTCCGGACGGATGAGGCGCACCGCCGGCACCAGCCGGTCGTCGTCATTGGTGGTGGTGAGGCCATGGACCACCAGGGCCGCGCGGCCGGACTTGCCGTTGCGCACATAGCTGATCGCCTGTGGATCGAGGCCCGCGCCCGCCTCATCCGGCGCGGTCAGAGTCCTGCGACTGCGCATCTGGAAGGTGACCAGCCGGGTCTCCGCGCCGGTGACCGTGTCGGTCCGGATGACCTCCTCCCCGGTCACGGTCAGGTCATCGGCGACGATGTCCTCCATGCCGCGGTCCAGCCGTCCAGACGCGGCGGCCCGTTCCAGGATGCTGGAGAGGATTTCGTCGAAGGCCGCAAAGAGGCCGTTCTGATCGGCGATCCGCAAGGCCAGCAGTCGGTTGAGGAAGGTGTGCATCGGCGGCAGGTCGTCCGACGGCTTCAGGTTGCCCTCATGGTCGAGCAGGCGAAGGCCCGTCCTGGCCTCGAAGGTCTCCCGATCCATCGCCTCGACGCTCCCGAAGTGCAGCGCCACGTAGAAGGCCTGCAGGGCGCGGTGCGCCCAGGGGCTTTCCAGATTGTCCTCCGGGCGGAAGAGGCCGTTGCCGGCGGTGCGCCGCTCGCCCCGCGTCAGGGCCCCCAGGCTGTCGAGCCGCCGGGCGATGGTCGACAGGAACCGCCTCTCGCCGTGGATGTCGGTGGTGACCGGCCGGAACAGCGGCGCAACCGCCTGGTTGGTCCGGTGCGAGCGGCCCAGCCCCTGGATAGCCGCGTCGGCCCGCCAGCCGGGCTCCACGAGGTAGTGGACCCGCCGCTGCTGGTTCGCCGCGCCCAGGTCGGCGTGGTAGCTGCGCCCGGTGCCGCCGGCGTCGGAGAAGACGAGCACGCGCTTGCGGAGCTCCATGAAGGCGTCGGTCTCGGCCTTGGCCGCGGCGCTGCTTCGCCGTTCCACGACGCGCCGGCCGTCGCGGGTCACCACCCGGCGCGAGCGCCCGGTGATCTCGGCGACCGTCTCCGTGCCCAGCGCGGCCAGCACCGCGTCGAGCACCCCGGGCACCGCCGGCAGGCAGGCGAGCTCGGTCGCCAGCTCCTCCCGCAGGCGCAGGGCCTCCTGGCTCACCACCGGTGCTCCATCGACCGTCACCGGGACCATGGTGACGCCGCCGTCCTCATCCTCCACCGCGTCCATCGCCATGATCGGGAAGGCGCCCATCAGGTAGTCGAGGACCTGGTCCTTGGGCGTCAGGTCGACGGCGAGGTTGTTCCACTCCTCGGGCGGGATCTCCGCCAGTCGGCGTTCCATCACCGCCTCGTTGGTCGAAACCACCTGCACCACCGCCGAGCGCCCCTCGGCCAGGTCCTGGCGGATCGCGGCGATCAGGGTCGGCGACTTCAGCCCGGCCAGCAGATGGCCGAAGAACCGCAGCTTCGAGCCCTCGAAGGCCGACATCACCGCCGAGGCGGCCTGGCCCGATTTCGGCTTTCCCTCGTCGGTCACCCCCACCGCGTCGAGCGCCGCGCGCAGGTTCTGGTGGATGAGCTGGTAGGCGTCGGCCCAGGCGTCCCAGATGGCGACGTCGTCGTCACTCAAGGGGTGCCGCAGGGCCTCGTACTCTACCCCGTCGAACGACAGCGAGCGGGCGAGGTAGAGGCCCATGGCCTTCAGCTCGCGCGCGATCAGCTCCATCACGGCCACACCGCCGGTCTCGACAGCGTCCAGGAAGGCGTCGCGGGTCGGGAAGGGCGCCTCGGGTCCGCCCCAGAGCCCCAGCCGCGCGGCGTAGGCGAGGTTCTCCGGCGTGGTGGCGCCGGTCGCTGAGACGTAGAGGATGCGGGCGTTGGGCAGGCGGTTCTGGAGGGCCAAGCCCGCCATACCCTGCTGCGAGGGCTTCTTCGGGCCGCGTCCGCCCTTGCCGCCGCCGGCGGCGTTGGCCATGGCGTGGGCCTCGTCGAAGACGATCACCCCGTCGAAGTCCGCGCCCAGCCAGGCCACGATCTGGTCGAGGCGCGAAGGCCGGTCACCGCGGGCCGGCTGGCGCAGCGTCGCGTAGGTCGAGTAGAGGATGCCGCGCTCCAGCCGGATGCCGTCCGCCTGCTTCCAGGACGACTGCGGCACGATGTCCGGGCCGGTCCCGCCGATGGCGATCCAGTCGCGGCGCGCATCCTCGAGCAAGGCGTCGTTCTTGGAGAGCCAGAGCGCGCGCGTCCGGCCCTGGGCCAGATTGTCGGCGATGACCCCGGCGATCTCCCGGCCCTTGCCGCAGCCGGTGCCGTCGCCGAGGAAGAAGCCCTTGCGGAACCGCACGGCGCCCTCCCGGTCGTCCGGGACCAGGAAGACTTGGTGCGCCGCCTCGCCGAGGACCCAGGATCCTGGAAGCACCTGGGCATGGGCGTCGCCGGCGTAGACGACGGTCTCCAGTTGCGCGTCGGAGACCCGGCCCTCCGCCGTGACCACGGCCGGCAGCACGGGGCGATAGGTCGGCGCGGGCGGCGCCACCGAAGCCATCGGTCCGGATTCCACCAGCGGCGAGGGGTGCGGACAGCCGTGCGGGAAGGCGATCCGGCCCAGGGCGTAGGCCTGGTAGAGGCCGACGTCGTGGCCTTCGCCGGACCAGGGTTTGGTCTCGTAGGCAACGGGCGCCGCGGTCGCCAGGAAGGCCAGGCGGTTGGAGCGGCTGGCCAGACCCCGCGCCCGGGGCGCCAGGATCGCCACGGGCGAGACGGCGCGGAACTGCCGAGGCTGCGCGGTCGGGCGCGGGGCGATGGCGGCGGCCGCGCAGGCCGCGTCCGCCAGAGTTTCGGCCGCGATGACCGATCCCGTCTCGGCCGCCGCGCCGGCGCGGTCGACGACCAGCAGGCCGGTGTCGACCGACGTGCCGTGCTTGGCGTAGGCCCGGGTCGGGAAGGCCAGGCGAAGCACGACGGCGCCGCGATCGGAGAGCCGCCGGAGCGCCGCCGCATCCTCGAAGACCCGCGTCGGGACGATGGCGGCGAGCCGCCCGCCATCGGCCAGGCAATCCAGGGCCGCGTGCAGGTGCTCCTCCAGATGCTGGAAGGGCGGATTGGCGATGACCGCATGGAAGCTTCCTGACCCGGGCAGGATGTCGCGCAGATGCACCGCGTCCTGGCGGCTGCGCGCGGCGTTCGGGAACAGCCCGTCCAGCAGGCCGGCGCGGGTCTCGGCGGGCTCGTTCAGGGTGAGGTCTGCGCCGCAGGCCTCGCCTAAGACGGCCAGGAGGCCGGTGCCGGCGGAGGGCTCCAGCAGGCGGTCGCCGGGACGTACCTGGGCCGCGAGCACGGCCAGCGCCCCCAGCTGCGGTGGCGTGGAGAACTGGTCCAGGGCGACCTGCTCCTCACTGCGCCGCGTGTGGGTGAGCCCCAGCTCAGCCAGGTTGGCGAGCAGGGCGACGATCTCGGCCGGCGCGTCCTCCAGGCGGCCGACCTGCGGCGCCAGCCGCCGCAGCTGCAGCACCGTCGCCGCCTCGACCGCGTCATAGGCGTCGCGCCAGATCCAGGCGCCCTCGGCGTCGGTGCCGCCGAAGGTGGTGGTCATGACACCTGACACCAGGCGGCGGTCGAGCGCGCGTGAGCGGTTCAGCTGCGGCAGCAAGGCGCGCGCGGCGGCCAGGACGTTAGCGGCCTTGTGGGCACCAGGGTGGTCGGCGGTCGTGGTGGGGAAGAGCGGCAGGAGAGCGTTCACGGCGGGATCCCGGTCACCCGCGGCGGAGGGCGCCTCCCTCCAGTCCCGACGGGCTCGCCCGTCCGCCCCTTCCTCCGACTTTCTCCGGCGGCCGCCGCCGTTCCGGCCGCAGAGGAAGAGCCCCCGCCGGTCGGCGAGGGCTCCCCGAACCTCAGGCGGCGATCGGCTCGGCGCTCTCCGCCGCCGGCGGACCCTCCGCCGCCTCGGCGGTGTCAGCGGCGGTCTCTGCGGCGGCGTCAGCCGCCCCGTCTTCCGGCTCGGCCTTGTCGGACCGGTCCCAGCTGAGCACGGCCGGGGCCCACTGCCGTTCGGCGGCGGCGTCGCCGACAAAGCCGACCAGCTCCGGTTTCTTCAGCGCCTTGGCCCGATCGTCCTCGACGCCCATCTCGTCCAGCAGGCCTGCGAGCTGGGCCTTGGAGTGGATGGCGAGGTAGCCCTGGTCCGGCGTCCAGTGGGCCGAGATATCGGCGGCGCAGAGGACGGCGATTTCGGCGGCCTCGGCGCGGGCCGACGCCCGCAACGAGGTGGTGCGGCTCTCCCGAATGTTGAGGGAGATCGCCACCAGTTCGGCCAGCAGCGCCATCTTCTCCCCGTGCGGCAGGGTCTCCGCCCAAAGGATCGGACGCAGGCCCGAGGCCTTGTAGGCCGCTCGCCGCGCCTCCAGCCGGGCGTAGACCTCGCCGTCGAGGGTGGGGATCGGCGGCGTGGTCCCTCGCCGGTAGGCCGTGGCGCTGATCGCCGCGGCCGACTCGTCCAGGCTGCCGGACCCGTGCAGGGCCAGCGACTTGAAGAGTTGCGCCAGCAGCACGGTCAAGGCCGCGCCGGGATCGTCGGCGAGGTCGCGGATCAGGCCGCGGGTGGCGACGTCGGTGCGGGTCTCGTGCAAGGCGTGGTTGGATCCGGCCACGTCCACCTCAGGACGCGGGACCTCGACGTCGCGGGACGCGAGCCCATAGCGACCGCGCGGGGCCTCGCCGCCCACGCCCTCGTCGTCCTCGTCCGCCTCGTCGGGCGCGTCCGGCCGTTCGCTGGCCGGAATCTCGGCGCCGTAGAAGGCCGCCGAGACACCGTATTCGTCCGCGGGACAGAGGATCACCGCGGCGATCCGGTACATCGACAGCGGGGCCGCGGCGACCGCCCGCTGGGCGTCCAGCAGGGTGATCAGCGCCGCCGGCGCGTCGTCCGACAACGCGTCGACCGCCTCGAGTTCGCCGATGACGCCGGCGAGCTTGGTCTTCGCCTCGGCCCAAGCCGCCGCCTGGGCGTCGCTCAGATCGGGGCTGTAGACGTAAGGCAGGGTGTGGAAGCCGTCCGGCGCGCGGCGGGTCTCGGCCCGTCCGACGTAGACCGCCAGGCCCAGCGCGTTGAAGTGGTCGATGATCGGCTGGACGCGGGCCTTCCACTGGGCTTGCAGGACCTCGGGGTCGAGCAGGCTGTCGGGCAGCTCCCCGAACAGGTCGCTCGCCACCCGGCCGCCGGCGGCAAGGTAGCGGTCCATGCCCACCAGGACGAAGCGTTCGTCCTTCACGCTGCCGCGGTGGGTCTCCACCAGCTGGCGAAGATCGTAGTCCTGGAAGTAGCCATCGAGGGCGCTCTGGGCGATCTCGGCCTGCTGGGTCTTGTCGGCCAGGCGCGCGAAGAGCCGCACCTGCTTCAGGGTCAGCCGGCCCTCCCGAAGCGCCTTCAGCACCTTGGCGTGGACGCCCGACAGGGCCTCCAGCCGCTTGATGTCGAGTTCGGAGTAGCCCAGGGCCGTGGCGATGGCCTCGGTAGACATCTTGGCCTTCCGCAGCTTGCCGATGGCCGCGATCACGTCGGCGATGTGGACCGGGGCGACCTCGGCGTTCGGCAGGATGATGGCCGCGGCTTGCTGCGCCGGGGACACCGCCAGCTTGCAGGTCACCGGATGGTCGTCGTCGATCTCGCCACGGTCGCGCCGCAACAGCAGGCCGAAGCGGCGCCGGCGGCCATCGAGGGCCATGAAGGGCTGTTCGCCCTTGCGTCCCGCGCGAACGATCGGCGGGAACAGCACCCCGGCGGCGGTCATGGTGTCGGCCAGCTGGGGGATGCCGTCGTCGGCCGGCTCCTTGAAGCGGAGGTTCTCCGGCGCGAGGCCGAGGTCGCCGAGCCGGACGACGATGTCGGCCATCGGTTCGGGGCCTTGGGACTCCGGGGCCTGGGTCTGGGAATTGGACATGGGGGGTCGAGCTCCAGCGCCGGGGCGAGGGACATCCTGCCCTTGGGCGCACCCCCCTCCGGCCCTTCCTCCTGCCTTTCGAGCCGCGGCGCCTCCTCACCGCTGCGCCCACTCGTTCCAGTCGCCGAAGGGCGCGGGCGGCAGGGCGATCTCAGACCTCACGCCGTGGGCCCGCAGCGCCCAAGCCAGGCGCCGCGCGGAGCGCTCGCCATCCGTCCCCCGGTCTCCGGCGATCAGCACGAAGCGCACGCCGTCCGGCGCACGCCAGGCGCGGAGATTGCGGGTCGACATCAGCGCCCAGGCAGGCAGGGCGAAGCGCTCCCCAGCGGAGAGCGTCGAGAACAGGCCCTCGGCCACCAGCAGGTCCTCGGCGGCCGGATCCAGCCGGACGGCGCAGCCCCCGGGCGCCAGGCCGACGGTCTTGCGCGGCAGCCGCAGGGCCGCGGCGCGCTGACCGTTGGACTCGAGGTAGGTGAGCTCGACGGCGGTGTAGGCGCCCGCGGCGTCCTGGACGCCCGCCACCAGCGCCGGCCGCCGCAGGCGCCCGTCGCGATAGACCGCGACCGGCGCCTCGGAGAGGTGACGCAGGACCTCCGGCCCGGGAAGCGCGCGGGTCACGCCGCGCAGCCGGATGTGCCGTTCGGACAGGGTCCCCGCGACCGGCCGCCCGGCGTCCCAAAGCCTCTGCGCTGCTTGCTGGCGTTCCAGCTGGGTCGGGTCGGCGGCGGCGCGGCCGCCCGCGCGCCGGCCGCCGGCCAGGACGTTGTCCGCATCGATCAGCCGGCGCCCGCGCAGATCGTCGAGGACATCGCGCCAATCCCCGGCGCCGAAGCTGTGGACCACCACCCGGTCGTCCCGCAGCAGCAGGGAGACCGAGCGGTCGGCGGCGCTGTGCCCGGGCGCAGGGACGTTGGCGCGGCGGCCGCCGTCATAGAGGTCCCCGCCGAGGACGCGGACGATGTCCCGAAGGGTCGATTGCACCATGGCGCGGCCTCACATCAGGCCGAGCGACTTGAGGCTCGCCGTCTGCTGGCCGCCCAAGATGACGTGGTCGTGCACCAAGAGGCCCAGGGCCCGGGCCGCATCGACCACCTGCCGGGTGATGTCCACGTCGGCGCTGGACGGGGTGACGTCGCCACTCGGATGGTTGTGGCAGAGCAGCAGGGCCGAGGCGTGCAGCTCCAGGGCGCGGCGGACCACCTCCCGGGGATAGACCGGGGCGTGATTGACCGTACCTTCGGACATCCGTTCGTCGGCGATCAGGCGATTGCGCCGGTCGAGGAACAGCACCCGGAACTGCTCATGCGGCGCGCCGACCAGGGTGGCGCGCAGATAGGCCTCGACCGCGGAGGCGGCGCTGAGCACGCAGCGGTCCCGCAAGGGCCGCTGCAGCTGCCGGCAGGCGAGCTCCTGGGCCAGCTTCACCTGCGCCGCAGCGTGAGCCCCCGCGACGCGGACCAGGTCCGCGGCGGGCGCGCCCATCACCTCCGGCAGGGAGCCGAAGGCGCTGAGCAGGCCCGCCGCGGCGGCCTCGTCCAGGCCGCAGAGCAGGGTCAGGCAGTCGATGTCGTCCAGGGTGGCGGGGCCGGGGCCCAGCAGCCGGGCTTCCAGGCCGCGGCGGTGCGCGCGCGCCTCGGCGCGGGCGGAGGTGAACACAGCAGCGGAAGAGTCCGAGAGGTGAGGGGCGGGAGCCATGGCGGTCGGTCCGGGATAACGACCCCTCGCTGGGGCCGCCCCGGCCCACCCTTCCTTTCCCCTCCCGGGGCGTTGCGGGGCCTCCCGCAGAAGGGGTCGGCGGAGACCGGTGGGCTCCGCCGCAGGGGAAGGCGTTCCCCTCCCACCCTGGCCAAGCCCTCACCGCCTGTGGCTATGTTCCGGGTCGCAACGAGTTCAACGACCCACATGGCGAAATACGAACCCCTCGAAGCCCACCTGCGCCGGCAGAAGACCGACAGCTACGAGATGAGCTTCCGCGACATCGAGCGGATCCTGACCGTCCTGCTGCCCAAGAGCGCGCAACGGCCCGAGTGGTGGGGCAACGAGACCGGCCCCCCGTCGTGGCACATCCAATGCAAGGCCTGGCTGGCGGCGGGCTTCCACGCCGTCCCCCAGGTGACCCAGGAACGGGTCCGCTTCGAGCGCCGCCGGGCCTGAAGCGAGCGCCAGCCCTAGGCCGGCCGGCGGTTCACGGCGGCGCGAGGAGCCGGCGGCAGTCGTCCAGGGTCGCTCCGGCGGCGGTGAGCGGCGCGACCACGCCCGGTGCGTCGAGCGGATCGAACCCGTGCAGCAGAAGACGCGCCTGGCGCGCCAGGACGACGCTGTCGGCGGCGCTGGAGGCCCGGGCCATGGCCTGGATCAGGTCCAGCACTTCCAGGGCGCAGGCTTCCTCCGTGTTCGGCGTATCGTCGGCCACGTCCATGCGGCGAGGCGAGCGGTGTCTGCCGCGTCGTCCAACCGGCTATTGTTCGCTGGGCGTCAGCGGCCGCAGGACGCGCTGGGTCTCCAGCTTCAGCACCTTTTCCATGTAGGGCGTGGGCTTCGGCGGGGCGGCGCCGCGCAGGCCGTCGAGCTTGAGCTTCGCGGCGGCCATGCGGTCCTGGAAGGCCTTGTTGGTCTGCAGTCGGGCCACCAGTACGGTGGCGGCCAGGCGGCCGGCCGCCAGGTCGGACGGATAGTGGAAGCCGCACACCAGCCGGCTCTCCCCGAAGGCGTAGCCCTTGGCGAACAGGGCGTCGGTCCGGTCGGAGGCCAGCTGCGACATCAGCAGCGCCCAGAGCATCCCGACCCCGGCGTGGGTGGAGGGGTAAGAGCCGCTGGTGTTGAGGTGGTATTGGCTGTCGTCGACCGCGTGGTCGCAGGCCGGCAGCAGCGGGAACCGCACATAGGGCCGGATTCGCCCGCCCGTGCCGTCGGGCTTCACCGGCTGCTTCACCGGCTTGACCAGCGCCTCCAGATCCAGCTGCGCCAGCTGGATGGTGTCGAGGATGAACTTGGCGTCGGCGTTGGCCGGATCGAGCGCGATCCCCAGCGCGTCCTTGAAACGCGGCGCGACCTCCGGCGGAATATAGACGTCGTCCAGATGCGCCTCGGCTCCGCGCGCCTGGGAGACGAGCGCCCGGGTCCCGAAGTAGGTTGTGAGGTCCGCCACCTCGACCGGGCCATCCGCCACCGGGGTCGGCGGGACCCAGGTCACGATATTGAGGTCGTGGTCGTCGAGGAAGCCGCCGGTCGGCGCCGCGCCAGCGGCGGCGGCGAAGGCCAGCGCCAGGGCCAGGGCGCCGCCGGCGAGCCAGGCGGCCCTCACGTCAGGGCCTCGTTCAGGACCTTCGCCAGGCGCACGCCGGCGCGCTGGATCTGCAGCT
Source organism: Caulobacteraceae bacterium (assembly GCA_036488995.1). Classification (GTDB taxonomy): domain Bacteria; phylum Pseudomonadota; class Alphaproteobacteria; order Caulobacterales; family Caulobacteraceae; genus Acaudatibacter. The sequence continues at coordinate 55,251 of DASXGQ010000057.1, forward strand.
TCACCGCCTTGTTGGCGCTGGTCTGGTAGGCGGCCGGGAGGACGAAGGCCGGATAGGCCTTCGGGTCGTCGCTGTAGCTGCAGGCCGGGTGGGCCGGCAGGTTGAAGACCTTGGTCTTGGCGACATCGTAGGACTGCATCACCCACGCCTTGGTGTCGCCGGCCGCGTAGGCCGTCTTCGAGGCCGCCGAGATCTTTCCGCGCCAGGCGTCGCCCACCGCCAGCAGGGTTTCCGGCCCAAAGTGCTTCGCCGCCCGGTCCGCCGCGGGCGTCGCCGGATCGACCGCGATCAGGGCGTCGACGGTTTCGGTGTCCCAGTAGTGGTGCAGGGCGAACTTACGGCCCTTGTCGCTCATGCGGACCTGTTCGCAATTCGCGCCCCCGTCATTCCCGGCGGTCGAGCTGTGCAGCGGCTGATGGATATCACCCACGAAGTGCATGATGAACTTCAGCGCCATCAGGCGCTCGGGCGCAGGCGTGTTGAGGTCGGCGAGCTCCGCCTTGAACGCGTTGATCTTGTCGAGCGCGCAGTCGTTCGGGTCTCCCGCGCTCTCGGGCGTGCCGGCCGGCGTCTTCGGAAAATTGTTACAGACCTTGGCGAGGTCTGCGCCGCCGATCTGCAGGTCCACGAAGTGCCAGTTCTTGGTCTCTTTGTAGTGGAGCTTGCGGCCGCCGGCGTCGCGCCATTTGTCCGCCCAGGTGGCGCGCGGCCCGAACTCAGGCGGCGTCAATTTGTCGGTATCGGCGGCCAGCAGAGCGTCCACCTTGGTCTTCGCAGTGGGCGTCAGGAGCCCGTAGGCGACCCAGGCCACCAGGGTGTGGCCGTCGTCGCCCCAGGCCGAGGCCTCGCCCGTGGTCAGCAAGGTCGCGCCCGCCGCCAGAACGGCCACCAGTGTGCGTCGTGTCATGAAACCGCCCCCTCATCCCTGAGTCGATTACAAGCTTAACTACAACCTGGACGCAACAGTGAAGTGACAGTGATATCTGAGCTTCGAAGCCCAGCACTTCACCACAGACGCGGATGCTCACACTTGGTGTCCGCCACCAGCTGCTCCTCGGCCTGATCGCGGTAACAGGCGACCCGCTGATGATCCAACCGCCAGCCCACTGCGAGCACGCCGGCGGCAAAGGCCAGCGCGGCGAGAACCGCCTGGAGCAGACGCGGGCGTTTCATGGTCCCACGGGGCGATCGTCGGGGCCGGCCTAGGCCCGCATCGACGGGTCGCCGGTCGTCGCCCGCTGGTTCATCAGGTCCGCGGTGTGCTTGGCGTCCACTTCCGACAGCCCCACCTGTCGCGCCTGGGCCAGGATGACGGGCTCACCGCTGCAGGCCTCGAAGACGGTCCAGCCCTTTCCATCAGGACGAACGCCATAGCGGTCGGTCTTGCGATCCTCGGTCATGCGCCGATTTTGACCGGCCAGGCCGCCAACGCCAAGCGAGAAATGTTCCGAGTTCGTTCCGGAATTGAATTCCCGCCGTCCTGGCCGCAAGTTGGCGGCATGTGCAACCTCTACACCCTCGACCCGGTGCTCACCGAGCTGGCCCAGGACTTCGACCGGTTTCTCGGCCGCCGCCTGCATCTCGCGGCCGGCCCCGACACCCTGGCCAACCAACCCTGGAAGGCCTGGGTCTACCCGAAGTACCAGGGCCTCTTCGTCCGCCCCCTCGATCCCGCCGACCCAGACGGCGACCTCGAGCCCGCGGTTGGCCGCTGGGGCGTGGTGCCGTGGACGCACAAGGGAGCCGCCAAGGACTGGAAGTTCCCGACGAACAACTGCCGCTCAGAGGAGATGACCACCAAGGCCAGTTTCCGCGACGCCCTGAAGGAAAGGCGCTGCATCATTCCGGCCTCCGCCTTCTACGAGCACACCGGGCCCAAGGGTGCGATGACCAAGCATGCCATCACCCGCGCCGAGGGCGGCCCGCACTTCCTGGCCGGCCTCTGGTCGCGCCACAGCTGGGAAGGCGAGATCACTGAGAGCTACACCATGCTGATGCAAGGCGTGGCCGACGAGGACGACATGCGCCCGTTCCACAACCGTCAGCCCGTGTTCCTGAACCGCGAGACCGCCGCCGTCTGGCTGAATCCGGCGCTCGACTATTCGCCGCTGCTGGCCAGCCCGCCTAAGGGCCACCTCGCCTTCGATCCACCGGAGCCCGCGGCGCGCTAAGGGCTCCGACACGCGAGATGTTAAGTCGCGACCCGTAAGCTTACGGGTCTCCGCGCGACCCGAGCCGTCCTACGCTCGAGATCCCGTAACTTGCCGTCAGGACGTGTCAGCATATATATGTCTCTCAGCGAGAGACAGATTATGCCCGTCACCCCTGACCTGCTCACCCCGACAGAGACCGCCATCGTGTCCGGCGTGCCGATCAAGGAGGTCTACAAGGTCGCCCGCGAGCGCCTGCCCAGCGGGCTGATCGTCCATCTCCACGGACAAATGCTGTTCAAAACCACCGCGGCGATGTGCTGCCGCATCGACCACGACCTCCCCAAGGACGTGCCGGTTAAGGTCCGCAGGATCTTCTACGCCTGGGCCATGCGCGATCCGGACGTAAAGGAGTTGGCGCACACCGTCGGCCTCCTGCGGTACGTGGTGGACGCGGAGTCCGCGCGCGAGGCTGTGACGAGCGAGCTCGCCGCCTACCGCAAGGCGATGGCCGTGATCGCCGAAGACTCGGACATCCAAGCCGGTGCGGCGACCTTCAAGGGCACGCGGATCCTGGTCCACACCATCGCCGACCTCCTGAAGGCTGGAGCCTCCAGGACCGAGCTGGAGGACGACTATCCGCACCTGACCGCGGCCATGCTCGCCGCGGCGCCAGTCTATGCCCGGACCCACCCCCGGCGCGGCCGCCCGAAGGCGCCGGCCTGGCGCGGCGACGATCCCACCGCCACCCGCAGCTACAAGCGCACCGCCGCTTGAGCCTGCCGCGCCTGCTGGTCGACGAGAACCTGTCGGTGGCCCTGCCGCCAGTGGCGCACGCCCGCGGCTTCGACTGCGCCCATGTCGCCCACGCCGGCTTCCACACCTGGAAGGATTGGAGCCTCCTGGGGGAGATCGCCAAATCCGACTGGGTGCTGGTCACCAACAACGCCGTCGAATTCCGGGGCCGCTACCGCCAGGTGGACCTCCACCCGGGCGTGGTGTTCATCGTGCCCAACGTCCGTCGCGCCCAGCAGATCGAGCTGTTCGACGCCGCCCTGCAGGACATCGAAGCCTATCCAGACCTGATCAACACCGCCCTCGATGTCACCTATGCCGGTGAGGCCATCGTGGTCCGCCGCTACCCGCTGCCCTGATCCGCACAACCGCTCCCGTAGACTTACGACTTCGCCGCCCAAAGTACGCCGCCCTACGGTAAGGCGTCGCGGACAAGCCGGGACGGCCGCTATGGAGGCGCGTATGCCGCATGGATCCTCAGCCCCCGCGCGCTATCTGCGCACGCCGGAAGCCGCGCGCTTCCTCGGCCTCTCTGGCCGCACCCTGGAAAAGCACCGGACCTTTGGGACCGGACCGCGCTACAGGAAGATTGGCGGCAGGGTGATTTACGCACCGAGCGACCTGCAGGCGTGGGCGGATCTCGGGACCCAGACCTCGACCACCGACGAGAACGCCGGTCGGGTCCGGCCGGCTCGCGCGGTCGCGGAGCGCGCCGCCGCTCACGCCTAGAATGGGTACGCAACGATTGAATGCGTCTGCGGTTGGCCATGACGTCGGGTCCGCGCCACCATCCGACATTCGGTTCGCGAAGGTTCGGACTGAGCATCGCCAGCGCATCGACGCTGGCTGTGGAGCGAACGGCCAAGCTTCATTTACTTCGGCGCACGGAGAGCGTTAGCTTTGCTCGACATGCTCCTAAAAGTAGAAAACATTCAAGAAATTGGACGCTTTGCGTCGCTGAAGCATAAGGCGGCGCAGTTCGGTGCTCTCACCCTGATCTTTGCCCGCAACGGGTATGGAAAGAGCACTTTGTGCTCTGTCCTGCGGTCCTCATCAGAGCTGAAGGGTCAGATTATCGCTGCACGGCGCCGGTTGAGTGCGACGGGAGACAGCCTTGCGCATCTAGTTTGGAAAGGTGGCGCCGCCACCAAGTTCAAAACAGGTGTTTGGGACCTCGCTTGCCCTGGGCCGGTCCATATTTTCGATGGTGAGTACGTCCATCGCAATTTGCATGTCGCCGAAAGCGTCACCCGGGATAACAAGCGCAGCCTGATTTCCGTCGTGCTCGGTGAGCAAGGCGTCGCGCTCGCAAAGGTGGTTTCGGACTTGGACGCCGAGCAGCGCGCTCTCGCCTCCGAGCAGGCCACCAGTGAGAAGACAATCAAGGCTGCGTGCCCAGGCATAGGGGACGTTGAATCGTTCGCGAACGCCACGATGCCGGCCGATCTCGACGCTCAGATCACCCGCGCGGAGCAGGGCGTTCAGCTCGCAAGACATTCGCTGAACGTCAAAGACCGCAGGTCATTTGCCGAAATCAACCTTCTGCCGCTGGAGCACTACGAAGCGCTCGCGGCTCGCGACGTCGCCGATATCACCGACGACGCCGCAGCTAAGGTCAAAGAGCACCTCGATGCCCACAACATGCACCCGCTCGGCGAGCGGTGGCTGAAGTACGGCGTCGAACATCAGACAGACAATTCTTGCCCCTTCTGCACTCAGGACACTTCGGACGTGCCGCTGGTCAGCGCTTTCAAAGGCTACTTCGGAGAGGCCTACGCGGCTCTCAGCACCGAACTGGAGGCAGCCCTTGCCGCCATCAGGGCGCTAACGGCCGAACACGGCGGCCTGGTCCACCGTCTGGACGAACATCGAGACGACATCGAGTTTTGGGGAAAGGTCTGTGATCTCAGCTCGCCGCCGGAAGTCAGTGCCGACGTGCGCGACCGCGTCCTAGGCGCGCTGGACGCCATCCAGAAGTTGCTGGAGCACAAGGCCGCCAACCCCCTCGCGAAGAAGCTGCTTGATGATCGGGACGCGGTGAATGGGGCTCTGAACGAACTTCAAGGCTACCTGGATGGCCTCACAAAATGTGCTCCCGCGATTTCAGAGGCGCGGACGTCCAGCGCGACTGCCGACACGGCCAAGGCGCAAGAAATCCTCGTAAAGCGCCAGGCGCTCAAGAAGCGGGAGGCGGGATCCGTTAAGGCCGATGTGGATGGCTGGCTCAAGCGTGACAAGCGCCGCCGCGAAATCGAGGTCGAGAAGAAGAAGGCGCAGCAGGATGTGAAGACCTACGCCGAGACTACGGCCAAGACTAAGCAATCGGCGATCAACGACCTGCTTGATCTGTTCGGCGCGAATTTCCGGATTGCCGACACAAAGGCCAGTTTCGTCGGTCGGGAGGCGAATACAGACTATTCCATTCAGATCGGAAACCGATTGGTCCCTGCGGGAGAGCGCAGCGAGACCCAGCCCAGCTTCAACACCGTGTTGAGCGCCGGCGACAAATTCACGCTGGCGCTAGCGTTCTTCATAACCCAGGTCCGAAGCGATGCGGGGCTGGCCGACGCCACGCTCGTTTTCGATGACCCATTCAGCAGTCTGGATGCACAGAGAGAGTGGGAGACCACCAGCCAACTGCGGTCGCTGGCAGCCAACGCCTGCCAAGTCATCGTGCTCTCGCATGATGCGCGCTTTCTGGCTTTGATCGAAAAGAACGCAAATGGGGCGCTGAGCTATCAGCTGAATTGCGATGACAACGGTACAGGCGCGATCAGCGCTTGGTCATCCGCCGAGGAGCTCAAGGACTTGTACGTCCGGCAGTGCGAACGCGTCCGAGAGTTCGCCAGCACCGGGACCTTCCTCGCCGGCATCAACGGCGACTCGTTGGTGAAGGAACTTCGTCCCTTTTCCGAGGACTATCTGCGCAATCGGTTCCCCGGGAGATTTGGGCCGCTGGTCATGCTGGACCAGATGGCGACCGAGATCGAGGCGGTGCCGGATGACCCGATGCTCCCGCACGTCGCCGAACTGCGGGCTATCAACGAATATACCCGGGACTACATGCACGGCGGGGCCTCCAACCCTGATCCAGGAGCGCTCCGTTCTCAATGCAAGCGACTCGTCAAAATCATCGGCTCGTATTGACTGCCCAGTCGGAGCGGTAGCCGATCTGGGAACAGGTCCATCTGTGAACTCGGGGACAGTCCCTCAGATCGGCCCAGCCGAGCGCTCAGCCGCCGGTGTAGGAGAGGTAGGCGACGCTCGCGGCGCGCGGGTATCCGGCCGCGATCGGTCCGCACCAGTCGAACGGCTGGCCGCCGGGCGCCACGGCCATGCCGTCGGTGATCAGCACCTGCGCCGGATCATGGCCGTCCAACAGGACGTGGGCATAGGGATGCTTTTCGCGGTCCAGGGCGCCGGTGAGCCGGACGCTGACGGCGCTGACGTCGCTTGCCAGGACCTTGAGCCGTGCGGCGGTCTGCCGTGCGGCCAAAGCCTCCGCGGCGCACCGCGCCCAGGGCGACGGCTGCGGCGTCAGGGCGTCGGCCAGGCGGACAATCCGGCCGTCGATGGAGAGCAGGTCGCTCTGCAGCACCGCGACGGCCACGGAAGGACCGGCCGGGGTGGTGTCCGTGAACAGCGACGCGCGTTGGGCGCAGGCTGAGACCAGGACGAGGCCCATCAGCAATGGCGCCGCCAACGCCGGGGACGGGACCCCCAGCGGGACCGGAGCCAGGGGGCGGAACGCCATCATGATGGGCCTCCATGTCGGAGAAGGAAGGTCCCGCGCGGCGTGTATGCCTGGGGCGGCGAGACGCCGCGCGGGACCCCAGCCGGCGCTAGCCGCCGAAGCGGTAGCGCAGGCCAACGGTGACCAGGGACGCACTGAAGTCGCCATCGACGTGCTTGGCGCCGGTGTCGAACTCGACGCTTGGGGCGCCCATGTAGTGGTAGGCCAGCTCACCGGTCAGCTGATCGCTGAACGGGTGCGAGATCCCGGCGTGGATCTGGTAGGCGAACACCGACTTGTCGCCGTGCGGCGCTGTCCCGTCGCGGTCCACCTTCACTTGCGCGGCGCCGATCCCGGCCCCCAGGAACGGCCGCCAGGCGGAGTCCGGCAGGAAGTCGTAATAGCCGTTGATCAGGCCGCCGAAGACCTTGGTGTCGCCGAAGCCCGACTTGCCGCTGCCGCCCAGATAGAGCAGCTGCGCGTCGGCGCGCCAGCCATTGCCGAAGCTCTTGCCGACGCCGCCATCGATGGTCCCGCCGCTGTCGCTGCGCGGGCCGTTCTTCCCGTCGATGCGGCCTGAGAAGCTCGCCCCGGCGTCGCCGCGCACATACCAGCTGGTGTCGTCCGCCGCCGCGGCGGCGCCGGCCGCGATCGCGGACATCAGGGCCGCCGAAGCGGCCATCAGGAAGAGGGATTTCATAAGCTTGGACTCCTGCCCATCGTGGGCCTGTTACGAGAAAAGGGAGGCCGACGGCGTGTGCGCCGGCCTCCCAGACGCACGCCGCCGGGGGGACGCCGCGCGAGTTGGGCTGAGGCGAAGTGGCGTCGACCAGAACTGTGGACGCCTCGACACGGGGGGGAGGGGTCGTGCCCCAGCTGCGAAGAGCCTAGGCCCCCGCGTGAACCCGGTCTTTGACGGGGGCGCCGCGACTTGTCGGAAGATGTCATGTCAACGCTGGCTCGCTGTCCGCGACGCGGGCGGCGGAACCACACTTCTTACGCTGGACTGGCGCGTCCCCTGCGATCGTCGCGCAGGGGGTCACAGGACCATCATCGAGCGCGGCTACGACCCTCGCGGCGCGGCACGATGGCGCGCTGCATCCTAGTGAAGGTCTTCGAGTATGAAGTTCAAAGCGTACCCCCATGCCATGGCGGCCCTCGCCCTGGCTGCCGCCCTGGCGCCGCTCGCGAGCGCCCACGCCGCCGTGACCTATGCCTACACGGGCGCCAATTTTATCAACGCGCACGATCCCTTCACGACGTCGGAGCACGTCACCGGCACGGTGACGTTTGCGACGCCGCTCGCCGCCAATCTCAACCTGGCCAACGCCTTTCCCAACATCACGGCCTTCAGCTTCACGGCGGGTCCGGAGACGCTGACAAACCTGACCTACGCCCCCTTCTTCTCGCAGTTCGAGATTTCGACGGACGCCACGGGCGCCGTCACGGCTTGGCACATCGATATCGGCCTCGGCGGGGGTGGCGACTTCATCCTCAACAACAATTGGCTTGGCAGCTTTGGCGATCAGGTCGCCGTGGGCGCCAATTTCGTCGGCGACGCCAACTTCGACCCGGGTGAAGCGTTCGCGCTCAACAGGACGGCGGCGACCTTTGCCGCCACCGCGGCCGCCGTGCCCGAACCGGCGAGCTGGGCGCTGATGCTGGGCGGCTTCGGCCTGGCCGGCGGCGTCATCCGCCTGCGCCGCAAGGCCGTCAGCTCCTTCGCCTAGCGCCTCCAGCAAGGCCGACGCAGCGCCGCTGCACCTCCGTGCGGCGGCGCTACTCACTTCTGGATCCCACGGGTCCCGGCCATATCGCGCATCCTGACACGGGATGCTGTGGGCATGATCGGGCCCCTGTGGCGTGCGACAGGCCTCAACTCGGCAAGTCGCCATAGGATTCGACAAGCCAGTCGCACCGCGCCCGGCGAGACTGTTGAGGGTGATCGCGGCGCGCGCCGATCCCCGGTGGCGACGTGAACGAGGATGTCCGATGACCAAGGTGTTGGTGCTCTACCATTCCGCCTATGGGCACGTTGAGACGATGGCCTACGCCGTGGCCGAGGGCGCCCGAGAGGTTGGCGCGGAGGCGGACGTCAAACGCGTGCCGGAGCTCGTGCCGCCGGAGCTCGCCCGGGCGGCCCACTACAAGCTCGATCAGGCCGCGCCCGAGGCGACCATTGAGGACCTGGCCAGCTATGACGCTATCGTCGTCGGTGCGGGCACCCGGTTCGGACGCATGAACGCCCAGATGGCCAACTTCCTGGACCAGGCCGGCGGTCTCTGGGCTCGGGGCGCCTTGCACGGCAAGGTCGGCGGCGCGTTCACCTCCACGGCCACCCAGCACGGCGGCCAGGAGACCACGCTCTTTTCCATCATCACCAACCTGCTGCATTTCGGCATGGTGGTGGTTGGCCTCGACTATGGCCATGCGGGCCAGATGACCCTCGACGAGATCACCGGCGGCAGCCCTTACGGCGCAACGACCATCGCCGGAGGAGACGGCTCACGCACGCCGAGCGAGAACGAGCTGGCCGGCGCCCGATATCAGGGCCGGAAGATCGCTGAAACCGCGGCGAAATTGCACGGCTGAACCCCGGGCGTTCGCGGGCGATGGGACTTCGGCTTCATCGAGCGCGACTTGGTCTGGCCGATGTCGCTGGGCGGAATGCCGGGACCTGTTGGCCAGCCCAGATCTGGATCTGGTCTCGAGCGAGATGGACAATGTCAAATCAGGCCGCCAAGGCGGAGGACGTCGAATGAGGCGCGTGCGTCAGGCCGCTATTGCGGCGGGATTGGTGCTGGCTTGGGCGCCCCTTCAAGTCGCGATGGCGAACCCGACGACCCAGGATCCCGCCGAGGTTCCTGCTGGAAGCTATGTCCTCGACAAAGCCCACGCGAGCCTGACGGTGAAGATTCTCCACATGGGGTTCTCGCACTACACCTTGCGGTTCAACGGCCTGGACGGAAGCTTTGCGTACGACCCGTCAAACTGGAAGACGACCGCGGTGTCCTTCACCGTCGACCCAAAGTCCGCCGACACCAACAACCCGGCCTTCAATCGGCAGATCGCCGGCTACTTTGAAGCGGACAAGTTCCCCTCGATCCGCTTCATCTCCCAGGCCGTCCAGGGCGCCGAGGGCAAGGGCACAATCACTGGCGAGCTGACCCTGCACGGAGTCACCCGGCCGGTGACGTTGGACATCGCGTTCGCCGGGGCAGGCCATGGGGTCACGCCGCTCGGGACGCGGCTGGGGTTTTCCGGCTCCACGCACATAAAGCGCTCCGACTTCGGCATCACCAACTTTGTCCTCAACCAGTTCACCGGCGACGACGTCGAGGTGCTGTTCGAGGCGGAATTCGAAAAGAGATAAGGCCGGCCATCGATGCACCCCCCCGTCGCAACTCCCTGCCCAACTCGATCGGAGATCCGCATGCGCGTCCGACTTGGCGCCGCTCTGGCCGCGAGCCTGAGTCCGCTATTATTTGCGGCGGCGGTGTCGGCCCAGCCGATGGCTCCGGCGCCGGCCCTGCAGGGTGTCGTCGCAAGCTTCATCGGCGATCAGCTGACCGTGCGGGATGCCCATGGCGTGCGGACAACCGTCACGGCGCCCTCAGACGCGCGGTTCCTGAGACTTAGGCCAATCGACCCGAGCGCAATCCGGCCGGGCAGCTTCGTGGCGACGGCCAACGTCAGCCAACCCGATGGGAGCGGCAGGTCCACGGAATTCCGCGTGTTCGCGCCGGCCCTGAGAGGGCTCGGCGAGGGCCACGGGCCGATGGCGGGAGAAGCGGCCGGGACCATGATGACCAACGGAACCGTCTCGGCGGAGGTGGTCTCCACGCCGCGGGGCCGAGAACTGGATATCAGCTATGGCGGCCAGGGCGGGGGCGTGCGCCATGTTGTCATCCCGCCCAACGTCACGATTCGCGAGATGAGTGTGGCCGACCGCGCTGACGCCAAGGCAGGCGTACCCGTCGAAATTCGGGCCGGCCAGGCCGCGGGCGGGCGATTGGTGGCCCGCGCCATCTTGATCGGGGAGACGAGCCGACCGGCGGCGAGATGATCTCCCGAGGCCTTCACACGGACGCGGGCGGCTCCGTCCATGGCCCCTGCCCAGCGAGGCCCGGGCCCTGGGGGATGCGCCTGTTCCGGCTGGCAGTCGCGGGCCTGGGTCTGGCGGTGGGGCTCTGGGGCGGCATCGCCCACGCCGCCGATGAGGAGATCCAGGTGTACATCGACGATCTGCTGCCGAAGGGGGCGCTCGGTCTGGATGTCCACGTCAACGATGTGCTTCAGGGACGCCGAGCCAACGTCGACTACGCCGGGGAGCAGGCCTCCCAGGGCCGGATCCGGGTGACGCCGGAATGGGCTTACGGCCTGACGCCCAACATCGAACTGGGCGCCTATCTGCCGCTGGCCACCTTCGACAATCACGGCCGCGGAGAAATCGCGGGATTCAAGGGCCGCATCAAGTTCATCGCGCCGCACGCGGCGGACCACCCAGTCTTCTGGGGCGTCAATTTCGAGCTCGGCCGGGTCCGTCGCGATATCGACATCAACCCCTGGAATGCCGAATTGAAGGGAATCCTCGGGTTTCGTCACGGCCCCTGGACCGTCGCCGAGAACCTCAACATCGACTGGGCGGTGAGCGGACCGGACAAGGGGCCCGCCACCTATCAGCTGGCGACCATGGTCACCCGCAAGATCGGGGGCCCCGACAGCACCTTCGACATTGGCTTTGAGAGCTACAACGGCCTCGGCGACTACAAGCGCTTCGGCCGGCTGGGCGAGAGCGACCAACAACTGTTCGCCATCGTCGACAAGTCGTTCGGCAAGTGGGACCTCAACTTAGGGATCGGGACAGGCTTTGGCCGACCCGAGGACCACCTGATCGTCAAGGCGATCATCGGTGTTCCCATCGGCTGACACCCCGGGAAGGCCGCGTACGGCGTTTCCGGTCCAAGTCGTCGCTCCGTGGCGTGTCCAAATCTTCGGTGATTAGGCCGGGTTAGGCGGCCGCCTTCGTCTTCTGCGCGAGCAGCCGGGTGACCCAAGCGCCCCACGTCTTCATGCCGGCGCGCTTCTCCGGCATGTAGTTCCAGCGGTCATAGCTCTTTGAGCTGACGTCCTGCAGGATGTGGTTCTGGAGGCGGTCGCGGATCTCTTTCGACACGCCGGCCTTGCCGGCCAGCGTCTTCCAGGTCCGGCGCAGGTCGCGGTTGGTCACCACCGGGATCACCCCACGGTCCCGCTGGCGCCACATGAAGCTGTAGAGCGTGCTCGCCGTCACCGGTTTGGTCGGATCCTTGGCCGAGGGGAAGAACCAGCCGTGCTTGTTCGGAATGATCGAGTCCAGAATCTCGGCGACGATCGCGGGGACCGGAATGGCGTGCGGCTTGCCGTTCTTCGTCTTCGACCAGTCGATGATGCGTTCCTTGGACTCCCACTGATCCTTGTGAAGCTGGGCGATCTCCTCAACCCGCTGTCCGGTGAGCATCAGGACGCGGACGGCGCGCGTGTAGGGCGGATGAACCGGCGCGTCGGGACATTCGAGCCAGCGGTAGAGCCGGACGAACTCATCGTCTTTCAGCCAGCGTGACCCAACCACCTTCGGCTCGGTCGGGATGCCCGCGGCGGGATTGATCGTCAGTCTGAAGCGACGCGGCGACTTGGTGCGGTAGTCGTGCTCCGACTTGAGGCCCCATGAGAACGCCGACCGGATGTAGCTGCGGACATGGTCGGCCATCGACTTCGCACCGCGCTCGTAGACCGGTCGGATCACACCCAGGACGTCCTCGGCGCTGATCTCCCGTGCTAGGCGTTTCCGCCCCAGCTTCTCGGCGATCTTGTTGAGCTCTGTTTCAGCGTCGCTCCACGAAGGTTTGCCGGCCGCCTTGAGGGCCGCGACATAGGCCGCAAACAGGTCCGCGACGGTCCCCGGCCGGGTGTCGCCTGCGATCTTGATGCTGGCGCCCTTCTGGATGACCTCCGCATAGTCGCGCTTGAAGATCGTCCGGGCGTCAGCGAGCGGCATGGTCGGGTAGTCGCCGAACTTGGCTTTGATCCGTTTCCCATTGCGCCACTGCTGGGCCATCCACTGAGCGGTCACCCGCGTCGGCATGGGCTTCAGGATGAGGAGCAGCCGGCCGGTTCCTTTTCCGTCGCCGTCGGCCAGGGTCTCCTGTCTACGGGAGCGTTCCACGCGCTTGATCGCATGGCGGATCGTGCTGTCGGTGAGGTTGGACATATCAAGAACTCGGCGCGCGGGAGAACTTCAACTGGGGTCGGTGAGTGGGGGCGGTATGGAGCCCGTGACCCGGTTATTGAGCGCAAATCCCGGAGCGTCAAGATCGCTAAAAATCAAATGTATTCAATGGTATTGAGCGTGATCCAGCGTGATCGAAAAAGGCCAAGTCGGTTGGTTGTGCACCAAAATCAGCGCGCTAGCGGACAATTCCAAGGCGCGGCGCACCACCTCTCGCGGATAGACCGGGGCGTGGTCGACGGTGCCGCGGTTCATTACCTCGTCGGCGATCAACTGGTTCTTCTTGTCGAGGAACAGGACGCGGAACTGCTCGCGCGCCTCATGCGCCAGCGCGGTCTTCACATAGGCCAGCAGCGCCGACCAGGAGGAGATCACGGGCCGTTTGGCGACGCTCTCGCGGGCGGTGCGCAGCGACGTCTCGTGCAGCAGCTTGAGATCCAAGGCCAAGCCTTCGCCGACGCCCTTGACGGTCCGCAGCTCCTCCGCCGTGGCGCCGAGCACGCCGCCCAGCGAGCCGAAGCGGGCGAGGAGCTGCTTGGCCAATGGCTTGACGTCGCCGCGCGGGATCGAGCGGAACAGGTAGAGCTCCAGGAGCTCATAGTCGGGGAGGGCGGCCAGCCCGCCGGCCGTCGCCCGCTCCCGCAGCCGGTCGCGATGGCCCAGGTAATGCGGCCGGGGCTTGGGCGCGCGCCGAGCGGCCAGCCAGAGGTCCGGCTGGGCGGCGGCGTCTTCGACCGAAAGCGACGGGGCGTCCATGGGGATGCAATGTTCCCTATGCGTTCCGATTTGGCAAGGGGCGACCGCCGCCCCGCGACGCTCGCCTAGCCGCCGGTCACCTTGATGTCATTGTCGTCGGAGTTGCGGTCGATGCGCTTGTTGTAGGGATCGACGCCGGCGAACAGCGGCTTCCTGTCCACCGTAACGGTGTAGGTCTGGGTCCCGGTCCTGACCGCCAGCGGCTTCATGTAGAGCACGTCCCTGGCGGAGAAGTCCTTCTTGCCGGGCTCGGCGGTGAAGACGCCGATGTCGACCACCTCGTCGGTGAGCGGCGCCTGCGTCTCCTTGCCCTGGCCATTGGCGTAGAGCTTCTTGGCGTCGACCGTGAGGGTGACGTCCCACTTGCCGTCGGGGCGCTTCCTGGCGACCGCGGTCTTGGCCTTGAAGTCGTAGAGAGTGATCTTCTCGAAGAGGTCGGTGATCAGCTGCTGCTTGTCCGGCGGGGCGACCTCGCGGAAGTCGTTCACCAGCTCCAGCGAGGTCGGATAGGGCGCGGGCTTGAAGGCGTGGGCCTGCAGGAACTTGCGCAGCGCGCGGTTGACCGCGTCCTCGCCGATCTCGTCCTGCAGCCGGTACATGACCAGCGAGCCCTTGCGGTAGTGGATGTAGGACTGGTTCTCCACCCGCTCCAGAGGCAGTTCCTCCAGGGCCTCGCTGCCGCGGGCCCTCAGGTAGCTGTCGAGCTCGTACTTCAGGAACTTGCGGATCATGTCCGGCCCGTACATGTGCTTCATCACCATGAGCGCGGAGTACTGGGCCAGCGTCTCGTCCAGCATGGTGACGCCCTGTTCCTCGGCGCCGATCACCTGGTGGCCCCACCACTGGTGGCCCAGCTCGTGGGCGCCGACGTAGGTGACCATGTCGATGCGCGAGGGATCGCTGGTGGCGTCGGCGATGAACACCAGGCCCTCGGACCAGGGCACGGTGTTGGCGAAGGACTGGGCGAAGGCGCCGTCCGGCGCGGGGAACTCCAGGAACCGTAGTTGGCGGAACTGATAGGGGCTGAAGTTCGCCTGATAGTAGTCGAGGCCAGCCTTACCGGTGCGGATCATCCGCTCGACGTTCCAGGGGTGGGCCGGATCGTAGAAGACGCTGATCGCCACGCCCTTGTAGGTCTCGGTCTTCACCGCATAGCGGGCCGACTGCAGAGAGAAGAAGTCCTGAATCGGCGCCTCGGTGACGAAGCGCGCTGTGCGTCGGTCGCCAGCGACGCTCGAGGCGACCTGATAGCCGGGCGCGATGGGGATCTGGTCGGCCTCGGTGGTGAGGGTGATGTCGGCGGTCACCCAGTCGGAATCCTGGCGGATCAGGCTAAAGCGGGTCGCGGCCGGATCGCCGAGCTTGGGCAGGCGCAGCTCCGGCGTCAGGCCGTATTTGCGGCGCTTGGAGCGGTCGGTCAGCAGGCCGTTGCGGTCCATGCCAAGGCCCGGCGCCACGTCGAAGTTGTTGATGAAGGTCCCGTTGTCGACCACCTGGGTATAGGGCTTGGCGTTCAGGAACCCGCGCTGCTCGCGCAGGGTGTGGAACGTGACGGTGCGGGTTTCGCCCGGCTGCATCGGCGTGTCGAAGGTGAAGATGCGATAGGCCAGCGGGCCGAAATCCTTGGTCTGATGTCCGCCCTGGACGGCCAGCCCCAGCACCTTCAGGTCGCGATCGTAGAAGCGGAAGTGGACCTCCTTCAGCGGCGCGCCGGTGCGGTTCTGGATCGTGTAGCTGCCGGTGGTCTCGACCTTCGGCGTGTGCGGATAGAGCGCCACGTCGAGCTTTACCGCCGCGATGGTCGGCTGAGGCGTGAAGTGGAACTTCCACAGCGCCTTTTCGACGTCGGCCATGTAGCGCTCGTCATCGAGGTGGGTGCGGTAGGGGTTCCAGACGTTGGTGTTGAGGAAGATGAAGCCGCCGGTGGCCGCGAACACGGCCAAGGCGAGCGCCAGGATCACGGTCGGCGCGCCCTTCAGCTTCTGCGGCAGCCGCTTGAGGCGCGGCATGAAGCGGCTCTCCGCGCCCCGCCGCCACAGGCCATAGGCCAGCACGCTCAGGATCACCGCGAAGGCCGCCCAGTAGAGCCGGAACCAGTAGGCGCCGATCCAGAACTGGCCCTGGCCGTTCATGTCGGACAGCGGCACGCTCGGTCCGCCGCCGTACTGGTAGAGGTTGTGCTCGAAGCCCAGGTTGTTGAGCACGATGGTGGAGATCAGCCACAGCACCATCACGCCCCAGCCGACGAACTTATGCGGGCTGATGGCCTGGACGAAGATCGCCAGGACGGCGATCAGGATCACGTCGATCGACTGCGGGATCAGCCACCAGAGCAGGTATTCGCCCAGGTCGACGTGGAAGAAGCCCTTGATCGCCTGGATGACGATGGCGACCACCACGCTGACCGCGAAGGTGGAGATCAGCACCAGGGAGATCGCCAGCGTCTTGGGCGCGATGAAGGCCCAGTCCGGCACGGCGGTGGCGTCGATGATCTCGCCCGTGCGCCGCTCGCGTTCGCGCCAGACCAGCTCGCCGGAATAGTAGATGGCGATGATCACGCTCATGGCCGAGAAGATCCCGCCGAGCGCGGTGATCATCACCCGGGTCACCGGATAGATGCGGCCGCCATAGATGCCGATGTCGGTGGAGAGCCACAGGTTGACCACCGAGAGCAGGGCCGAGAGCGCCAGCAGCACGAAATAGGCCGGGCTCTTGAAAACCTGGCCCATGTCCAGGCGCGTGCGCGCCCAGAGCTGGGCGCGGGCGGTTGCGGCGTTGAACACCGGCTTGGGGAGCGGGCCAGAGGCGGGGGCGGGCGGCTGCGCCTCGACGGCGGCGGCCAGTTTGGCGGCCTTGCGCTGGCCGCGGGAGGCCTTGCCGGTCTCGAAGTGGAAGAGGCGGTAGGCGAGCGCCAGGAAGCCCACGCTGATCGCCAGCCAGATCAGCTTGTTCCACAGCAGCGCACCCTCGATCGGCGGGATCAGGCTGTTGCGCTCGCTGGCGGTCCAATAGCGGGTCGCCAGCGTGAAGGCGGAGGACCCGTTGGGCTCCCACAGGGCCGCGGTGGTCTCCAGGCCCTGGCGGCTCAGCACCTGGCTGAAGATCGAGCGCAGGATGATGAAGGCGACCACGCCCACGTAGGCCCACATCATCGAACGCGTGACGGTGGCCAGCGCGAAGAAGATCGCCGAGCTCAAGAGCAGCACCGGCAGCGCCAGGTAGAAATAGGCGAAGAGGTAGGCCCCGGGCATGAACGGGCCCAGCGTCTCCTTGTCCACCCAGGGCATCAGCGAGCCCAGGATGAAGCCCACGGGCACGGCGATGAAGCTCAACGCGGCGGCCAGATAGGCGCCGGTGAAGCGGCCGAACAGGTAGTCGAACTTGCTG